>DASXXX010000240.1:0-15132 GCA_036502765.1 Acidimicrobiia bacterium | reverse complement strand
CTGTCGGTCGTGCGCTACGACGCCACCTTCGCGTTCGTGGGCTTCTACATCTGCCGGCCGCGGCTCCGCGGTCGCGGGCTGGGGCGGGAGCTGTTCGAGGCCGGGCTCGCTCGCGTCGAGGCCGCCACGCTCGGGCTCGACGGTGTGCTCGAACAGGAGGCGAACTACGCGCGCGACGGGTTCGTCACCGCGCACCACAGCGTCCGGTACGGCGGGACCCTCGATCTGACTTCGACCGGCGGCGACGACCTCCGCGCGCTCGGCATCGGTGACCTCGATGCGCTCGTGACGTTCGAACGAGCGCACCAGGTGTTCCCCGCACCTCGTCCGGCCTTTCTCGCGCGGTGGCTCACCGCGCCGGGGAGCACCGCGCTCGCAGTCGGTGACGGCAACCGGATCGAGGGCTACGGCGTCGCGCGCGCGTGCCGCGAGGGCCACAAGATCGGCCCGCTCTTCTGCCCCGACCGTACGGCCGCCGAACGGCTGCTCTTGGCGCTGGTGGCGCACGTCGATGACGGACCGATCTTCCTCGACGTGCCCACCCCCAACGTCGACGGCACGGCGCTGGCGCGCGACCTCGGACTCGAGCCCGTGTTCGAGACCGCCCGTATGTACCGCGGTCCCGCCCCCGAGCTGTACCTCGACCGCGTCTTCGGCGTCACCACGTTCGAGCTCGGCTGAACGACCCGGCTCGGTAGGGGCCGCTCTTCGGGTTCGCCGCACTTCGGGCTCGCCGCACTTCGGGCTCGCCGCTCTTCGGGCTCGCCGCTATTCGGGCTCGTAGGTGTTGTCGAGCTCGGTGCGGTCGTCGCCACCCACGTGCTCGAGCTCGATCCGGAAGCCGTCGATGCTGTCGAGGCGGCGCACGGCGTCGACGTGCGCCGTCCCGCTCCCACCCCACTTCGCGCGGGCACGGGTGCGGACGTCCTTGACGTCGGTGCCCACCACGAACACGACCTCGTGGTCCTCGCCCATTCGCCCGTCGGCGAGGTCGCCGCCCAGGTAGACCGCGAACAACGTGGGCATGTCTGCCGTCATCTCGACTCCTCGTCGCTGCCGCCGTCAGATCGCTCGCGCGAACAGGTAGATCGACACCACCACACCGATGCCCACGACCGACGCCCGCAGCACCCGCTCGTCGAGCCGCTTCGCTGCATGCGCACCGAGGTATCCGCCGATCAGGGTGCACGGTGCCGCCACCGCGACGTACACCCACTGCACCGGGCCGAACAGGCTGAAGATCACCACCGTGACCGACGAGTTCGCCAAGGTCAGCAGCGACTTCGAGGCGTTGAGCCGCTTGAGCGTGTCGTCGATGGTGACGCCGAGCACGCCGACGATGATCACTCCCAGCGCGCCGCCGAAGTAGCCGCCGTAGACCGCGGCGAAGAACATGGCGACGACCGCTCCCGCGCCGGGGACGTCGCGCGTGCCGCCCCGGCGTTCCATTCGCCGCTTGGCCGCCGGTTGCACCGCCGTGAGCAAGGTGGCGAACAGCACGAGGAACGGCACGACCACGTCGAACGCGCCCTCGGGCGTGAGTAGGAGCGCGACGCATCCCACCGTCGCACCGAGCAGCACGGCCACGACGAGGCGCGGGAGCCGGCGACGTTGCTCGACGATCTCGTCGCGGAAGCCCACCACCCCACCCACGTAGCCGGGCCAGCCCGCAACCGAGTTGGTGACGTTGGCCGAGCGCGACGGCATGCCGGTGGCCAGCAGGGCCGGGAAGAGGATCAGCGATCCACCTCCCGCGATGCTGTTCACGATCCCACACACGAGGCCGGCGGCGGCGACGAGCACACCGTCGAGCAGAGTCATGTCGCGACGATCACCTCGTCGAGCAGGCGGCGGATGAGCTCACGACAGACGAGGCTGTAGCGATCGGCCTTGGTGTGCAACTCGGCCGACGGGTCGAGCGGGAGGCGCAGGTCGTCGAAGAGCAGTTGGAGCGCAACGTCCTCGCCGACGACCTGCTCCTCGAACTCCATCCGCTCGTCGAGCTGCTCGGCGGTGAAGCCGTCGGGATGCGCGAACAGCATGTCGACGTCCATGCGCGCGAGCCCGGCCGCGAGCGGCACGAATGCGAACAGGATGATGGTCGAGCCGCCGAGCTCCTCGTAGTCGAGCTGCAGGCGTAGCCAGAGCGGCGCGTGGAACTCGTAGTGCATCGTGCGGTGCTGCTCGACCGGGCGCGCATCCCCGGCCTGCGGATCGTTGCGCGCCGCGATCGGAACCCGCAGGATCTGCGTCGCGACCGTGTCGTGCTGGTCGATCTCCGCCGGCGGCAGGAACGCGGCCTCGCGGCGGCCGAACGTCGCCGCGTGCACGAACGCGAAGTGCGCGGCGTCGAGCTGGTTGTCGAGCAGGAGCCCGACGCCGAGCCGGCCCTCGGCCCGGCTCAGCCGGCGGTGGTACCAGCCGTCGGCGCCCCACTCGGCCACGTCGGGCAGGGGCGCCCGCGGGGGTTCGGGCGAGACCCACACGTGGTCGAGGTGCTCGGTGACCGCCGCGGCCACGACCCCGTCGTCACGCGTCGCCGTGAGCGCGCCCCCGGCATCGCGGGCGACGGTCCACATCCGGCCGAGCAGCTGCGCGTCGGTCTTCACGCCCGGCGCTACTTCATGCTGCCGGACCACCGCGTGCCAGAAGTGCTCGAGCCCGTCCGTGTCGCCGTCCAGCCACGCGGCCTTGTCCTTGCCGCCGACGCCGGTGCGATCCTCGGGCGCGGTGTCGCCTTCGACCATGTCGAGGTGCGCGCGGGCAGGGATGCGCGCGTCGGGCCCGAGGGCGGGGATGTCGACGCAGCTGCCATCACCCGCGTACGCCCAGCCGTGGTACGCGCACCGCAGGACACCGTCGTGCACCGTCCCTGACGACAGCGGCGCCCGCCGGTGCGGACACCGATCGAGCGCGGCGCGGCGACAGCCCTGCGCGTCGGTCCAGCTGACGACGGCGACGCCGTCGACATCGATCCGTTCCGGCGCCACATCGGGGAGGTGTTCCGTCACGCCGCACCTCGCTCGAGCCGAGCGAGCGCACGCCGGTACGCGATCGCGACCCGGTCGAACGGCAGTTGGAGCTCCGCGACCGGGTCGAGCGGCAGCTCCCGCGGCAGCTGGCTCTCGACGATCGGTCGATCCTGCTCGGCGAGGAGGTCCTGGAACTCAGCGTACGGCGCGTCGGCGCCCTCGAGGTCGAAGTCGCGCGACTGGTAGCAGAACCCGGTCGACTGCGTGGGTGAGTTCGGTTGCACCACGAAGTACAGCGTCCGGTGACCTCCGGTGTCGTGATACGTGCACTGCAGGTGGATGGTGTGGGGCAACGTGAGCACGTAGGTGTTGGTCTGGAGACCGAGGTCGGAGCCGAGGTCAGTGACCGCGAACTCGTCGTTGGTGTTGGGCACCGTCATGGAGACCTCGTAGCGGAGGTCCGGTCCGAGGTCGTCGACGGTGTGCTTGGCCACGACGAGATCGTCCTTGGTGCCGAGGTAGCCGTCATGCAGCCAGCCGAGGTGCCCGAAGTCGGTGAAGTTCTCGACCATGCGCGGCGCGCTCGTGGTCCACGTGTACGCCGGACACTCGACGTGGCGGTAGGCCGGGTCGTCCCACTCCGGGAACGCGGGGATGTCGACGATCGGGTCGTCGAGCGCGACCCACACGATCCCGTAGCGTTCCTCGCAGCGGAACGCGGTGGTGTGCGCACGCGCGGGGATGGGCGTCTCCGGTGCGAACTGCGGGATCGACACGCACGCGCCGTCGTCGGCGTACCGCCACCCGTGGTACGGGCACACGACGCAGTCTCCGTCGACGGTGCCGAGCGCGAGCGAGGTGCCGCGGTGCGGGCACACGCTGTCCATGGCGACGGGGGCGCCGTCGGCGCGGCGCCAGATGACGAGGGGTTGGTCGAGCAGCACCGTGTGCGTCGGCGCGTCGCCGAGCTCGGAGGCCCAGCCCACGGGATGCCAGTACGGCCGGAGCACGTCGTTTCTCATCGGTCCTCGGGGGGTGAGGGGGCTGGGAATGAGGAAGGGGGTACGGGAGCGGGCGCACGCCGCGCCTTGGCGTAGGTGACACCGGAACGCGCGTGCTCACGGCTGGCGGCCTCTGCCGTCTCGGGATCGCCCGCCGCGAGGATCGACACCAGCTCGTGGTGCTGGCGGTACGACCCGAGCGGGTCGGCGCCGAATCCGGGGCCGACGTTGACCGCCTCCTCGATGTACGGGAGCAGGTGCACGGAGAAGACCGACGCCAGGCGGGGGCTGAAGCCCACCGCGTAGATCGCGCGGTGGAGGTCGTGGTGCTCGCGGGCCAGCACCCGTTCGTCGGGCGCAACCCGGAGGCGCTCGACGCGCTCGAACACCTCGTCCCAGTCGGCGGCCTGCCCACGGCTGGCGGCGAGTCGGGCAGCCAGGCCGTCGACCTCGATGCGGAGCAGGCCGATGTCGCCGAGGTCGTCGGGTCCGGTCTCGGTGACCACGAGGCCGCCGACCGGGCTGCGGACCACGAGACCGTCGCTCTCCAGGCGCCGCAACGCCTCCCGGACCGGCGTGCGACTCACGGCGAGGCGGGCGGCGAGCTCGGGTTCGCTGAGCCGGCTGCCCCCGGCGAGCTCGCCGCTCACGACCGCGCGCCGGAGCTCGTCGTAGACGGCCTCGTAGGCCAGGGGCTCGTGGGCCGGGGTCCAGGTCGCGACGGGGATCTCCATGGATTGCAATCAGTGTGCCAGTGCGTGTACACATAGTCAATCTGAAACCATGTATCCCGGCCTGACGGAGCCGAGGACGGCGAGTACCGACAACGAGTACCGACAAGGAGTGCACGGGCGATGCGGGACCTGCAGGCGGTGGTCATCGGGGGCGGCATCGGCGGCCTCACCACCGCCGCCGCGCTCCTGCGGTCGGGCCAGCGCGTCGTGGTCCTCGAGCAGACCGAGACCCTCCGGCCGGTGGGCGCGGGGATCTCGTTGTGGTCCAACGGGGTGAAGGTGCTCGATGCGCTCGGCCTCGGCGCGGAGATCGCCGCGGTCGGCGGGCACATGGAGCGCCTCTGCTACCGCGACGTCGCGGGCACCACGCTGTGCGACTTCAGCCTCGAACCACTCGTCCGGCGGGTGGGTGAGCGTCCCTATCCGGTGCGCCGCGCCGACCTGCAGGCCCTGTTGGTCGACGCGGTGGGCGACCACCTGCATACGGGGACGCGCTGCGAGTCGGTCGTCGACGAGGGCGACCACGTCACGGTGCTCACCGCCGACGGCACGCGGTACGAGGGCGATCTGGTGGTCGTCGCCGACGGCACCCACTCGCGCTTTCGCGACCTGGTCGTCGACACGCCGGTCGAGCGCTCGTACGTCGGCTACCACAACTGGAACGGCGTCGTGCCCGACGAGCTGTCGCTGGGTGCGCCAGGATCATGGGTCGTGCACGTGGGCGAAGGGAAGCGGGTGTCCACCATGCCGGTCCGCGACGGCCAGTACTTCTTCTTCGACGTCCCGCTCGACGAGCCCGCGGTCGACCGCACGAATGCGCGCGAGAAGCTGCGGAAGCACTTCGTCGGCTGGGACGGCCGCGTGCAGCGACTGATCGAGGGGTTCGACGAGTCGGGTGTCGCGAACGTGTCGATCCACACGCACGAACCGCTCGACTCCTTCGCGCGCGGTCGGGTCGCGCTGCTCGGCGACTCCGCGCACACCACCGCGCCCGACCTCGGACAGGGCGGGTGCCTGGCGATGGAGGACGCGCTGGTCCTGGGCGGATGCCTCGGCACCACCAGCGTCGGGGTCGAGGACGCTCTCACCCGCTACTCCGCCACCCGGGTGCCGCGTGCCGCGTCGATCGTGGAGCGCGCACTGAAGCGCGCCCGCCTGTCGCACGGAGCCGACCCGCAGGCCACCGACGACTGGTATCGCGAGCTGGCCGAGGAAGACGGCGCGAAGATCATCGACGGCATCTGCCAGTCGATCGTCGCGGGACCGTGCGGATGACGGGCGCCGACGGCACGTGCCGCCTCACCCTCCACGTGCTCGACGTGTCGGCCGGTCGGCCGGCGGCCGGGATGGCGGTGGCGCTCGTGCTCCATGCACCCGGCGACGCGACCGACACGCCCGTGCCGACCGAGTTGGTGACCACCGACCTGATCACCGATGTCGACGGCCGCGCCGGCGGTGATGGCGTGCCGCTCCTCGCCCCGGGCACCCACGAGCTGCGGTACGCGGTCGGTGGCTACTTCGGGAGCACCCCGACCTTCTACGACGTCGTGCCCGTCCGGTTCGTCGTGCGCGCGGATGACACGCACGTGCACGTCGCAGTGCTGGTGTCACCGTGGTCGTACACGACGTACCGCGGGAGCTGACGGTGTCGGAGTCGAGGACCGAGCCGGCGACGATCGCCGCGGTGAATGCGCTCGACCGCGCCCAGTTCCGGGCGACGTTCGGCCACGTCCTCGAGGACTCGCCTGCGCTCGCCGACGCCGCGTGGTCGCAGCGACCGTTCGCCGACCGCGCCGCGCTCGCCGACGCGTTCGCACGCGCGGTCGAATCGCTCGACGACGACGACGCCCTCGAGCTCCTGCGCGCGCACCCGGAGCTCGGCTCGCGCGGCCCGATGGCGGCGGCGTCGGTCTCGGAGCAAGCCTCGGCCGGCCTCGACCGCGCCACCGACAACGGACATGGTGACGAAGACGGCGACGACGTGATGGAACGCCTGCGCCGCGACAACGTCGCGTACCGGGAGCGATTCGGCTTCCCGTTCATCCTCGCGGTGCGCGGGCGCACCGCCGACGAGATCGCCGCCAACCTCGAGCAGCGACTCGGTCACGAGCCCGCCACCGAACGCTCCGAGGCCTTGCGCCAGGTGTGCCAGATCGCGGTCCTGCGCGTCGAGCAGATGGTCGCAGCGCCGTGAGTGCATCGGTGCACGTCGACGGCGACCGGTTGCTGGCGCGGCTGCGCACCCTCCGTGCCATCGGCGCCACGCCGTCCGGTGGTGTGACCCGCGAGGCGTTCGGCGCGCTCGACATCGGAGCGCGCACGACGGTGCAGGAGTGGCTCCTCGCCACGGGCGCCGACGCAACCGTCGACGCTGCCACCAACCTGGTGGCGCGGCGTCCGGGCCGTGCCGACCGCTGGATCGCCACCGGCAGCCATCTCGACACGGTGATCGACGGCGGATGGCTCGACGGCGTCTACGGGGTCGTCGCCGCGGTCGAGGTCCTCGCCGCGCTGCGCGACGCCGAACCGCTGCGTCACGGTGTCCTGGCCGTCGCGTTCGCCAACGAGGAGGGCGCACGCGGCACCGACGGGATGACCGGCAGTCGCGCCGTCGTCGGGCAGGTGACGTCGTCGGAGCTGCAGCAGGTCGACGACACCGGCGCCACCATCGCCGAACGGCTTGCCGGCGCGGGCGGCGATCCGGCGGGCCTCGACACCGCGCGCTGGCCGCTCGACCAGATCGATGCGTTCGTGGAGGTGCACGTCGAGCAGGGCCCCGTGCTCGAGTCGCGCGGCCACGTGCTCGGCGTGGTGCCCGCGATCACCGGGCGCCAGGCTCTCGACGTCGTCGTGCGCGGCCGCCCCAACCATGCCGGCAGCACGCCCATGGACCTCCGGCGCGACGCGCTCGCGGCGGCCGCCGAGGTCGTGCTCACCGTCGAAGCTCTCGCGCTCGACGGCAAGGTCCGCGTCGCGACCTGCGGTCACGTGACCGTCGCGCCGAACGTCCGCAATGTCGTCCCCGGCACCGCGCTCGTGAGCGTGGAGCTGCGCGACGAAGACCCGGAGCGGCTCGCGGCCGCGGTCGACGCGCTCGGCGTGCGCCTCACCACCATCGGAGACCGCCGACCGGTCACGCTCGACGTGACGCCCGGCCAGCTCGTCCCACCCGTCGCGTCGGCCGCCGCCGTCGTGCGCGCGGTCGAATCCGTCGCCGCCGCGAGCGGGCACGGATGGTCGTCGCTGCCGAGCGGCGCCGGCCACGACGCGCAGATCCTCGGGCAGCACGTCCCCGCGGGGATGATCTTCGTGCCGTCGATCGGCGGCATCAGTCACGCCCCCGACGAGGACACCGCCGACGAGCACCTCGTCGCCGGGGCCGAGGCCCTCCTCGCGACCGTCCTCCGCCTCGACGAGGAGCTCGCATGACCGACGATGCGATCCCCCGCGCCGGCGTCGACCCGTCGGGTCCCGACCACCCGCGCGACCTGGTCGGCTACGGCGCGACGCCGCCCGATCCGCAGTGGCCGGGCGGGGCGCGCGTCGCAGTGTCGTTCGTGCTCAACGTGGAGGAGGGCGGGGAGAACAGCGTGCTGCACGGCGATCCGGCGTCCGAGACGTTCCTGTCGGAGATCATCGGCGCCGAGGCGTTCCCCGACCGGCACATGAGCATGGAGTCGATCTACGAATACGGCGCCCGTGCCGGCGCATGGCGGGTGCTGCGCGCGTTCGCCGCGCGCGATCTGCCCCTGACCGTCTTCGGCGTCGCGCGCGCGTTGCAGGCCAACCCGCCACTGACGCGAGCGATCGTCGACGCGGGACACGAGATCGCCGGTCACGGACTCCGCTGGATCAGCTACCAGTCGATCGAACCCGAGGTCGAGCGCGCCCATCTGGCCGAAGCCGTGCGCATCATCGACGAGCTCACGGGCGCGCCACCACTCGGCTGGTACACCGGGCGCGACTCGCCGCACACGCGCGCGCTCGTCGTCGAGCACGGCGGGTTCCTCTACGACTCCGACTCGTACGCCGACGACCTGCCGTACCGGGTCGAGGTCGACGGGCGTTCCCAGCTCGTGATCCCCTACGCGCTCGACACCAACGACATGCGCTTCGCGACGCCACAGGGGTTCAACTCGGGCGAGCAGTTCTTCACCTACTGCCGCGACGCCTTCGACGTGCTCCACGCCGAAGGCGCGACGCAGCCGAAGATGCTCTCGATCGGGTTGCACGGGCGCGTGATCGGCCGGCCCGGTCGGTTCGCGGCATTGGAGCGTCTCCTCGACCACGTGGTCGCGCACGACGACGTGTGGGTGTGCCGGCGGGTCGACATCGCGCGCCACTGGGATGCCACCTTCCCGAGCCCACCGTTCCCAGCGGTGAAGCAATGAACCTCCATGAGCCGTTCGACCCTCCGGCGCGGCTGCTCATGGGCCCGGGCCCGATCAACGCCGACCCGCGGGTCCTGCGGGCGATGTCGGCACAACTGATCGGACAATTCGACCCCGCGATGACCACGGCCATGAACGAGACCATGGCCCTCTACCGCGAGGTCTTCCGCACCGCCAACGACGCGACGTTCCTCGTCGACGGCACCGCGCGCGCCGGGATCGAAGCCGCGCTGGTGTCGCTCCTCGAACCCGGCGACCGCGTCCTGGTGCCGACGTTCGGGCGGTTCGGCCAGCTCGTGCAGGAGATCGCGCGCCGCTGCGGTGCCGAGGTGCTCGCGGTCGACGTGCCGTGGGGCGAGGTGGTCCCCGTCGAACAGGTCGCCGAGGCGATCACCGCGTTCGGCCCGAAGCTGGTCGCGACCGTGCAGGGCGACACCTCCACCACCATGTGCCAGCCGCTGGCGCCGCTGGGCGAGCTGTGCCGGCGCGAAGGCGTGATGCTCTACGTCGACGTCACCGCGTCGATCGTCGGGAACGAATTCGCGATGGACGAGTGGGGCATCGACGTGGCCACCGCCGGGTTGCAGAAGTGCCTCGCCGGGCCGTCGGGCAGCGCGCCGGTGAGCTTCTCGCCGCGTGCGGTCGAGGTCATCGACGCCCGCAAGCTCGTCGAGGCCGGCATCCGCGACGCCGACGACGGTGACCCGAGCACGTCGCCGATCGCGTCGAACTACTTCGACGTCGCGATGCTGCTCGACTACTGGGGACCACGCCGGCTGAACCACCACACCGAGGCGACCACCATGCTCTACGCGGCGCGGGAGTGCGCCCGCCTCGTCGTGTTGGAAGGGATCGAGGGCGCGGTCGAGCGCCATGGCGTGCACGGCGCGGCGATGCTGGCCGGGATCGAGGCGCTCGGCCTCACGCCCTTCGGCGACCTCCGGCACCGGATGCACAACGTCGTGGGGGTCGAGATCCCCGACGGCGTCGACGGCGACGCGGTGCGGATCGAGCTGCTGGAGCACTTCGGCATCGAGATCGGCACGTCGTTCGGACCGCTCCACGGCCGGATCTGGCGGATCGGGACCATGGGCTACAACGCGCGCACCGACGCGGTGCTCACGACGCTCGCCGCGCTCGAGCAGGTCGTGCGCCGGCATCGTGTGCCCGTTCCCGCCGGCGCCGGCGTCGACGCCGCGCTCGCGAGCTACGAGCGATCGGCCGCGCCGTCGTGATCGCTGTCGGACCCGACGGCAGTCGAGCTGTCGACGCGCTCCACGAACCGCAGCCAAGCACGCGTCGACTCCACTCGCCACACCCACACCGGATCGTCGGGGTCGGCGACGCGCTCGAGTGTGGCGACCTCGCGCGTCAGGACCTCCCGTTGCCGCGCCAGCAGCTCCGACCCATCGAGCCCGAGCACGTCGAGGATCACCACCTTCAGCAGGAGGTCCGTACGCACTTCGTCCGCCGGCTCGACGGCCTCGCCGAGCCACTGCCCGAGCACCGTCCTCCCCTCGATCGTCGCCGCGTAGATCGTGCGGGTCAGCCCGTTGCGACCGCGCTCCTCCCCCACCACCTCGACCAACGTGCGGTCGAGCAACCGCGTGATCGACCGGTAGGTCAGCGAGCGCGACACCGTGACCACGCGTCCCAGGTCACCGTCGGGCGCGAGCCGGCTCGCGACCGCGAATCCGTGCGCGGGCCGTTCCGCCACACACGCGAGCGTCGCCCAGTCGGCCGACGACAACCCGTTCCCCGCGTGCGCGCTCGTCACGCGTGCATCCTCGCACGCCCGTGTCCGTCGAACCCCGGAGCACCGTCGTGACCGAACTGCTGCAGCCCGGCGCCGGGGCGATCCCGGCCGACACCTACGTCGCCGCCGGTCCCGACACCGTCCGGTGGGGAACGCTGCCGATCCCCGACGAGGCCCCGCTCGCGACCCTCGCCGACGGCGGCGCGATCACCATCGACACCGTCAGCCACGAAGGACTGCTGGGCGACCAGGGCGCGGACGCCGCCGAGTTCTTCGGACGTTGGGGCATCGGCGACGGCGAGCTGCTCGACGACGTGCGCGCGTTGCAGGGCACATCGCTCGCTCGGGTCGGCGACGACGGGCCGCACGCGGTGATCGGACCGATCCACGTGCGGGGTGCGGTACCGGGCGACGTGCTCTGCGTCGAGACGCTCGACCTGCAGTTCCGCGCGCCCTACGGGATCGTGAGCAACCGCCACGGGCGTGGTGTGCTCGCCGGGGAGCACCCGCGGCCCGACGAGTCCGGCGACCATCCGCCCGTCGTGTCGACCCTCGCGCGAGTCGACGGCCCCGACCGCGGTCGCATCGACACGCCGTCGGGTCGGGCGCTCGGATTCGCGCTGCGACCCTTCCTCGGTCTGGTCGGCATCACTCGCGACGACCCGACCCCGGCGTCGTCCACACCACCCGGTCCCCACGGTGGCAACCTCGACATCCGCCGCCTCGGCGTGGGCACACGTCTCTTGCTGCCGGTGCAGGTCGACGGCGCCGGCCTGTACGTGAGCGATCCGCACTTCGCGCAGGGTGACGGCGAGGTGGCGCTCACCGCGTTCGAGGCGCCGCTGCGCGCCACGGTGCGGCTCACCGTGCTCCAGGGCGAGGAGCCGCGCCGACTGGCCGCGCTCCTGCGCGCGCCGTGGGGACAGACGCGCACGCACACGATCGTGATCGGCATCGGCGACGACCTCGACGAGGCGCTGCGGCACTGCGTCCGCAACGCGATCACCCTGGTTGTCGAGCGCACCGGCGTCGACGAAGCCTCCGCGCTCGCTTTCCTCTCCGCAGCCGGCGACTTCCAGATCTCGCAGGCGGTGAACCTCGTGCACGGGGTGCACTGCCTCATCCGCACGTCCGATCTCGATGGCTGAACCGGCGATCCCGACGGGTGAACCCGCCGCCGACGCCGATCTCGACGCGGTCCTGCACGCCGCGCGCGACTACGAGCACGCGCTGGCGGCCGGCGACGGCGCGGGTGCATTCGCGTACTTCGACACCGCGCCCGACACGTCGCGCTTCGGGCCTGACGGCGACCAGCTCGACCGCGAGGCGGTCGCGCGCATGCGCGCCACCGCGCCCGCCACCGCACCGGCCGAGTGGCACCACGAGTCGGCGCGGCCACTCGGACCCGACCACGTGCTCCACCTGGCCCTGCTCGAGCGCGGCGGCGCCACCATCCAGCGCACGCAGGTCTGGCACCGCACCGCCGACGGCTGGCGCATCGCGCACGCGCACGTCTCGGCGCTGCGGCCGAAGGACGCCGGATGACCGGCGTGCCCGTCGACACGGTCGGCGCGTTCGTCGGTGCACCCCGTGTGCTGCGGAGCGGGCACGCCACGGGCCCCCTCGCCGGGACCACGATGGGCGTGAAGGACCTCTTCGACATCGAGGGCCTCATCACGCGCGCGGGCACGCCCGCATACGCGGCGACGCACGAACCGGCGACGCGCGACGCGCTCGCGGTGACGCGGCTCGTCGACGCGGGCGTGACCGTCGTCGGGAAGACCGTCAGCGACGAGCTCGCGTGGTCGCTCGCGGGCGTGAACGTGCACGACGGCGCGCCCCGCAACGTTGCTGCTCCCGGCCGACGCACCGGCGGGTCGTCGTCGGGGTCCGCGGCGGCGGTGACCGCGGAACTGGTCGACCTCGGGCTCGGCACCAACACCGGCGGGTCGATCCGCGTGCCGGCGAGCCAGTGCGGCATCCTCGGGTGGCGCCCGACCCACGGCGCGGTGCCGGTGGAGGGCGTGGTCCCGCTCGCACCGAGCTTCGACACCGTCGGGCTCCTCGCGCGCGACGTGCGCCTGCTCGCGCTCGGCATGGACGCTCTGCTGGGCGAAGCCGCGGTGACGACCGGCGTGAGCGGGCGCATGCTCGGGGCGACCGAGGCGTGGGTGCTCGTCGGCGAGCACGCACGTGCCGGCCTGCGCGCCCTCACCGAGGACGCGACGCCATCGCCGATCGGCATCGACCTGGAGGCCGCGGCCGGCGCGTTCCGCACGCTGCAGGGGCGCGAGGCGTGGCAGAGCCACGGCCAATGGTTCGCAACCACCCACCCCGACCTGGCGCCCGACATCGCGGCGCGCTTCCGCGACGCGTCGCGCATCACCGACGCCGAGGTCGCGCACGCGCGCGTGGTCGCCGGCGACGTCGCCGCGCGCGTGCACGCCGCCACTGCGGCGGGTGACGTCGTCGTCCTCCCCGCCGCGCCGGGCGCGGCACCGTTGCTCGAGCAGTCTCCCGACGACTCGGCCGCGTGGCGCACCTGCGCCCTGCAACTCACGTGCCTGGCCGGACTCGCCGGCGCGCCCGTGGTGGTGGCGCCGCTTCTCGACGACGACGAACTGCCACTGGGCGCCGCGTTCGTCGGCCCCCGTGGCGCCGACCGCGCCCTCCTCGCGCTGGTGGCGACGCGGCTCTGAGTCAGGCGCGCGTCAGCGGACCGGGCGGAGGAACGGCGCCGCGAGGTCGGTGTTGTCGACCACGACGTCGGCGCCGCCTTGAGGTGCGACCTCGTCGAGGTAGCGACGACCGGCGGCGTGGTAGCGCGTGCGGAACAACGTCTGGGCACGGTCGTGGCCCCCGAGCAGGTCCGCGTCCCGGGCGACGCCTCGGGCCTCGGCCACCTCGAACGGCACCGCGACCCACACCACGACGTCCCAGTGCGGCGCGAGCTCCGGCCGCTGGAGGAAGCTCCCGTCGACGACGAGCACGCCGCCGGGCGCGATGGCCCGTCGCTCACCGGACGCAGGTCGATCCGTGGCGAGGTCGATGATCGCGGGTCGGTAGCTGCGGGTCGCGCCGTCTTTGTCGGTGGCGCCCAGCGGGACCAGCACCTGCATCGCGAACGCGGCGAAGTCGTAGGCGTCCTCGTAGTAGCCGTCGTCCGAATCGCGACCTCGGCGGTGCCGGTGCGCACGCGGATGGTGGTATCCGTCCATCGAGAGGCGATGGACGTCGGCACGTCCTACCGACAAGACGCCAGCCGACAAGACGCCGGCCGACAACACGGCGGCGAGTTCGTCGGCCATCGTGGTCTTGCCCGACCCGGTGATCCCGTCGACCGCGACCCGGCACGGATGGCCGAGTGTGCGCGCGGTCGCGTCCACGCGACCGGCGAGCTCCGAGAGCATCTCCTGACGCCCGTCGGCCATGCCGCACCGTAGGCGCGCGGCGCTCGGCCGCCGCGTCCTTCGAGCGCGTCCTTAGAGTGGAGCGTGGCCGCGGCGACCGATCTCTTCGAGCGGCGCAACCGTGCCCGCATCGTCGCCGTGGTGCTGATCGCCGCGTGCAACTACGTGATCGCGGTCGCGTTGGCAGCAGTCGCCGTGGCGCTGGGCCTCACGCTGCTCGCCATCTTCAAGCTCGAGATCTGGCCCGACAGCATCGAGACGCTGGAGCTGATGGGCTGGGGGGTCGGCGGCATCTGCGCAGTCGCGTTCGTGCTCGGCTTCGTCACCGCGCTCGTGCGCATCCCCTCGCGGCGCCGCGACCTCGAACAGCGGGTCCTCGCCGAGACCGGCGCGGCCGTCGTCGCGGACGATTCACACCAGGAGGTGCGCAACCTGCTCGAGGGCCTGGCGATCGCAGCCGGGATCACCCCTCCGCGCTACGCAGTGATCAGCGATCAGGCGCCCAACTCGTTCGGCGTCGGCACGAAACCGAAGCACGCGATCGTGGCCGTCACCACCGGCCTCGTCGACGACTTGACGCGCGACGAGCTCGAGGCGGTGCTCGCCTACGAGGTCACTCGCATCCGCAGCTACGACGTCGCGCTCGCCAGCTGGACCGTCGCGCTCACGGGCGGCGCGATCAGCGCGCTCGACAGCGACGGCGGCCTGTTCTCGGGGGTCATCGGGTTCGTGCCGCGTCGAGTCGCCGAGTGGCTGCAGGTGTGGGCGTTGCGCGACCAGGGCACCGAGCGCGACCGCGCGGCCGTGCGTTTCACCCGCAACCCCGCGTCGCTGCTGCGCGCGCTCGAGAAGCTCGACGCCGACACCA
>DASXXX010000239.1:0-5070 GCA_036502765.1 Acidimicrobiia bacterium | reverse complement strand
ACGGCGCGACGCGATCATCGACACGTCGGCCACCGTGTTCGCCCGCAGCGGCTATCACGCGACCGGCATCGCCGAGCTCTGTGAGGTCAACGGGTTCGGCAAGGGCGCGTTCTACTACTACATCGGTTCGAAGGAAGAGCTGCTCGCCGCCATCCACGACCGGGTGATGGACGAGGTGCTGCTCGGTGCCGATCGCGTCGTGGCCGCGGGCGGATCACCATCGGAGCAGCTCGAGATGCTCGGCACCGAACTGCTCGACGTGATCCACCGCTACCCCGATCACGTCTGGGTGTTCCTGCACGAGTTCCCCGCGCTCACCGGCGAGCGCGCCGAGCAGTTCCGCACCCGCCGACGCGAGTACGAGCGGCACGTGGAGCACGTCCTGCGCAGCGGGGTCGAGACCGGCGAGTTCCGCGCCGTCGACCCGTGGCTCACCGCGCGCGCGTGGCTGGGCATGCACAACTACACCTACCTCTGGCTGAAGTCGGGCGGCGCGGTGTCGGCGCGCGACGTGGCGAAGCCCTTCGCCGACATCTTCCTGCGAGGTATCGGCTCCTAGCGCGGCTGCACGAGCTGCGACAGCGAACCCTGCGCGTACATCCCACGGCTGTCGCTGTACGTCGCCACCGTCATGCTCCGGCCCATCGAGTGGTCGACGTACGTCTCACCGGTGACCGCAACCCACTCGTCTGCCGGTGGACGCAGCACGTGCGCGGTCACGTCGGGGTTGATCATGGTGACGTTCGCCATCGGGTTCTCGATGCCCATGACGTTCGCGCAGTCGAACGCGAACGTGATGAACGCGGTCGAGCGGTTCGGTTCGCCCGCGACGACCGGCGTGTCGAGCCGCGCCCAGTAGCCCGACCCCTTGCCGTCGAGCCGCGGCGCGCGCCACAGGTCGATGGCGTGGAGGAAACCGGGGAGGTCCCGGTTCCCGTCGCGCATGCTGCGCAGCTGCTCCCGCGGCGTCAGGAGCTCGTCGGCGGTCGGCGTGGTGGCGCTGCTCTGCGGCAGGCCGGGGAGATCCGAGTGGTCGGCGACCCGGAGCCGGAGCGCCGTCGCCCACGCGTGGTCGACCTCGTCGACCACGACGCGCAACTGCACCAACTGGAGCTTCTTGCCCTCGCGCACCACCTCCGGCACCACGCGGAGGCGGGGACCGATCGGCACGGGTCGGGCCAGGTCGGCGGTGAACCGGGCGACGACCATCGGCACGAGCGTCGGCACGTCGTCGAGGCAGTGCCCGAGCAGCGCCAGCACCGCGGCGCCGTTCATGTGCCGCCGGTCCCAACCACCTTGCGTGAGGGTCGTACCCACGAAGGCGTCGCCGTCGCGCACGAACATCGCCTCGGCTTCCATCTCCACCTCGTTCCTTGGCTCGTTCCTCGTGCCCGCCAACCGGGCAACCTGCCAGCATGACCGCTCCGGCTCGCCTGCTCGTCGGCACCTGTTCGTGGACCGACAAGACACTCACCGAGGAGACCGATTGGTACCCCCGACGGTCGATGACCGCCGAGGAGCGCCTGAAGTTCTACGCCAGCCGGTTCCCCATCGTCGAAGTCGACAGCACGTACTACTTCCCTCCCTCGCCGCAGCTGTCCCGCACGTGGGTCGATCGGACGCCGAAGCACTTCGTCATGAACGTGAAGGCGTACTCGCTGCTGACGGGGCATCCGACCCGGCCGGCGTCGCTCTGGCGCGACCTGCGAGACGAACTTCCGACCGACGTGGCGGAGAAGCGCAACCTCTACGCACACCACCTGGACCCCGCCGCGCTCGACGAGGTGTGGGCCCGATTCGTCGACGCCCTGCGCCCGTTGGTGGAGGCGAAGAAGCTCGGCGCGGTCCTGATGCAGTATCCGGCGTGGTTCGTCCCCAAGCGGGACAACCGCGACGATCTGACTCGGATGCGCGAGCGGCTCGGCGACCTTCCCGTCTGCGTCGAGCTGCGCGCACCGGCGTGGTTCCGCGCTCGCGACCGCGAGCGCACGCTCGCTTTCCTGCGCGACCTCCGGCTCTCGTTGGTGGTCGTCGACGCACCGAGGGCGTCGAAGCTGCCGACCGTGCTCGAGGTCACCGACGACGACCTCGCGGTGGTGCGCTTCCATGGCCGCGCCGACGACACATGGGACGCACGCACAGGCAGCGCAGCCGAGCGCTTCAACTACCTCTACTCGAAGCAGCAGCTCCGTCCGTGGGCCAAGAAGCTCGAGCACCTCGCGGGCGAGGCGCGCGAGGTCCACGCGCTCATGAACAACTGCTACCGCGATCACGGCGTGAACAACGCCGCCGAGCTCCGCCGGATGCTCGACGACTGACGCGAGCAGCTACGCCGGGATGGGCGCGGAGAAGCCGAGGAGGTCGGCGAGGGTGCCGCCGATCATGGCCGCCTTCTCGTCGTCGGGCACGCCGACGAACTGCTTGGCGATGAGCTCGCGGCTGCCGCGGAACGTGCCCTCGGCGTGCGGGTAGTCGTTGCCCCACACGATGCTCGACACGCCGGTGAGGTGGCGGCAGGCGACGGCAACCGGGTCGTCCTGGAACGACACGTGGAACTGGCGCTGCACGTACTCACTCGGTGCGAGCGGGTAGGGCCACTTGTCGTTGAGACGGAAGAGCTGCGCGACGTTCGGCTGGTCGGTGGGCGGGCGCGTGTCGTCCCAGATGCCCAGCCACCAGTCGGGGTCCTGGCCGATGCCGGTGACCCAGCACTTGTCCATCGCTCCGACCAACGAGCCGAGCCAGTGCGCGTTGAACTCGATGAGCGAGAAGTGCAGGCTCGGGTGGCGCTCGGCGACTCCACCACCGATCAGCTCGCAGATCAACTGCGACGGCACCATCGGGCTGTACACCGCTTGCGTGATCATCCGCTTCGACGCCGACTTCTCGGTCATCGGTTGGTTGACCTGCTTCGCCTGTTCCATCACGACCCGCAACGTGGTGGACGCGGGATCGTCGACCTTCACGCCGCCGGTCTGCGTGTGGAAGAACGGTTGCAGTCCGGTCGCGACGAGCGCCTCCCAGACGGGGTCGAGGTCGCGCGAGTAGTACGGAATCGGCGGAGTGGCCGGGAGCAGCGCGGCGCGTGCACCCATCGCGGCGACGCGCTCGATCTCGGCGACCGCGTCGTCGACGTCGGTGATCGGGATGGGTGCGGTGGGCGCGATGCGGTCGAGGAACGGCGCGAACCGCTCCGCGATGTAGTCGTTGTAGACGCGCGCGTGCGCCATCGACAGCTCGTGGTCGTCGGAGTACAGCCCGAACAGCGACAGGTTGGGGTGCATCACCGCGGCGTCGACGCCGTCGAACGCGAGGTCCTCGAGGATGATCTCGGGATCACCCTCGGGCGTGCGGCCACCGGTCTGCCGGTACCGCGAGATGGTCCACCCCTCGAAGCCGGGCGTGTGCAGGCGACGGAAGACCGTCGCGCCGCCCTCGACCAGCGGCTCGATCTCGAAGTCCTCCTCCCAGACCGCACGGTCGCGCAGCTGCTTCGGGAGGCGGGTGGTGAAGAGGTCGGTGGGTTCGAGGATGTGGCCGTCGGCCGAGACCACCGGACCGATCGCCCTGGGCTGCGGTGCCGTCATCTGGGGTGTCCTCCTGCGAGCCGTTCCGGGCACCGCTACTGTACCGATCGGTACAGAGACCTGGCAACGGCAACGACGGGTGCAACAGGGGGAACGGTGGCGAAACGGTGGACGCAGCGTCCGGAGGGCTCCACGTGGGGTGAGTTCGGCGACGACGACGAGCTCGGGCGCATCAACCTCCTCACCCCCGAGAAGGTGTTGCAGGGCGTGCGCGAGGTCGAGCACGGCATCACGTTCTGCCTCAGCCTGCCGCTCGACTTCCCCGGCGGCACCGCGCTCAACCAGCGGCGCTACCCCCCGCGCCTCGCTCCGACCGAGGACATGGACGGCACCCCCGAGGTCTTCTACAACAAGCCGATGCGCGAGATGCGCGAGGGCGACGACACGTTCTCCGACGTGTGGGCCGACGACCAGGTGACGCTCTGGCTGCAGTACTCGACGCAGTGGGACTCGCTCGCGCACGTGGGCGCCGAGTTCGACGCCGACGCCGACGGCGTGGCCGAGTCCGTCTACTACAACGGCTACCGCGCGGGCGTCGACCTCGTCGGGCCGAGCACCGACGCGCGCGGTGACGGCGCCGGGCACGCGTGCTTCGCGCACCACCTCGGCCTCGAGCACATGGCGTTCCACGGCGTGCAGGGCCGCGGCGTGCTGATCGATCTCGCGCACCACCTCGGCGACAAGGCGCAGGCGGTCAAGCTTCCGCAGCTCTTGGAGATCATGGCCGCCGACGACGTGGTGGTGGAACCCGGCGACATGCTGCTGCTCCACACCGGCTTCGCGACCCAGGTGCTCGCGTGGAACAAGGAACCTGACCCGGTGAAGATCCACCGCATGTGTCCCGCGCTCGACCCGCGCGACGAGTCGCTGCTCGAGTGGATCGCCGAGTCGCAGATCTCCGCGTTGGTGGCCGACAACTACGCGGTCGAGGCGATGCTCGGCGGCGGACCGTTGGTCGACGGCAAGCGCACGCTGCTGCCGATCCACAACCTGTGCCTGTTCAAGCTCGGCGTGCCGCTCGGCGAGATGTGGTACCTGCACGAACTGGCGACGTGGCTGCGTGAGCACGAGCGCAGCCGATTCCTCCTCACCGCGCCCCCGCTCCGGCTCCC
Source organism: Acidimicrobiia bacterium (assembly GCA_036502765.1). Classification (GTDB taxonomy): domain Bacteria; phylum Actinomycetota; class Acidimicrobiia; order IMCC26256; family DASPTH01; genus DASUAS01. The sequence goes on along the minus strand of DASXXX010000239.1, from coordinate 371 downwards.
CGGCATCGTGGGCTCGCCGCTCACCCCCGTGGCGACGGTGTAGGTCAGAGCTTCGACATCTCGCCGTCTACCTCATCTCGTACGCGCGGTAGTCGTCGGCGACGGTCTGGGCGCTGATCTGGAACAGCTTGAACCGCCCGCCGGTGTTGAGCAGGTAGCGCCGCGGCTTGCCCGGGATGTTCGAGCCCACGTACTGGCCGATCGTGCCGAAGGTGGTGGCCGCCGCGCCCTTGTCGACCATGCGCGTCCAGCGCTCCTCGGCCTGCTCGCTCACCTCGATCACGTCGAAGCCGTGGTCGCGCGCGTACCCGAGCGTCGCGGTGACGATGTCGACGAGGTCGCCGTTGTAGCGGGGGTTGTTCCCGGCCGCC
>DASXXX010000238.1:0-8335 GCA_036502765.1 Acidimicrobiia bacterium | reverse complement strand
CCGCCAGGTGAAGTCCCGCCTCGACGCCGAGCTGGTCGGCAACGTGTCGCTGCGCGTGCTCAACACCGACCGACCCGACGCGTGGGAGGTGCAGGGCCGCGGCGAGCTCCAGCTCGCGGTGCTGGTGGAGATGATGCGCCGCGAGGGCTTCGAGCTCACCGTCGGCAAGCCCGAGGTCGTCACCCGCGAGGTGAACGGCAAGATCCACGAGCCGGTCGAGCACGTGACCATCGACGTGCCCGAGGACTACCTGGGCGTCGTCACCCAGCTGCTGGCGCTGCGCAAGGGGCGCATGGAGCAGATGGTGAACCACGGCACCGGGTGGGTCCGCATGGAGTACCTGGTGCCGGCCCGCGGGCTCATCGGCTTCCGCACCGAGTTCATGACCGAGACCCGAGGCACCGGCATGCTCCACCACGTGTTCGACCGCTACGAGCCCTGGCACGGCGCGCTGCGCACCCGGCCCACCGGTTCGCTCGTGGCCGACCGGCGCGGGATGACCAACACGTTCGCGTTGATGAACCTCCAGGAGCGCGGCCAGATGCTCGTGGGGCCCGGCGTCGAGGTCTACGAGGGCATGATCGTGGGGGAGAACGCCCGCTCCGACGAGATGGACGTGAACATCATCAAGGAGAAGAAGCTCACCAACATGCGCGCGTCGGGTTCCGACAACACCGAGCGCCTGGTGCCACCGCGGCCGATGTCGCTCGAGCAGGCGCTCGAATTCATCGCCGACGACGAGTGCGTCGAGGTGACGCCCCACAACGTGCGGCTGCGCAAGGTCGTGCTCGACCAGCAGATCCGCGGCCGCGCCCGCTCCAACGCCAAGCACGGCGAACGCGGCTGACGCCCCTCACACCACTGCGAACATCTCAGGGTTGACGTACCCCGGTGGGGGTCAACTCCGAGATGTTCGGGGGTCGGGTGACGCCCGCATCGGACTGACGGTGAGCCCGTCGGTACCATCGGCCTCTCATGCGAGTGCCGCACCTCAGCCCGCTCGCGTACCGCCGGATCACCATCGTGGCCGCGGTGCTGCTGGCGATCATCATCGTCACCGGTGCCGCCGTACGTCTGACCAGCTCGGGACTCGGGTGTCCCGTCGGCGTGAGCTGTCCGAAGAGCCAACTCCAGGCGCACGGAGCATCGAGCGAACACGCGACGATCGAACACGTCAACCGGCTGTTCACCGGTCTCGTGTCGGTTGCGGTGATCCTCGCGGTCCTCGGCAGTCTGGTGCGGACGCCGCGTCGTCGCGACCTCGTGTGGTTGTCGTGGGGACTCGTCGCGGGCGTCTTCGTGCAGGCGGTGCTCGGTCAGCTGACGGTCGCGTTCGACTTGAAGCCGGGCTTCGTGATGGCGCACTTCCTCGTGTCGATCCTCCTGTTGAGCGACGCGCTCGTCCTGGTCCGACGGTCCGGGCAACCCGACGGACCCGCGCGCGTCGTCGTCTCGCATCGGATCCTCGTCCTCGGTCGCGTGCTGGTCGGCCTCGCCACGCTCGTGCTCGTCGCCGGCACCGTGGTCACGGGCGCCGGTCCCCACAGTGGTGGCGGCAAACACGACAACGTGGCGCGCCTCGACATCAAGATCGAGACGGCCGCGCGCTTCCACAGCGGCGTCGTGTGGGTGTTCCTCGCGGCAGTGCTCCTGATGGTGTGGCTCGTCCGACGCGACGCCGCGCCGCGTGGCATCCACCAGCGTGTCACCGTGCTGCTCGTGCTCCTCGTCGCGCAGGGCGCACTCGGCTACATCCAGTACTTCAACGACATCCCTGCGCTGCTCGTCGGCATCCACGTCGCCGGCGCGGCCGCGGTCTGGAGCGCGACCATGATGCTCTTGCTCGGCATGTACGAGCACGAACCGGTCGGCGCCGGCGCGCCTCCACCCACTGACGCGTCACTGCTTGCACCGGCCTGACCCGGCCGCGAAGCTGGTCCGGTGCCGTCACCGTTTCGCTTCGACCGGGCCTGGCACTTCGGCGTGACCCCGGCGGAGCTCTGGTCGACCCTCTCGCACACCGATCGCTACCGTGAGTGGTGGCCGTGGTTGCGCACCTTCGCCATCGACGGCGGAGATGGAGATGAGGATGTGTTGGCGACCGGTCGCACCGCGCACGTGGTGATCCAGGCGCCGTTGCCCTACCAGCTGCACTGCGACGTGCGGGTCGACGAAGCGGTGCGCGACCAGCGGCTCGTCACCACCGTCGACGGCGACCTCCACGGTCCGGCCCGGCTGGAGCTGCAGGCCGTCGACGGCGGCACCGAAGCCCGGTTGGCGTGGGAGTTCGAGCTGCGGGCGCCGATGCTGCGGACGCTCTCGATCATCGGTCGCCCGGCGATGGCGTGGGCGCACGACCGCATCGTCGAGCGGGGACTGGCGCAGTTCGAGGGGCACGCGCTGCGCGAGCGCGACCTCCTGGGTTAGGCCCCTGGGTTAGGCGCCTGGGTGAGGCCCCTGGGCTGGAACCCGAGATCAGGCGGGGGCAGGCGTCGGCGCCAGGCGCGTCTTCATGCGCTTGGCGACGTTGCCGACCTTCTCGACGTGGCGGACCAGGCGGTCACGCGCCACCTCGGCCGCCGACTTCAGGTTCTGCAGCTGCTCGACGCGCCAGTGCTTGAACACGACGGGCACGAGGATCTGGTCGTGGTGCGCGGCGAAGTCGTAGACACCGGCGTCGGCGACCACACGCGCGTGCACCTTGAAGTCTTCGATGCCCGCGCCGGGCATCTCGAACGAGCGCACCTGACGGTCGATGGCCGCAACCATGCCCGACGGGTCGATCTCGAGCGCCGCCGACACGAGGTCGCGGTAGAAGAGGTGGTGGAGGTTCTCGTCGGCGGCGACGCGACTCATGATCGCCGCGCCCTGCGGGTCGTTGAGCAGCTTGCCGGTGTTGCGGTGCGAGATGCGGGTGGCGAGCTCCTGCAGCGCGACGTAGACGATGCCGTCGGCGATGGTGTCGGGATTCGGCACCTGACCCATCGACACCTGACGCATGCGCGCACGCTCGAGCGCGCGCATGTCGACCGATCGGGTCACCGCGAGGTAGTCGCGGATGACGATCGCATGACGACCCTCTTCGGCGGTCCACCGACGGTTCCACTCGCCCCACACGTCGTCGTTGCCGAACTTGCCGTTGATCTGGCGGTAGTAGTGCGGAAGGTTGTCCTCGGTGAGGATGTTGAGGAACAGCGCGCTGCGGGCGCCGTCGCACAGCTTCATGGTGTCGGGGTCCCACACCTCGGCGGGGGTGTAGTCGCGCCCGCGGCTCCACGGCACCATCTCGTGCGGGAACCACTCCTTGGCCGTGCTCATGTGACGCTCGTACAGCTGGACCGCGGTGGGCTCCAGGTCGGCCATCAGCTGCGCGTCGTCCACAACGTCGAGGGTACTCCGCCTACGTGTCGGTAGGGACATCATGTCCAGCCCATGTCCTGGGCCTCCTCTCAGGTGTGCGAGGCTCGTCGTATGGCCGATCCCGCGCTCGAGGTGCACCTCGTCGACGGCACCTACGAGTTGTTTCGTCACCATTTCGGCGCTCCTTCACACCTCGATCCCGGCGGGATGGAGGTGTCGGCGGCGCGAGGCGTGATGGGAACCGTCCTGATGATGCTGGAGCAGGGCGCCACCCACGTCGGCGTGGCCACCGACCACGTGATCGAGTCGTTCCGCAACGACCTGTACCCGGGGTACAAGACGAGCGAGGGGATGCCGCCGGAGCTCCTGGCCCAGTTCACGCTGTTGGAAGACGGCCTGCGCGCCCTCGGCGTCACGGTGTGGCCGATGGTCGACCAGGAGGCCGACGACGGCCTCGCCGCCGCGGCCCGGGTGGCGCGCGACGACGACCGCGTCGCCCGGGCGTTCATCTGCACCGTCGACAAGGACCTCGGCCAGTGCGTGGAGGATCCCAAGGTGGTGCAGCTCGACCGGCGCAAGGAGGGTCGACTCATCGACGAGGCCGGCGTGCGGGAGCACTTCGGGGTGAACCCGGGATCGATCCCCGACTACCTCGCGCTGGTCGGCGACAGCGCCGACGGATTCCCGGGTCTCCCGGGCTGGGGCGCGAAGTCGACCGCCACCGTGCTCGCGCACTACGAGCACGTCGATGCGATCCCCGACGACGTGCGCGAGTGGAAGGTCGACGTCCGGGGCGCGGCGAAGCTCGCCGCGACCCTGGCCGGCGGGCGCGACGCGGCCGCGCTGTTCCTCGATCTCGCCACGTTGCGCGTCGACGCCGAAGTCGGCGCCGTCGACGACTGGGAGTGGACGGGACCTGCAGCCGAGCTCACGCCGCTCGCAGCTCGCCTCGGTGCCGACAACCTCGTCGCCCGCTCGGAACGCCTGGTGAAACGGAGGTTCGGATGATCGAGTCCCTTTCGCTCGAGGTCGGGCCGTACCGCTACTCGGCGTTGGCATCCGGCCCCGCCGACGGCGAGCTCGTGCTCCTCCTCCATGGCTTCCCCGAGACGTCGTACGAGTGGCGTGCGCAGCTGGAGGCGTTGGGAGAGGCCGGCTACCGCGCGGTGGCGCCCGACCAGCGCGGCTACGCGGCCGGCGCGCGCCCGGACGCGCTCGAGGAGTACGCCGTCGGCCGTCTCGTCGACGACGTGTTCGGGTTCGCCGATGCACTCGGGGCCGATCGCTTCCACCTGGTGGGCCACGACTGGGGTGGGTTCGTGGCCTGGTACGCGGGAGCACGGGACGGCGCCGCCGACGTTGCCCGCCTGCGCACCCTCACGGTCGTGTCCACCCCGCACCCGGTGCCCTTCGGCGCCGCGATGCACAGCGGGGGAGACCAGGCCGAGCGGTCGAGCTACATCGACTGGTTCCGCAGCCCCGACGCCGAAGCCGGGTGGCTGGCCGACGATGCCGCGCTGCTCGCGGCCGCCCACGCCGAGCACCCGGCCGACGCGCGCGCCGAGTACCGCAGGGTGTTCACCGCCGACGGCGGCGCGGCGCTCACCGGTGGGCTCAACTGGTACCGCGCCAACCGCTTCGATGCACCCGAGGGCGTGATCACGGCGCCGACGCTCTACGTGTGGTCGACCGACGACGTCGCGTTGGGGCGTGAGGCGGCGGAGGGCACCGCGGCCGAAGTCACCGGCCCGTACCGCTTCGAGGTGCTCGACGGCGTCAGCCACTGGATCCCCGAAGTCGCCCCCGACGCGCTCAACGCCCTGTTGTTGGAGCACCTCGCCGGCACCTGAGCCGGCAACCGAACCGGCCGTCGAGCATCCCGATGGGTGTCACACCCCCGTCGTACCGTTTCAGGCGTGGAATTCGTCGTCGTGCTCCTGGGTGTGGTCGTGGTCGGGCTGCTCGTCGTGCTCGTGCTCACCGCGCGCGCCAACGTCCGGGCCGCGCGTCGTCCGCAGGCGCCGCAAGCGACCTCCCAAGAGCTGCCGGTCGAGCAGCTGGTGCGCATGCAGCACGAGATGCTGGCGTCCGAGCGGCGACGCGGCACGGAGGAGCTGCGCGGCACCCAGACCGCCATCGACCACCAGGTCACCGCCATGCGGGAGGAGCTGGCGCGGCTGAACCGCCTGGTCGAGGAGACCGAGCGCGACCGGCGCGAGCACGTGGGGGAGCTCACGAGCCAGCTGCAGGCCGCCGGCCGTCAGACCCAGGTGCTGGCCGAGACCACGCAGTCGTTGCGCGAGGCACTGTCGAGCACCACCGCGCGCGGCCAGTGGGGCGAACGGATGGCGGAAGACGTGCTGCAGCTGGCCGGCTTCGTCGACGGCGTCAACTACCGGCGCCACCAGCCGTTGACCGGGTCGGGCGGCATCCCCGACTACACGTTCCTGCTCCCGCAGGGCCTCACCCTGCACATGGACGTCAAGTTCCCGCTCAACAACTACCTGCGTGTCACCGACGCCACCTCCGACGTCGAGCGCGAGCACGCGCGCAAGGAATTCCTGAAGGACGTGCGGTTGCGACTGCGGGAGGTCACCCGACGTGAGTACGTCGACCCCGCCGGCGGCACCGTCGACTGCGTGCTCCTGTTCATCCCCAACGAGCAGGTCTACGCGTACATCCAGGAACAGGACCGTTCGATCCTCGACGACGCCCTGCGGGCCAAAGTGGTGTTCTGCTCACCGCTCACGCTGTTCGCGGTGCTCGCGGTGATCCGCCAGGCCGTCGACAATTTCCAGCTCAGCCGCACCTCGCTCGAGATCCTCGAGCGGCTGCAGGGGTTCGAGAAGCAGTGGGACCGGTTCGTCGAGCAGATGGACAAGGTGGGACGCAACCTCAAGACCGCGTCCAACGCGTTCGAGGAGCTCGAGGGCACCCGCCGCCGCGGCGTGGAGCGCGAGCTGGAGCGGATCGACACGCTCCGCCGCGACCAGGTGGCGGCTCCCCACGGGGCCGGCGAATCGCCGTCAGCGAGCGTCGGTGTGTTGCCGCTCGCGTTGGAGGGATGACCGCCCGGTTCTAGCCTGGGGGACTGTGTTCGTCGTCATCCTCCTGCTGGTGCTGTGGCCGCTGGTGGAGATCGCGGTCTTCCTCCAGGTGGTCTCGTGGATCGGGGTGCTCGACACCGTCGCCCTGATGGTCGCGATCTCGCTCTGCGGTGCGTGGTTGGTGAAGCGTCAGGGCATCGGCACCCTCGCCCGCATGCGGGCCGAGCTCGACGACGGCCGCATCCCCACCGGACCGATGACCGACGGCGGCCTGCTCGCGGCGGCCGGGTTCCTGTTGCTGGTCCCGGGGTTCGTCACCGACGTGTTCGGGCTCGCGCTGCTCGTCCCGCCGGTGCGCGGCGGCGTCCGGCGGTTCCTGGGTCGACGCTTCACGGTGCGGACGGCCCGCGTGCGACGTGCGCCCGGCTACCTCGACGTCGACGAAGTCCAGCCGAAGCCGCCACCCCAGGACCCGTGGGATCCGCCCGAACTGCTGCCCTGATCGGTTCCGAGGAACCGATCGGCTAGAAGCGCAGCAGCTCGGGGGCCACCGGGCAGTCGACCCGGCGTGAGAGGTGCTCGGGCCGCACGAGACCGGTGGGGCCGGCGATGCGATCGGCGGTCTGCACGTCGAGCAGCTCGAGTCCGTGGTCCTCGGGATCGCCGAGCGTGCGCACCATGGCGTCGAACAGACGCGTGGGCAGCACTCGACCCACACCGGCGACGAACCAGACCACGAGGCCGGGCCGGGCGAGGGTGGCCAGGATGTCGGCCGTGCCCTCGGCGACCAGGAACCGCTCGGGACCGGCGCCGATCACTTCGATGAGCAGGTGCGACGGCTCGAGCGCCACCGCTTCGACGAGGTCGACCGGCCGCGCGCTGGCGTCGCTGCGCGCGAGTCGGGCGCGCCACCGTTCGTCGCCGGTGCGTTGGTGGTCGTTCCGCACGACGAGCACCTCGAGGTCGGGCCGCAGCGCCAGCGCGTCGCCGGTGACGGCGGGCCAGCCGAGCACCGCGACGGGGTGATCGGCGGGGAAGGGGAGCACGCCGGAGAGGCGGTCGGCGGTGTGGTCGTCGCGCACGAGCGCCTCGGCGTCCCATGCCGCTTCCGACGGTTCAGGTCCGCCGAGCACCCGGGCGCAGAGCCACCAGAGCGGCGCGCGGTCGGGGTGGTGGTGGAGCAGTCGACGGCAGGTGACGACGAGGGCGGCCGGGTCGTCGTCGAACTCACCCAGGCAGTCGGCGGCTTCGGCGACCAGGAGTCGGTCGTCGCCGCCGTGCCGGGCGATGGCCCGGAGTCGTTCGAACGGCTGCACTCCTCCCAACCTACCGGGCGTGGGACACCCCATCGGGAGGCGTCGTGGACGCCCGCGCTGGTGCCAGTGCCCGTTCGAGCGTGGCGAGGAGATCGGCGTGGGCCGCCAGGAGCTCCGGACGTCCACGCAGCTTGAGGGCACCGCGGGCGAACGCGTCCTGCGCCCGCACGGCACCCTGGTGCAGTGCCCACGCGGTGGCCGGATCGGTGACCAGCACGACATCGGGCACGCCGTCACCCAGGCCGGTGATCGAGGCGCCGTCGACGTCGAAGCGCACCTGGTAGCCGGCGTCGCCGTCGGCGCCGTGCACGAGGGTCCCGACCGAGAAGGGCGGGTCGGCGCGGAGCTCCTCGGCGGCGCGCGCGGCGGCGTCGATCTGGGCGATCCAGGCGTCGGAAAGGAACTCCACCACGAACGCGGATGCTACCGACGGGCGCCGATCGCACAGTCGGCGTGGAGTCGGCGTGGAGTCGGCGTGGAGTCTGCCCCCTCGCACCGACCTCGCTAGGCTCCCGGCCCGGTGAACTCTCCTGCGTACGCGATCGAGGTCGCCGCGCTCGAGAAGCGCTACGGCGCCACGTCCGCGGTGGACGGGATCTCCTTCTCGATCGC
>DASXXX010000237.1:0-2870 GCA_036502765.1 Acidimicrobiia bacterium | reverse complement strand
CGGCGCTGCCAGCGCGTCTTCTTGAGAAGCTTCTTGTGCTTCTTCTTCCGCATGCGCTTGCGGCGCTTCTTGATCAGTGAGCCCATGGCAGGGCGCAAGTTAGTCGGGCACGGGCGCGACCCGCACATCAGGTACCTTCGTAGTGGACTTTCGGGGGTGGTGTAACGGCAGCACGGGGTCCTTTGGAGTCCCAAGTCGAGGTTCGAAACCTCGCCCCCGAGCACTCCCCGACTGCACCCGGACAGGGAGATCAGTGGCCACGGAGATCCGACCGGTGAGCGCAGTGGTGCTGGCAGCGGGCGAAGGCACCCGCATGCGTTCGACGACGCCCAAGGTGCTCCACCCTCTCTGCGGACGGCCGATGCTCCTCCACGTGCTCGACGCGCTCGAGCGGCTCCCGCTCCAGAAGATCGTCGTGGTGGTCGGCCACGCCGCCGAGCACGTCACGAAGACGCTGCAGGAGCAACTGGTCGGCGAGGTGCCGGTCGAGTTCGTGGAGCAGCACACGCAGCGCGGCACGGGCGACGCCGCCAGCGTGGCGCTCACCGCGTTCGCCGACGATCCCGACCTCGAGGACGACCTCATCGTCGTGGCCGGCGACGTGCCGCTGTTGCGGGCCGAGACCCTCGCCCGCCTCGCCACCGAGCACCGCAACGCCGACGCCGCCGCGTCGCTGCTCACCGCCCACGTCGCTGATCCCACCGGCTACGGGCGCGTCGTGCGCGACGACCAGGGCCGGGTCGACCGGATCGTCGAGCAGTCCGACGGCACTCCCGACGAGCTCACGATCGACGAGGTGAACCCGTCGATCTACTGCTTCCGCCGCGGCCTGCTCGCGCCGGCGTTGCGCCGGCTCAGCCCCGAGAACGCGCAGGGCGAGTACTACCTCACCGACGTCGTCGCGGTGCTGCGCCAGGCCGGCCACCTCGTGCTCGGGGTCGAGGCCGACGACGCCACCGACGCGTTCGGCGTCAACGACCGCGCCCAACTCGCGGAGGCCGAAGCCGAACTGCGTCACCGCATCAACACCCGTTGGATGCGCGCGGGCGTCGGGATGACCGATCCCGCGCGCACCTACGTCGACACCGGCGTGGTGCTCGCCCCCGACGTGCTCCTGCTGCCCGGAACCATGCTGTCGGGACGCACCGTCGTCGGCACCGGTTCGGTGATCGGTCCCGATTGCCAGCTGATCGACACCGTCGTCGGCGACGGCGCGGTCGTGCGCCAGACCGTCGCGCGCGACTCCGTGATCGGCGACGGCGCCACCGTCGGGCCCTACGCGTCGCTGCGGCCCGGCACCCGGCTCGCCGCCGGCGCGCACGTCGGCACGTTCGTCGAGATCAAGAACTCGGAGATCGGCGAGGGCGCCAAGGTGCCCCACCTCGCCTACGTGGGCGACGCCGAGATCGGGCCCCGCGCCAACATCGGTGCCGGCAACATCACCGCCAACTACGACGGCAAGCAGAAGCACCGCACGATCGTGGGCGCCGACGCGCGCACCGGCTCGAACACAGTGCTGGTCGCGCCGGTCGAGGTGGGCGACGGCGCGTACACCGCGGCGGGCGCGGTGGTCACCCGCGACGTGCCGCCGGGCGCACTGGCCAAGGGTGTGCCCGCCTCGATCGAGGAGGGGTGGGTCGCCAGGCGCGAGGATGCCAGGACCGACGATGATGGTCGCGGCGAAGGCGACGACGAAGAGGGCGCGAACTGATGGAGCTGGTTTCCAAGAAGAAGCTCATGCTCTTCGCGGGGCAGGGCAACCACGACCTGTCGAACGAGATCGCCGAGGCGCTCGACGTGCCGCTCGGCCAGGTGAAGCTGTCGACCTTCGCGAGCGGTGAGCTCTACGCGCGCTACGGCGAGAGCATCCGCGGCGCCGACGCGTTCATCATGCAGAGCCACTGCGAGCCGATCAACGACCGCATCATGCAGCAGCTGCTGATGATCGACGCGGCGAAGCGCGCGTCGGCCCGTCGCATCACCGCGGTGTGTCCCTTCTACGGATACGCGCGCCAAGACCGCAAGGCCGAGGGGCGCGAGCCGATCTCGGCGCGGCTCGTCGCCGACCTGCTCACGGTGGCGGGCGCCGACCGCCTCGTCAGCGTCGACCTCCACACCGGCCAGATCCAGGGCTTCTTCGACGGACCGGTCGACCACCTCACCGCGGTGCCGCTCCTGGCCGACCACCTGGCCAAGCAGATCGACGGTGACGTCGTGGTGGTCTCCCCCGACGCCGGCGGCGCCAAGCTCGCCAAGCGGTTCTCCAACTGCCTCGAAGACGCCGGGGTCGAGTCCGACCTCGCCTTCATCGACAAGCGCCGGCCCAAGGGCACCCACAACGTGGCGGAGGCCACCGAGGTGGTGGGCAACGTGTCGGGCAACGTGTGCGTCCTCATCGACGACATGATCGACACCGCCGGCACCGTCGTGTCCGCCGCCAACCTGCTCGTGGAACGGGGGGCGACCGACGTGTGGGTGCTCGCCACCCACGGCGTGTTGTCGGGCCCGGCCGTCGACCGCCTGAAGAACGCCCCGGTCCGGGGGGTCGTGGTCACCAACACCCTCCCGATCCCGTCGGAGAAGCGGTTCGACACCCTCGAGGTGCTCTCGATCGCCCCGATCATCGCCGAGGCCATCGACGCCGTGTTCGAGGACACCAGCGTCAGCGAGATCTTCCGCGGCGACAACGTCTAGACTGTCGGGCTCCGCGTTCCGACCCGTCTCGGACGGCTGAAAGGCCCTGCTTTCGCCATGCCTGACACCACTCTCCTCGCCCAGCCGCGCACCCTCCTGGGGTCGCGCAACTCCGGACGCCTCCGCCGCGAGGGCAACGTGCCGGCTGTCGTCTACGGCCTCGGCACCGACACCCT
>DASXXX010000236.1:0-4064 GCA_036502765.1 Acidimicrobiia bacterium | reverse complement strand
CCGGTCACCGGGTCGCCGACCTCGGCGAGGAAGTCGAAGTGACCGAACGCGTGACCGGTCTCACCCTCCGCCACCGAGCGGAACAGCGCGGCGACGTCGGGGTAGCCCTCGACGTCGGCCTTCTGGGCGAAGTAGAGGTAGCGCCGGTTGGCCTGGCTCTCGCCCGCGAAGGCGTCCTTGAGGTTCGAGTGGGTCTGGGTGCCGTTCAGATCGGGCATGCGTTGCTCTCCTTGGTGTGCGTTGGTTTGCGTTGGGACTGGAAGGTGGCAACGGGCCGACGTGCGACCCGCTCAGGCGTCGACCGGCTCCTCGGCGAGGCACTCGTCGCAGATGCCGCGGAAGACGACCTCCACTGCTTCGACGGTGAACGCCCGCCGGTACCGCGAGGGCACGCGCAGGTCGGCGATGTCGAGCAGCACGTCACGCACGGTGCCGCAGCGCGTGCACACGAGGTGCTGGTGCGCGTGCTCCACGTTGGGGTCGACCCGGATGCTTCCCGTGCCGACGTCGAGCAGCTCGACCTCGCCCATCGACTCGAGATCGTGGACGGTGGCGTACACGGTCTTGCGCGAGATCGTGGGCATCTCGGAACGGGCCGACTCGTAGAGCGACTCCACCGTGGGGTGGGTGTCGACGCCGTGGAGCAGCCGGAAGATCACCTGGCGCTGCGGCGTGACCCGGAGGCCCTCGGCGCGGAAGCGTGTGGTGAGCTCGTCGACCGTCTTCACGGCGACCACCTTATCAACAATGATTGTCAAGTGACACCTGGGGCTCCCGAGGTCGGGCTCGGCGCTGGGTCACTCTGCCCGTCGGGCCTGGACTCGCTGCAACACCTCGAGCACCGCATCGGCGACGAGCAGCAGCACGGCCAGCCAGGCGACGGCGTTCACGCGATCGAAGTTGGCCGGCCAGTCGAGCACCGATGGGTAGTGGTGGCGCGCCTGCTGCGCGACGACGTACAGGGCAACCACCGCCAACGCGGCCGGCGCGGCGAGCGCGGTGAGCCAGCGCAGTCGCGGCCGCCGCGCGGCGAGCAGGAACGCGCCACCGACGACGACTCCCACCCACCAGCGTGACAACGCCGCGGCGGTGAGGGCCACGCCGAGGGTGCCGGCGATGGTCGCAGCACGACTGAGCATCGGGTCGCGGGCACCAGGTCGCTCCAGAACGGCGGGGCGATCCTGTTCGAGCGCCTCGGACGTTTCGCTCCCCCGCTTCCGGCGCCGCCGGATCACGAGCGCGAACACGAGCGCGAGGCACACGAGCAACGTGATGGCGGAGATCGCGATCGCGATCCACACCGTCTTCTGCGGCGTCCACGTCAGCGTCACGTCGATGACGCCGTTGCGACCCGGGGTCACCTTCCAACCGTTCGCGTAGCCGTCGACGAGATGGGAGCCCCCGAGGTCCTTGCCGTTCGCCGTCGCCTTCCACCCCGCGTTCTGGCTCTGGCCGAGGACGAGCCAGAACGGCTCCGTGGCGCCGGTGACCTTCAGGTGCAACTTCGTACGGCCGTCGTCGACGACCCGAACCTTGGGGGTCGACACCTGCGGACCCGTCGGCACGGCCCCACCGGGCCCGAGCGCGAGCGCGCCACCATCGGCGGTCGACGCCAGGGTGACACCGTCGACGTCGACGCCGGTCGTGCGGCCGTCGGCGGAGCGGAGCTCGTGATCGCCGGCCGCGAGGTCGAGCCCGGTCGCCGACGCCGCGTCGCACCGCTCGAGATCGAGCGCCTTCAGGTTCACCGCCGCGTCGCGGTCGCCGACGACACGCACCGGCACCGGCGTCCCGTCGACCGTCAGCAGATCGCTGCGGCAGGCGCCCGACACGTCGGCGGCGAACGTGACCGGCGCGAGGCCGGGCAGTCCGAGCTCCGCCACCGCGACCGGCGCGGGGATGCGGACTCCGTTGTCGGGATCCTTCGTGGTCACGGGTTGGGAGCCGGTCACCGTGACCCGGAAGTCGGTGCCCGTCAGCGCGGGGAAGGAGACGGGCACGGTCGTCGTGCCGCTCGCAGTGCGCTTCGACACCGCCGGAACGTCCACCACGCGGGACTCGCCGCCCGCGTCGACCCGGACCTGGGTCGGGATGGAATGACGACCGTCGGTGACGAGCTGGAGGTCGAGGTGATCGACGGTCAGCGGCTGCGGCGTGGTCACGTCGATCCACTGACCGGTCGGATCGCCGAACGGTGTCGTCCACGCGGTGGTGGGATCGCCGTCCAGCGCTGACGACGCCCGCGCTCTCACCGAGCCCGGCAGGCGCGCCGACGACGTCGCGGTGACGCCACCTTCGGATGCGGGCGCGAGCCCGAGGAGCTCGTCGATCGCACTGTCGGGCGCCGATGGTGAGAGCCGCGCGCTCCCGCGCAGGTCGAAGGTGCGCGCGGTCGGCACCTGCAACTCGCGCACGAGCGTGGGCTCGTCCTCACCGACGCGCTTGAGCGTCTGTCGCGTGCGCTCGCGGCTCAGCACGTACACCAGGCGCCGGGACGCGGAGTCGGCGCCGACGCTGTTCGTCAGGTCGACCGGCAGCCGGACCACCTCGTCGACGTGGATGTCGGCCGACCCGGGCGCGTCGTCGCGCACGCGGATCTCGGCGAAGCCGACCGGGTTGTCGAACGGAGGAGCACCTGAGTCGCCGACGTTCGTGTCGTCGATGGTGATCGACAACCGCTCGAACGTGCGACGCGGGAACGTGACCGTCTGGCCCTCGGCGGTGTGCGACGCGGCGTCCAACGCCACCGTCACCGGGCTGCCACCGTCGAAGCGCAGCGTCGCGCTCGTGATGGAGCGCGCGGTGAGACCGTTGAGCGGCTGCACGAGGTTCACGTGGTCGGTGGTGATCGGCTGGTCGAGGTCGACCTGGATGCGTTGTCCGATCGCCGACCGTTGGCCCGCGGTGCGCCACGCGCTGGTCACGTCGCCGTCGAACGCCTTCGCCGGGCGGGTCTCGGGCAGGTACCCGTTCGCGTCGCCGTACCCGTTCGCCGTGACGGTCGCTCCCTGCTGTTCGACGACCGTGCGCGTGTCATCGCCCGCGTCCGGGAACACGTCGAGCCGGCTGTCGCCGGTGGTCCCCGTCGTGGGCTGCTCGCCCGCCCGCTCGGTGTAGCCGTAGATCGTCGTGAGGCTGTCCCACCGCTCGGCGCGCCGTCGATTCGAGTCGGTGACCACGAGCGTGGCGTCGGCATCGGCGTCGACGAGCTTCCGGAGGTTGGCCTGGTCCTTCGCGTACGAACCCGAGTAGACGACGGCCCCGTTGCCGTCGAGCAGACCCCGGGCCCCGGCATCGACGAGTCCTTCACCGCTGCCGGCCACGACGAGCTGTCCGGTCGCCGCATCGGCGCGCACGATGGTGTCGGGTGAATCGACGGGATACACCTTCACCGGCGCGCCGTCGGTCGCGTCGGCGGGAAGGCCGAGCTGCCGCTCGTCGAGGTGGTCCTGATGGGGCCTCGGGGTGGTCGGGCCGTACGAGGTGGGGGCGCCGAGACCGTCCGGAGTCGGGGTCAACAGCGTCGAGACCTCGGCAGGTCGGACGATGTCGTACCGGTCGACCTGGAGGTCGTCGCGCACCAGGATGTCGCCGGCCGCCAGCAGGCGCGCGACCGAGGGCACGGACTCGGGCGCGAGGACGCGCTCCTGGAGCTGGTTGTCGAACGCGTTGAGCAGGTCGGCCGACGCCGGGGAACCCCACGGCACCAGCTCGCGCGCGACGTAGGGACGATCGGTGAGGCCCGGTGTGATCGGCTCGACGGTGCCGCCCCACACGTAGTTCGTGAAGTCGATGCCCGGGATCTCGAGGATGCGGGTGTCGTGCGGCTCGGCGTCGAGCGCGTCGATCGCCTTCGTCCAGTAGTCGGGCACATCGCCGCGGAGCAGAGACGGCGTGTAGTACTGACCGTTCCAGATCGGCGCGAAGTTCACCACGATCACGAGGATCACGACGCCCGAGACGCCCCATGCGAACGCGGAACGCTGCCGCTGCGAGAGCCTCACGATCGCTGCGTTCACACCCACTCCGAGCAACACGGCGAGGGCGAGGACGACCAGCGGTGT
>DASXXX010000235.1:0-12089 GCA_036502765.1 Acidimicrobiia bacterium | reverse complement strand
CCTTGTGCCGCAGGCCCATCACCAGGCCGTCGTCGGACTCGGCGCTGATCTCGAGGACGTCGGGCACGGTGTCGCGCGCCACCACCAACGAGTGGTAGCGGGTGGCGGTGAAGGGTGACGGCAGCCCGGTGAACACGCCGCACCCGTCGTGCGTGATCTGCGAGGTCTTGCCGTGCATCACGTGGGGAGCGCGGACCACGTGTCCGCCGAAGATCTGACCGATGCACTGGTGGCCGAAGCACACGCCGAGCACAGGGACGCCGGCCTCGCCGAACGCACGGATGGCGTCGATCGACACGCCGACGTCGCCGGGTTCGTCGGGACTGCCGGGGCCGGGCGACACGAGCACCGCGTCGGGTTCGAGCGCCTGCAGCTCGGGGAGGGTCACGGCGTCGTTGCGGTGCACGATCGGCTCGGCGCCGAGCTCACCGAGGTACTGGACGAGGTTGTAGACGAACGAGTCGTAGTTGTCGATGACCAGCACGCGCACGACGAGCACGCTACCGGGGCGGCCTGCACGGCACCGACGAGATTGCGCACGGTGATTGGCTAAGGTCGCCGACCGTGGCCCGTACGAAGAAGGCTCCGCCGCCGGCTCGCCGCCCCACCAAGGGGTCGCGCTACACGCCGCCCGCGCCCAAGAAGGTCAAGCAGAGCCAGCTCTGGGTGCCGGTGACGATGTTCACGTGTCTCGGCCTGGGTGTGTTCGTGATCGCGGGCAACTACCTCGAGCTGCTGCCCGGCGGCGAGGTGAGCAACAACTTCCTGCTGATCGGCCTCGTGCTGCTGATCGCGGGCTTCGTGTTGTCCACATTCTTCAAGTAGCGCCGCGGGCTTGTCCATATTTGGGCGGATTGTCCGAACCCCAGGTTTGTAACTACGCACAGGTTTCTCCACAACCTGGGGAGAACTTCCTAGGTCGACGGACCCTCGGCCACGAGCACCATGTCCTCGCGGCAGTGGCGGGGGGCGTCCGGATCCTCCTGGGCCGCGGTCATGGTCACCTCGGCGCCGCACACGATGCAGCGGAAGTGCAGGTCGACGGCCTTGATGTCCTCCGGATCGGGCTCCTCCGGAGGGGCCACGTGGAACTTCCGCAGCAGGTTCGCGCCGATCACGTAGACGACCAGGGCCACGACGACGCCGATCGCGATGCGGAGAATCGTCCACGCCATGCCGCGATGCTCGCGCCGCAGCGGGCCCGAACGCGAACGCGGCCCGACCGATGCGGTCAGAGCCGCTCGAACAAGGTGGCGTTGGCCTGCCCGCCGCCCTCACACATCAGCTGCAGTCCGAGCCGGGAGCCGCTGCGCTCGAGCTCGCACAGCAGCGTGCCGGTGAGCCGGGCCCCCGACGCGCCGAGCGGGTGACCCAGCGCGATGGCCCCGCCGTTCACGTTGACGCGGTCGAGGTCGGCGTGCACGTCGTGGGCCCACGCCAGCACGACGCTGGCGAACGCCTCGTTGATCTCGATGCGATCGACGGCGTCGAGCGTGATGCCGGCACGCTCGAGGATGCGCGCGGTCGCCGGGATCGGCGCGGTGAGCATGAGGATGGGATCGTCGCCGGCGAGGGCGAACTGCACGATGCGCGCCCGGGGTGTGAGCCCGAGGCGAGCCGCGGCTTCCTCACTGGTGACGAGCACCGCGGCGGCGCCGTCGCTGATCTGCGACGAGTTCCCCGCGGTGACCATGCCGTCGGCCTTGAACGCGGGCTTGAGCGCGGCGAGTCGTTCCGCGGTGCTGTCGGGACGGATGCCCTCGTCGGCGGTCATCGGGCGCGACTTCCCGTCGACCGAGACGGTCACCGGGACGAACTCTCGGTCGAACCGCGCGTCGGCGGTCGCGCGCGCGGCGCGTTGCTGCGACTCGAGTGCGAACGCGTCGAGCTGCTCGCGGGAGAAGCCCCACTTCTCGGCGATGAGCTCGGCCGAGATCCCCTGCGGCACGAGGTTCGGGTAGCGCTCGACCAGACGCGTCCCGAACGGATCGGCGCCGAGCACCGACGAGCCCATCGGGACCCGGCTCATGCTCTCGACGCCCGCGGCGATCGCGACGTCGTACGCGCCTGCCATCACACCCTGCGCCGCGAAGTGCAGGGCCTGCTGCGACGACCCGCACTGCCGATCGACCGTCGTTCCGGGGACCGAGTCGGGGTAGCCCGCGGCCAGGAGTGCGTTGCGGCTCACGTTGAGCGCCTGCTCCCCCACCTGCGACACACACCCGGTGATCACGTCGTCGACGAGCGCGGGGTCGAGATCGTTGCGGAGCGCGAGCGTCGACAACACGTGGGCGAGAAGGTCGACCGGATGCCACCCCGCGAGCTGCCCGTTGCGCTTCCCGAGCGGTGTGCGGATGGCGTCGACGACGACGGCGGTGGTCATGGCGGGCTCCTGCTGCATGGGTTCGCTCGGCACCGAAGGGTACCGACGGTGCCCGGTAGCCTCACCCGGTGCGCAACCTGGACCGCTCGCTGGGCGACGGCGGCATGCCGCTGCTCGGGCAACTCGGCGTGAACTTCGAGCGCTACGGCGAGGGGTGGGCGGAGGCGGCGTGGACGCCCACCGAGCTCGCCGGCAACCCGTTCGGCATCGTGCACGGCGGTGTGTACGGCGTGGTCCACGACGCGGCGATGAACTTCGCGGCGAACAGCGCGCTCGAGTCGGGTGACCGCGTCGCCACGCTCGACGTCTCGTACCAGACACGACGCGCGCCGAAGGTGGGCGACGTGCTCTCGGTGCGCGGCGAGGTGAGCCAGCTCACGCGCCAGGTCGCCTACACCGAGTCGACGGTCACCGACACCGACGGCGAGGTCGTCTCGCGCGCGATGGCGACGTTCATCGTGCGCCGCAAGACCCAGTGACCAGCCTCGAAACCGGCGTCGAACCGGGAGTCCAACCGGCAATCCGACCCGGCCCGCTGACCGGCCGCATCAAGCGCGGCTGGATCATCGAGGTGCTCGTCGGCGTCGTCATCTACCTGGTGTACGACTGGTTCCGCGACCAGGTCGCGGGCGTGAGCGCCGACGCGTTCCGCCACGCGCAGCAGATCGTCGACGCCGAGAAGTTCCTCGGCCTGTACCACGAGTACTCGATCCAGCACGCGTTCCTGCACCTCGACTGGTTCATGTCGTTCTGGAACATCTGGTACGGCACCATCCACTTCGTCGTGCCCGTCGTGGCGCTCGTCTGGATGTACCGCAAGGTGCCGGCGCGCTACGTGCGCTGGCGCAACACGCTCGTGCTCATGCTCGCCGTGTCGATCCTCGCGTTCTGGGCGTACCCGCTCATGCCGCCGCGGTTGATGCCCGCGCACTACGGGTTCGTCGACACCGCGGCCGACTTCTTCAACTTCGGGCCTCAGGTGCGCGTGCACCTGGGCGCCGACGGCCAGCCGTCGGCCGTGGCCCTGCGCACCTACGGCAACCTGTTCGCGGCGATGCCGAGTCTGCACGTCGGCTGGTCGACGTGGTCGGCGCTCGCGGTGTGGCCGATGCTGCGGCGTCCGTGGGCGAAGGTCCTGTGGGCGCTCTACCCCGTCACCATCTTCTTCTGCATCGTCGTGACCGCCAACCACTGGATCCTCGACGCAGTCGGCGGGTGGGTCGTGCTCGCGATCGGTTACCTCGGTGCACGCGGCATCGAGTCGTTCCTCAGCCGCCGTCGGACGCGGCGTCACGTCCCGTGAACAACACGCGTTCCAGGAGCACGAACTGCGCGACCCAGAGGATCCCGAACCCGCTGAGGTGAGCGGCGACGATCACGAAGGTGTGCAGTGGTTGCCCGAGGTGCGCGCCGTGGAGCCACGAGTCGGTGAGCGCCACCGCCAGCGTCGACAGCACGAGACCGGCGAACGCCAGCACCCAGAACGGCAGGATCTCGCGCCACATGTCGGACGCGTCGCGCCTGCCCCACGTCCACCGGCGGTTGAGGTGGTACGAGGGCACGGTGGCCACCGCGGTGGCGAGCACATTGGCCATCCACGCGGCGAGACCGAGTCCGACCGTCGCCGCCGCGAGCATGGTGACGCTCACGATCGTGGTGATCACCGACACGCCCATGCAGCGCGTCAGGCGCGTGATCAGCGTCGTGGGCGGCGCGGTCGTCGCGGGAGCGACCGTCGCGGAAGCAACCGCCGAGGGAGTGGCCATCGAGAACGTGGCCAGCGAGGGAGTGGCGGGTGTGTCGATGGTCGCATCGTGCTGCACCCCAGATGAACCCCCGCTGAATCACTCGTCGAGCGCCGCCGCCCGCTCCTGCATCGCCACCAGCACGCCGACCAGCACCGCGAGCACCACACCGGTGAGCAGCACCGGCTGGCCGGTGAACGTCGCCGCGGCCACCAGCACGATCGCCACCACGAACGCGAGCATCCGATCGGGCTGTCGGCCGTGCAGGTACGACTGGAGGAACAACACGGCGAGCACGTACAGGATCACCGGCACGGTGAACGCGCCCGCCGCCAGGTGGCCCGACGTGTGCGCGTGACCGACGAGGGAGTCGATCATCACTGCGACTCCCGCACCGACGGCGGCGGCTGCCGCGAACACGACGTAGTGGACGTAGCCCCAGACCAAGGAGACACGGCCACGCTCGAGTGCGTCGGCGTGCGGCTTGCCGAAGTACAGCCACCACATCGCGAAGACGGTGAGGAGCGCGCCGAGCGCGGTGAGGGCCACGGTGAGGTCGAAGGTGTCGGCGTCGACGACCACTTGGAACGCCACCGACGACGACAGGATCGTCTCACCCAGCACGATGAGGGTGAACAGCCCGTACCGCTCGGCGATGTGCTCGGGGTGCCACGGTGTGACGGCCGCGGCTTCCGCCCAGGGCGGCACCAGCATCTCCACCACCATCATCAGGACGAACGCCCACAGCGGCGCGCCCACCAGCGCCAATCCGACCCACCCGATCATGCACAACGACTCCCCGAGGCCGTAGCGGCGGGTCGTCGTGCGGCGCGTGGGGTCGTGGCGCCCGGCGCGCACCAGAGCGTCACCAACGCGGCCCGCATCACGAGGTAGCCGACGACGACGGTGTCGATGGTGCGGTGCTCGAACGCCTCGGGGACGCCGGCGGCGAGGATCAGCACACCGGTGATCTGCACGAACACGAGGAGCCTGTACACGACGTCGTCGTTGTCGTACGCCGACGCGAACCACGTGAAGTTGACCCACGCCCACCAGATGGCGAAGAACACGAAGAGGTAGCTCACGACCGCGGTGCCGGCGTGACCGACCGACTCCACGTGGTGCAGCAACGACGCGGCACGGGACACCGCGACCACGAAGCAGAGGTCGAACAACAGCTCCAGCGGCGTCGACGCGCGGTGCTCCTCGTGCACGTCGCGCGCGCCCATGGGTCGCCGCCAGGTCCCCGTCACGAGGGCGACGGTAGCGGGCGCCGCGCGGGCCGGGCTCGGTAAGGTCCGGGGGTGACCGTGACGGGAATGGCCAATCTGGCAGTGAAGGTCGTCGACCTCGACGCCGCGTGCGCGTACTACGCGCGCGCCGGAGCCGAGATCCGCGACCGCATGGAGTGGAACGGCGCCGAGCGCGCCGACGTGTTCCTCGGGCCCGTGCAGATCACGCTGTTCACCCGGGCGATCTACGAGGACACGGTCGCGCTCCCTCCCGAGGGCTTCCTCCATCCCGCCCTCTTCACCGACGACCTCGACGCCGAGCTCGACCGCCACACTCGATCCGGCCACGAGGTGGTCTTCGGTCCCGAGATCGTCGAAGGTCCGTTCGGCCGCCGCCGGATCGCGTTCGTGACCGCCCCCGGCGGGATCCGGCTCGAGTTCATGGAGCAGCTCGCGTGAAGGTCACCCGTTTCCACCACGTCTCGGTGAACGTGCACGACGCGTCGCTCGACGACATGACCGCCTTCTACGGCGGGCTGTTCGGCATGGCCGACGTGCCCCGCCCCGAGATCCCGGGCGTCCCGGGCGTGTGGAAGGGCGTCGGCGACCTCGAGTTGCACCTCGTCGGTGCCCCGCCACGCGGGACGCCCATCGACTCGACGGGCAACCACTACTGCCTCGCGGTCGACGACCTCGCCGCCGCCATCGCCGAGCTCGACGCCAAGGGCATCGAGTACAAGCGCGCGGTGCAGGGCGAGTCGAACGTGCAGATCTGGATCAACGACCCTGCCGGCAACACCATCGAACTCCAACAAGACCCGGAGCACTTGTGACCTTCACCCCCTACGACCGTCCCGTTCGCGCTGCCTTCGTCGGCCTCGGACGCATCTACGACCTCAACGTGCGCGCCTATCGCGACAACCCCGACGTGGAGGTGGTCGCACTCGTCGACCCGAGCGAGGAGCGACGGGCCGAGCGCGCCCGCGACTGGCCCGACGCGCAGACGTTCGCGACCGTCGCCGACCTCGCCGCGAGTGGTCTCGAGGTCGACGCCGTCGAAGCGCTGCTGCCGATCCCGTTGCATGTCGACGGCGTGATCGAGCTGCTCGGCAACGGGTGGCACGTCAACCTGCAGAAGCCGATGTGCAACACGATCCCCGACGCGCAGCGCATGCTCGACGCCGCGGTGGCCAACGACCGCGTGCTGCGGGTGATGGAGAACTACCTGTTCTACGAGCCGCTGCAGAAGCTGAAGGCAACCATCGAGGAGGGCACCATCGGCGACGTCGTCGGGTACCACCTCAAGATGGTGGCCAGCGGTCGGGGCGGGTGGGACGTCCCGATGAGCAGTTACGAGTGGCAGTTCAAGCAGATGCGCGACCACGCCCGCGGCATCCTCGTGTTCGACGACGGCTGGCACAAGCTCGCCACCGCGCTGTGGTTGTTCGGCCCGATCACCGAGGTGCGGGCGTGGATCGGCGCCACCGAGGTGGTCCCCGGGATCAGCATGGACGCGCCCACGATGATCGCGTGGGAGCACGAGAGCGGCGTGCGCGGCGTGTGGGACATCACCCTCGCCACCGATCTCTACCTGCGGTCGGACTACTACACCAACGACGAACGGTGGGAGGTCACCGGTCGGCGGGGGTACGCGCGCGTCAACCGCTGCACCGGGCGGGGCATCCAGCAGCCGAGCCTCGAGGTGTACGCCGACGGTGAGCTCACCTCGTACCACGACCTCGACGACGACTGGGGCAGCAGCTTCCGCGATTCGGGCCGGCACTGGCTCCGCTGGTTGCACACCGGCGAGGGACCCCTGCTGTGGAGCGGTGAGGAAGCCGTCGACGTGCTGCGCTTCGCGCTCGCCGCGTACGCGAGCAGCGAGGCCGGCGGCATCGGGGTGCACCCCGGCAAGGTCGAGTAGGCGGTCGAGGAGATGCAGGCGTGGCGCGTGCACCGGCACGGTGAACCGGGCGAGGTGTTCCAACTCGACGAGATCCCCGAGCCCACTCCGGCCGACCTCGAGGGCCTCGGGATGCACATGAGTGGCTGGGTGCCGGTGCAACCCGGCATCACGCCGTTCGACGACTGGGTGATCATGCAGATGTCGGTCGCCGCGCTCGCGTTGCCCGACGTCACGATCGCGCGCGGCACGTATCCGGTGCCGGTCGCCATGCCGTACGTGTCGGGGCAGGAAGGCGTGGGCGTGGTGACGGCGGCCTCGCCGAAGCGCGCCGAACTCGTCGGCACGCGCGTGGCCGCGGTGTGCATCCAACCGTTCGGGAGCCTGGCGCCGGTGTCGGTGGGGATCTCGACCATGTTCGAGGTGCCCGACTCGATGTCGGACGAGGACGCGGCCGCGTTCATGATCCCCGCGCACACCGCCTGGCACGCGGTGCACCGCCGAGGGAAGATCCAGTCGGGTGAGACGGTCGTGGTCATGGGTGCGGCCGGCGGACTCGGCGCCGCGATCGTGCAGCTGTGCGTGGCCGCGGGCTGCGACGTGCTCGCGGTCGTCGGCGGCTCCGAGAAGGCCGCGGTCGTCGAGGGACTCGGCGCGCGGGCCGTCGACCACTCGACCGGCGACGTGGTGGAGGTGATCCGCACTGCCACCGACGGACGCGGCGTCGACGTGATCGTCGATCCGGTGCAGGGCGAAGTGGGTGCGCGGGTGCGCGACCTGCTGGTGCCCGACGGGCGTCACGTGCTCTGTGGTCACGCCGGCGGGCTGATCGCGCACGACCCCCACTTCTACGTGCGCAACCACACGCTCGTCGGCGCGACCCTCGGTGGCTACCCGCGGCCCGAGATGTCGCGCATCCACGCCGAGACGCAGCGCGAGATCGACTGGTTGATGGCCGACGGTCAGTACCGACCGCTGGTCAGCCGGGTCGTCGACTTCGCCGACGTGCCCGCAGCCATCACCGACCTCGCCGAGCGCCGCACGTGGGGCCGCGTGGTCGTGCGTCTCTGACGAACGCGCTCGCATCAGGCCGCGTCACGTTGCCGCGGCGCAGATCCGGCGCACGAGCAGCGCGACGCCACGCCACCCGAACGTGATCCGGGAGGTGGAGACGATGGGACTCGAACCCACGACCCCCTGCTTGCAAAGCAGGTGCTCTAGCCAGCTGAGCTACGTCCCCGCAGGGATCCCAATCGTACCGACCTAACGCGTCGGGCCGTCGACCGCATTGCTGTCGATGTTGATGGTGAGGCCGCCGTAGGTCTCGTTGTGACCGCCCATGTACTGGTGCACCCGCTGGTGGTTGTTCCAGAGCGAGTCGGGCAGACCGACGCCCGGGCTGCAGTTGGAGAAGGCGTAGATGTTCGGGCTGTTGTTCCACGCCGCGATCCAGATCGCGTTCAACGGCACCCGGTCGGAGGTCGTGACCGAAGCCGCCATGTCGACGATGCCGGAACACAGGCTGCTGTACATGCCGCCGAGGTAGCCGCGGGTGTTGAGCTCGCGCACCCATCCGTCGGCGAACTGCTGCACCGAGGTCGTGCACGCGCCTCCGCGCGTGTAGCCCTCGATGTCGGCGTAGACCGGCGCCAGCCATCCGAGACCGAGCTTCTGCGCCGCGTCGGCAGCCGCGTCGGCCTCGTTGATGCCCTGGAAGAAGGCCCCGAGCGGGTCGGTGTAGAGCTTCGTGGTGCCGCCGAGCGTCGTGCACGACGCTTGGGGACCGACCCAGATCGGGAGGAGCTTCCACCCCTGCGCATGCACGCTCGACACCCACGACGCCGTGAGGTTCGGCTGCGCGCAGCCGCGGTTCGCGCCGCCGATGTAGACGCCGACGGTGTCATAGGGCGACGACGACTTCCACGTGTTCATCGTCGAGAGGCTCGGCGCGGCGCAGGCGTCGAAGCCCTTGGTGAACGCTGGCGGCGGCGGGGGCGGGGGCGGGGGCGGGAGGCACGCGCTCAGCAGGGCGGCGGCCACGACGGCCAGCACGACAAGTGCGCCCTTGTTCCTGAGTCGCCCCGCGACGCGTTCCACAGGGCGCTTCACGGCGCCGCCCGGAACGACTGGAGGATCTGCTGCGCGGTGGCGTCGGACTCGTTGTAGGTGAGCGTGACGCTCACGCCCGCGCTCGGGAGGTCCGCGGCGACCTCACTCGCAACCGCACTGTCGGTGGCGACCTGCACTTCGAGGCCGCTCGCGGTCGCGGCGGCAACGTCGCCCGCGTCCTCGCTCCCCTGGCTGCCGCGGTGGTGACCGCCGTCGGTCGGCTCGACCAGGACCGCGTCGGCGCGGCCGACCAGTCCGGCCGGGCAGTTCATGTCGGCGCCCGGTGCTCCCAGGTACACCGCGTGCACGTCGAAGCGCACACACGTGGAGGGATCGGCGGCGAGGTCGTACACCGGCCAGTCGCCGGGCACGTCGAACTGCACGCCGTGGTAGGTGACGGTGCGGAGACCGTTCGCTCCCACTGTCGACGACGATGCGGCCGACGGCGACTCCTGGGCGGGCGCGATCGTGCGGTCATGGGAGTTGCCGGCGCTGACGCTCGCGTCGTTTCCACCTCCGCCGCAGCCGAACGCGGCGAGCAGAGCCGCGCCGACGACGGCGGCACTGGCGATTCTTCGCAACACGGACGTCCCTCCAGACCTGGGAGTGAATGGTTCCGCCCATTCCCGCACGCGTCGTCCCCCACGGACGTCCGTGTGCTTGCCCCGCTGGATTCGGCATTTCGGTTGGTGCACTTGACCGGTCTCACTGCCTGATCGCCGCTGCCCGCGTCAACCACCGGGTCGAGCAGAGAGGCTACCGGCGTCTGGGGTCCCGATCGTGGTCGCGACACCCGAAGGCGTCAGGAGACCGCTCCTCGTCAGGCGACGGCGACGCCCTCGAACGCGGCCGCCTTCACGCCCCGACGGGCGAGCTCGGCCAGGAACGGCACCGGCTCCACGACTTGTCCGAGGCCGGATGCACCCGCGCTCGGTGCACCCCCGAGCGCGGGCAGCGCCCCGCACAGCAGGGCGCCGGTCACGCCGAGCACGGTGCCGGCGGCAACCGCGGTCCGCTCGATCACGCCGTAGACCACCGACGTGCGGGCAGTCCCCCGCCAGCCCCACGCCTCGACCCGCACGGCGCCCCAACCCAAACCCGGATCGCGACGACCGGGCGGGGTGAAACGCTTGGTGGGCGGCACCCCGAGGCGAGCAGTGATGCGGCCCGCGCCGGGGTTGGCGGAGACCAGGAGCTCGACACCGGTGGCAACCAGCTCGCACTCGCGCGCGCCGACCGGGTCGGGATACCAGATGAGCTCGGCGTGACGGTGCTTCTCGTGGACCAGTTCGCCCTCGCGCCACTCACGCGCCTCTTCACGTTGCGCGCGCCGCGCTTCGGCGGCCGATTCGTTGCCGGCCACACCCCACCGCGCGACGTGGAGCTCGTCGACCGCGTCGAGCGCGCCGACCGCGTGACGCGCGAGCACGTCGGTGAGGCCCGGCGCGAGCCCGCATCCGGCGACGACGCGCGTCTCGTGCGCCTTCGCCTCGGCGTCGAGCGCGAGCAGCGACCGGAGGGTCGCGTCGCGGTCGGCGGCGGACGCGTACGGAATGCCCGCGCCCACGGCGCGGCGAGCGAGCGCCGCATCGGCCTCGCCCGGGAGCGCGGCAACGACCGCGTCGAGCTCCGCCGGGAGCGCGTCGTCACGACCGAGGCGGTACGGCTCGGCTCCGTCGTGCAGCGCGACCGCGACCTCACGTGCGTGCTCGAGTCGGCGCGCGGCGACGATCACCCGATCGACACCGGGCGTGTCGATGAGTTGGCGGGCCGCACGGATGCCGACCTCGCCGAGGCCGGCGACCAGAACCGTCTTCACGACAAGTGGCTCAACGGAAGTCGGGGCCCTGGAGCTCGCGCCAACCACCGCTGCTGGTGGGCGGCACCGGGCCCTTGCTCTTCATCTTCACGACCACCGACACGGCCACCGCGATGGATGCCACGAGCACGCCACGCTGGAAGGCCTTCATGCGTCGGCGAGTCTAACGACGGTGCCCCGCACCGCCCAGAGGGGGTCCCCGAAGTGCCCGGGCGGCGTGCGTTGCTGGATGACGGGCTCGGCGAACCCACCGGAACGCCGGAAGTACTCGGCCACGATCTCGCCGTGCTCGGCGTCGGATGCGTACAGCCAGCCGCGGATCGCCTTGGTCGGAAAGCACCGGTTCGAGAAGGTGCACACGAACGGACCGCCCGGACGGACGACCCGCGCCACCTCGGTGAACACCTCGATCGGCTGCACCAGGTAGTCGACCGACACGCAGCACACCGCGGCGTCGAATGCATCGTCGGGGAACGGCAGTGACGGGTCGGTGTTGAGGTCGTGCACCACGCGCGCCTGGGCCTGCGGG
The DNA here is from genome assembly GCA_036502765.1 of Acidimicrobiia bacterium. Lineage (GTDB taxonomy): Bacteria > Actinomycetota > Acidimicrobiia > IMCC26256 > DASPTH01 > DASUAS01. Next base: position 369 of record DASXXX010000235.1, on the reverse strand, counting down.
TTCGCCGCCAGCTCGTCGTCGTTCATGCCGAGGACGGTGAGCGCGCGCGGCTTCGCGGTGAAGTGCGACACCCACGAGCTCATGAGGTCGAGCACCTTGCCGTTGCCGTCGAGCCCGATGCCGAGCTCGTCGTACAGCGCACCGACCGCGGCGATGGCGCCGGCGTCGATGTGCGTCACCAACCGCAACGGCCGGTAGAACGCGGGGTCCGGGCTGGGATCGGCCCGATCGAAGAACCCGGGAGGGAAGTCCACGTGTGGGGCTAGCTGGAATCGAACCAGCGACCTCATCCTTATCAGGGATGCGCTCTAACCGACTGAGCTATAGCCCCGGAGAGCGGACGACACTAGCCCATCAGAGGGCTGACTC
>DASXXX010000234.1:0-18449 GCA_036502765.1 Acidimicrobiia bacterium | reverse complement strand
GTCTGCTCGTTCGACAGGAGCCCGATGATCGCCTCACACCCCTCGTCGAACGCGTCGAAGCGCTCGGTGAGCGTCGGGTGCAGGTCGATGCCGTACGCGTCGGCTTCCACCTGGTTCCACCCCGCGCCGATCCCGAGCTCGAGCCGACCACCGGAGACGATGTCGAGGGTGGCGGCCATGTTGGCGAGCACCGCGGGGTGGCGGTACGGGAGCCCGGTGACCAGCACCCCGACCCGGATCCGGCGGGTCGCCTGGGCCAGCGCGGCGAGGGTGACCCACCCCTCCATGCAGTCACCGTCGATCTGCTCGGTGAAGATCGGGTAGAAGTGGTCGAAGGTCCACGCCGACTCGAAGAGCTCGATCTCGTCGGCGGCCTGCCAGACCGCGAGCATGTCGGCCCAGGTCGTGTCCTGCGGTGACGTCTTGATCGCAAAGCGCATGGCCCAAGTCAAGCGCACGGCCCGGTGAAGCGCACGGGTGCACGGGCGCACGCCCGCGAGAGCCTTCGTCCAGGGGCTCGGTACCATTCCCCGATGCCCTCCGAACCCCAGTGGCGCTCGGCCCGCAGCCGTCGCTCCCGGGAGCGCAACCGCACCTACCGCCGCAACGTGATGACGATGATCGTCGTCGGCGTGATGCTGGCGCCACTGGCGATCGCGTCGCTGTGGGTGTTGAGCAACGCGCAGAGCTCCACCGCTGGCGACGCCGACATCGTGGTGGAGATCCAACAGGGCTGGACCCCGGCGCAGGTGGGTGACGCGCTGCAGCAGCAGGGGGTGATCGCGTCGTCGGCCGCGTTCCAGGAGGTCGCCGCGAGCGCGCAATACACCTCGTACGCGGCGGGCCGCTACGACTTCGTCGAGAACAGCGCGGCGCGCCAGGCGCTCGACACGCTGCGCGGCGGGCCACGACGCATCGTCCCCGACATCAAGTTGCTGCTCCCGCCCGGACTCTCGCTGCAACAGATCGCCGACCGGGTCGGCAAGGTCGAGGGCAAGAGCGCGGATCGCTTCATGGAGGCCGTGCAGTCCAACACCATCCGGTCGAAGTACCAACCGAACGACGTCACGTCGCTCGAGGGCTTCACCTGGCCCGACACCTACTTCATCGGCGCCAACGAGACCGAGGCCCAGATCCTCCTGAAGATCGTCGCCCAGTTCGACGCCAAGGCCGACGAGATCGGCCTCGGTGCTCCGAGCGCCACCAACGGCGGCATGACGCCCTACCAGGCGTTGGTGAGCGCGTCGCTCATCGAGGCCGAGGCCGGCACCAAGGACGACGCGCCGCTCATCTCGGCGGTCATCGTCAACCGGCTCAAGGACGACATGCCGCTGCAGATCGACGCAACCCTCTGCTACGCGAAGGGTGGTTGCCCACCGGTGCCCACCGACGACGACCGCAAGATCGACTCGCCGTACAACACCTACAAGAACAAGGGCCTGCCGCCCGGACCGATCAAGACGGTGAGCGAGGTGGCGCTGCGCGCCGCGCTCAACCCCGCGCCGGTGCCCTACAAGTACTACGTGTCCGACGCCAACGGGAAGACCTACTACGCGGTCACGCTGTCGGAGCACGAGAAGAACGTGGCGAAGGCGCGTGATGCCGGCTGACGACCCGGCGTCGAACCCGGTGTCGAACGCCGGGGCCGTGCTCAGCGACCGGTTCGCGAGTGCGGTCGACTGGGCGATCGAGCTGCACTGCGATCAGACCCGCAAGGGCACCGGTGTCCCGTACGTCGCGCACCTGATCGAGGTGGCGGCGTTGGTGCTGCACGACGGGGGGACCGAATCGGAGGCGATCGCCGGGCTGCTCCACGACGCGATCGAGGACGCGGGTGTGAAGCCCAAGCAGATCCGCAAGCGCTACGGCCGCAAGGTGTCGCGGATCGTGAAGGCGTGCACCGAGACGATCGACGGCAAGCTTCCCGGCGCGTCGAAGGCACCGCGAGACGCGTCCACCTGGCGCGCCCGCAAGCAGGAGGCGATCGACCACCTGGCCGACCTCGACACCCCCACGCCGGTGCTCCGGGTGAAGGCCGCCGACGCGCTCGCCAACGCGCGGTCGATCGTCGCCGACCTGCGTCGCACCGGACCCGAGGTGTGGCAACGGTTCCACGCCGGCGCCATCGACCAGCTCTGGTACTACCGGTCGCTCACCGTGATCCTGGTGGCCCGCCACCCGGGCACGCTGAGCGACGAGCTGCGGGCGTCGGTCACCGAGATGGAGCAGTTGTCGCGGTGGTGGTTCGACGTGGGTGACCCGCAACCCGGGTCGGACTGAACCGGTTCCGCATCAGATCGTGCCGTCGCCGCCGCGGTGGAGGCCCCGCGCGGGCAGGCCACACGCCTGGGCGGCCTCGCGCAGCGCGTCGCGCGACACGTTGCCCGGCTCGGCGCTCGCCGAGGGGCGCGCCCCGGCGCTCGACCGATCGGGCACGGACGCACCCTGGTCGGCGAGGCACTGCCGCTGCGCGTCGGTGAGCGCGCGCGCCTGCAAGCCGTGACCGAGGCCGTGACCCAGCCCGCGACCACGGAGGCCACACGCCTGGCCCGCCGCCCGGAGCTCCTGACGCTGCTCGCGCGTGAGCGCGGGCTTCCCGCCGTCGGTGCTGCTGGTCGGGAGGGCGACGCCCTGGTCGGCGATGCACTGGCGCTGCGTGTCGGTGAGACCGACGCGGGAGCCGGCAGTGGGGGCCGCGGTGGGGTCGGTGCCGGTGTCGGCGGTGGCGAGCGAGTTCAGCGCGAGCACGGGCACGACGGCCAGCGCGACGAAGAGGGCCACGTGGCCCACGCGCTTCGTGAGATGCGCTCCGATGATGCGGTCCTCATGCACGGCACTCCCCTCGATCGGCCGGCTGGACCCCGGGATCATGTCGTGATCCGCCTGAGATCGAGCTGAAAGGCCTGCCGTAGCATCGCACACGTGTCGGACTGGAACTTCGCGGCGGTGTGGGACGGCCTCGCCGCCATCGTCCCCGACCGAGACGCGGTGGTGTGCGGCGACCGCCGCAGCACGTGGGCCGAGTTCGCCGGACGGGCCGGTCGGCTGGCCGGATTCCTCCAGACCGGGGCCTGCCTGGTGCCCGGCGACCGGGTGGCCATCGACGTCACCAACCGCCCCGAGTACCTCGAGGCCTTCTACGCGGCCCTGCAGCTGGGCTGCGTCCCCGTGAACGTCAACTCCCGGTACACGGCCACCGAGCTCCACCACCTACTCGACAACTCCGACGCCAAAGCCCTCGTCCACAACCCCGCGTTCGCCGAGACCGCGCGAGAGGCCGTCGGACGCATCGACGAGGGTGAGCGTCCGCTCCTGCTCGAGGTGGGCGAGCCCTACGAGCAGGCCGTCGAGGGATCGGCGGGCGTCGCCGAGCAGACATCCCGCCCACCATCGGGCGACGACCTGATCTTCCTGTACACCGGCGGCACCACCGGCCGACCCAAGGGCGTGATGTGGCGCAACGACGACCTCTACGTCGCGCTCTGGGCGTCGTCGCACCCGCGCACCCCGGATCCGCCCGATCCGTTCGCTGCCGCGCGCGCCGGGAAGCGGGCGTCGACGCTGCTGCCGGCGGCGCCGCTCATGCACGGCACCGGGCTCTTCGCCACCCTCGCCGCGCTCGCAGGGGGCGGCACCGTCGTGCTCGTCGACCATCCCGGACTCGATCCCGAGTTGGTGTGGGACGCGGTCGCGCGCGAGCACGTGCAGACCCTCACCATCGTCGGCGACGTGTTCGCGCGTCCGCTGCTCGATGCGCTGCGCGCGCACCCCCACCGTTGGGACCTCACGTCGTTGCGCGCGATCACGTCGTCAGGCGTGCTCTTCAGCCCCGACGTGAAGCGCGGCCTGCTCGACGTCGTCCCCGGCCTCACCATCGTCGACTCGCTCGGCGCGTCGGAAGGACTCGGACCGCGCCAGTCGGCACGCGCCGACGACCGCGCGATCTCGTCGGCCCAGTTCTCGGTGAACGATCGCATCCGCGTCGTCGACGAGGTGACCGGACGCGACGTCGTCCCGGGGAGCGACGAGGTCGGTCTCCTGGCGATGGGCGGACGCATCCCCGTGGGCTACTTCAAGGACCCCGAGAAGTCCGCGGCGACGTTCCGCGTGCTCGACGGCGTGCGCTACTCGATTCCCGGCGACTTCGCCACGGTGGAGACCGACGGCACCGTCCGCCTCCTCGGTCGCGGCTCGGCGTGCATCAACACCGGTGGCGAGAAGGTCTACCCCGAGGAGGTCGAGGCGCACCTGCGCACGCACCCGGGTGTCTTCGACTGTGTGGTCGTCGGCGTCCCCGACGAACGCTTCAGCGAGCGCGTGGTGGCGCTGGTGCAGGCCACCGACGGAGCCGACCTCGACGAGGCGGAGCTGTTGACGTGGTGCCGCGCCGAGCTCGCGGGCTACAAGTCGCCGCGCCGGGTCCTGTTCGTCGACTCACTCGAGCGCTCCGCCGCCGGCAAGGCCAACCACAAGGAGCTGCGCGCGCGGGCGATGCAACTGCTCGCCGACGAGCCGTCGCGCGCCTGACCCGGCGCGACGCGGTCAGGCGCCACGCGCGAGCTGGGCGCTCCAGCTCAACGGCGAGGGGGGCACGATCTCGATGTTGCGACCCGACCCGGCGACGCGGTCGCGCCCGGTGCGCTTGGCGTCGTAGAGCGCGGCGTCGGCGGCGGCCATGAGCCGTTCCGGGTCGGTGGCGTTTTCGGGCACCGAGGCGACACCGGCGCTGATGGTCACGGGTGCCTCGCCCACGGCGCGCGCGATCCCGTGGCGCACGCGTTCGGCGACGCGCAGGGCGTCGTCGCGGCTGCACCCGGGGAGCAGGACGACGAACTCGTCGCCTCCGTAGCGCGCGGCGACGTCGTAGTTCTTGGTGTTCGAGACCAGCGCGTCGGCGACCTCACGGAGCACCGCGTCACCGGTCTGGTGCCCGTAGGTGTCGTTCACCTGCTTGAAGTGGTCGACGTCGAGCACCAGCAGACTGAGCGGCGTGGCCAGGCGTTGCGACCGGGCCACCTCTCGCTGGAGTGACTCGTCGAACAGCCGGCGGTTGGCGAGACCGGTGAGCGAGTCGCGGGTCGCCAACCGCTCGTTCTCACCGAGCAGGCGCGCCGTGCGGAGCGCCAGCGCGGCGTGCATCGACGCCTGGGCCAACGCCCGCACCGTCGACGTCGGGATGCGCGCGTCGTTGCCACCGCCCCACTCGCCCACTGCGACACCGAGGTGCTCGCCGTCGGCCGTGATCGGGGTGATGACGACATTGGAAGACCCGGGGAACACGAGGTCGAGCAGGTCGTCGTCGACCGCACGCACGAGCATGGGCGCGCCCGACGACCACGTCTCGTCGACGAGCGGCGAAGGTTGGTCGGACACGTGGAAGTGGATCTCGATCGTCCCGTCGTCGCGCACGCCGTCCCACACCGGGCCGGAACGCACCAGCACGACCGCGCGGGTGAAGCCGAGTCGGGCACACGCGTGGCGCACGAGCGTCGCGAGCACGTCGTCGGGACGGATGGCGCGCTCGAGCTCGCCACCGAGCTCCACGAGCTGCTCGAGATGGCCCCGGCTGTTCCGCAGCGCTCGCTCGTTCACCGCCGAGAACAACGCTGCGCACACGGCGAAGAGCAGGAACGCCGCCGCGCTCACGATGGCGGCGCGGTCGTCGAGGGCATTCGCGCCCTCGACCACGCCAGCATCGGCGGCGGCGTGGCCGAGAAGGAGCAAGAGGGCGAACCACAGCGCGAGCTTGAGCCCGGTGCGGTACGACGCGACGAGTGTGACCGCCATGACGTCGAGGAACACGAGGAACAGCAGGGGGCTGCGGTAGCCACCGGTCACCGCAACACCGAGTGACACCGCGACGCCGTCGAGCAGCACACCCCACGACACGATCGCGACCGAGTGCGTGGGAGCGAGTCGCCGCAGCGCCTCGATGAGCGCGACGACGACCAGGTAGACGAGCGCGACACCGACCGCCCGACGCGTCTCGATCCCGGCCAGGGCCGGGACGACGAGCAACGCGATGAGGTTGAGCAGCCGCAGGAACTGCAGCACCAGGAGCCGGTCGGAGACCGGCGATCCGGCCGCGGTCCTGGTCGCGGTCACCGGAATCGGGCGACGTCGGACCCGTTGCGTGCCGCGGCCAGCTTGCGATCGCCACGGTCGGTCCGGCGGTGCACGGCGAGGAAGAGCGCAATGGCCACGAGCAGCGCGCCGATCACGGCCAGGGAACGGCCGGTGCCGGTCGACAGGAGCGCGCGTGCCGCCGACGGCCCGTCGGTCACCCGGCTGGTGATGGCGCCGATCGATCCGAGCGACGGGAGGCCGGCGAGGCCCTGGAGATCGCTCGTGGGCGTGACCGGTGCGGCATCGGCCACGGCTGCGGGCTCGACGTCGGGCACGGCCGCGCCGAGGCCGTCACCGGCGGCGACGAACACATCGCCAGCCGGCGCGGGATCAGGTGCGGGAGCGGGCGCCGCCCCGGCCGCGTCGGGGGCGGGTCCGCTCGCGGCCGGGGCTGGCGCCTCAACGGGGGCCGGCGGTGTGCCGACTCCCGAACCAGTGACGCCGCCAGACCCGTCGCTCGAGCTGGAGCCGGACCCCGAGCCCGAGTCGGCGGTGCTGACGCCGTCATCCGACTGTCCCGGACGGTGCTCGTGCGAGCCGCTCCCCTGGGAACCATCACCCTGAGAACTTCCGCCCAGAGAACTTCCGCCCTGGGGATCGGAGGTCGCATCCACTCCGCCCCCGCTGTTGCCTTCGCTTCCGGCGCTCCCGGCGCTCCCGGCGTTGCCAGCGCTCCCGGCGTTGCCGGCGCTCCCGGTGTTGCCGTCGGCGGCGTGGAAACCCTCCTGGTCCGCGCCGTGCCAACCGCGGTCACCGTCGCCGGCGCCGTCCGCGAACGCGGCACCGGCCGTCACGGTGAGGGCGGCGAGCGCTAGCACTGCCAAGGCTGCGAGGATGCGCCGGGGGCCCAAGATCTCTCCTGCGTGGGGTTTCAGGAAGCGGTCGAGCTGTCTTCGTGTTGTCGCTGTTCGTGGTCGTCCTACCCCGAAGAGTGGATGCTCACTCTCAGCAAGTGTACGACTACCTAGAGTGAAACCTGTCACACTGGGCAGAGGAATTCAAGGAAAGCTCCGCAAAGGTCCGGCCAATTGACGGGCCGTTGATCTTTCCGATGGTTCGACCCGCCAAGGGCCCGCAACGACCCGCGCAACGACGAGGAGACGACGACGGTGACTGCTCAGAGCGTCGAGGACGTGAGCGCTGATGACGGCCACGGAATGGTCGAGGGTGGCGGGTACCTGCTCGACGTCCGCGAAGCCGACGAATGGGACGCGGGCCACGCGCCCGAGGCGGTCTGGATTCCGATGGGCGATCTCCAAGCGCGCGTCGAGGAGCTCCCGCGTGACCGCCGCATCGTCGTCATCTGCCGGTCGGGGGCCCGATCGCACCGGGTCGCGGGGGTGTTGCTGGGCGCCGGTTTCGACGCGGTGAACCTCGACGGCGGCATGCGGGCGTGGGCCGGCGAGGACTTCGGGGTGGTCGCGTCGGACGGCCTGCCCGGCACCGTCATCTGACCCGCCCCATCCTCAGCCGGCGTCCTCAGCAGGCGTCCTCAGCCAACCCTTACCTGCAGACGCGACAATTCCCACATGGCGCGTCGCAGCTTGAGCATGCAAGGCCGTCTCCTCGCCGTGGGGGTGAGCGTCGCGGTGGGCAGTGCCTTGGTCGGTGTCATGGCCGCGGGCGACCACGCGGCCGACGCATCGTCGACCAACACCCCGTCGACCAACACCCCGTCGACCAACACCCCGTCGGGGGCGACGGGCGACAGCAGCGGCACGACCGCCACGCCCAACGACAGTCGTGGCTTCCCCACCGGGAACTCCGGCGTCCCCGCGCAACCGCAGACCCGCACCGGCGGGAGCTAGCGGAACCACCGGCCGATGTCGTCGCACTTCTGGTGGTACGTCGCCCGCGCCGGCGGCATCGTCGCGTGGGCGCTGGTGCTCGCGTCGTGCACGTGGGGCCTGCTGCACGCGTTGCGCGCATTCGGTCGACGGCCGTCGCCGGCGTGGATGCTCTCGACCCACCGCTACCTCAGCGCGTTGGCCATCGCATTCGTCGCCGTGCACGTGCTCGCGATCCTCGCCGACGACTTCGTGCAGTTCTCACTGGCCGACGTGCTCGTCCCGATGGTCTCGGCGTGGCACCCGCTCGCGGTGGCGTGGGGGATCGTCGGCATGTACGTCCTGGTCGCCGTGGAGGTCACCTCGCTGATGCGCGCCCGGCTGTCGCCCAAGGTGTGGCGCGGCGTGCACGTCCTCAGCTACGTGCTGCTGGCCCTGGTCACCGTCCACTTCCTCAGCGCGGGCACCGACGCCGGCGACCTCCTGCCCACCACCTCCCTCGTGCTGATCGGCGTGGCCACGGTGTTCGGCGCCGCCATGCTGCTCACCTGGCGCACCGCGCCCAAGGTGCGGACGCCCAGGGTGAGGACGCCCTAGGTGAGGACGCCCTAGGTGAGGACGCCGGCGCGGTCGGGGTCGGTTACCGGCCGGTAACCTGGAGCGGTGGCCAGCCGGTCGGCGCCCGGATCCGGGCAACCCCTCGATCGCCGCCCCCTCGACCGAGTGCCCCTCGATCGAGTCGGGTCCCTCCAACGACTCGGCGACGAACCCTTCGACGTCCTGGTGGTCGGCGGTGGCATCACCGGCGCCGGGGTGGCACTCGACGCCGCGAGCCGCGGGTTGCGCACCGCACTGGTCGAGCGCGACGACTTCGCGTCGGGGACGAGCTCCAAGAGCTCCAAGCTCGTGCACGGCGGACTGCGCTACCTGCAGCAGCGTGAGGTCCGGCTCGTGTACGAGGCGCTCTACGAACGTCAACGCGCGCTCGAGAACGCGCCGCACCTGGTGCGCATCCTCCCGTTCCTCGTGCCGTTGATGACGCGCGGGGGCGTGATGGATCGCCGCCTCGAGCGGCTGTTCGGCACCGCACTCTGGGCGTACGACCTCACCGGCGGTGTCCGCATCGGGAAGCGCCACCATCGGATCGACGTCGACACCGCGCTCGCGCACATGCCGACGCTCGCGCGCGACCGTCTCGCCGGTGGGTACGTGTACTACGACGCGCAGGTCGACGACGCGCGCCTCACGCTCACCATCGCCCGCACCGCGGCGGCCGCGGGCGCGGTCATCGCCAACCACACCGCGGTGCGCGGTCTGATGAAGGACGGTGACCGGGTCGTCGGCGCCCGCATCGAGGCCGACGGCCGCGAGATCGAGGTGCGGGCGCGCGTCACGGTGAACGCGGCGGGCGTGTGGTCCGACGACGTGCGCGCGCTCGACGAAGGCACACACCCGGCCTCGATCCGGCCGGCCAAGGGCATCCACATCACGCTCCCGTGGCAGAAGATCCGCAACGACATCGCCGCCATCATCCCGGTCCCGGGCGACAGGCGCATGGTGTTCGTCGTGCCGTGGGGCGACACGACCTACGTCGGCACCACCGACACCGACTACGACGGCCCCCTCGACGACCCCGCGTGCACGCCCGCCGACGTCGACTACCTGCTGAGCGCGCTCAACGGCATCACCGAGGAGAAGCTCGGCGCCGACGACGTGGTCGGCACCTGGGCCGGGCTGCGCCCACTCCTGCGCTCCGGGCGGTCGACCCGCACATCCGACCTGTCCCGCAAGCACACGGTGCGCATGTCGCCGGGCGGAGTGGTCACCGTCACCGGCGGCAAGCTGACGACCTACCGGCGGATGGCCGCCGACGCGGTCGACGCGGCCGTGAACGTGGTGGGCGACCGATCCGAGCCGTCACGCACCAAGCACCTGCGCCTGTTCGGCGGCGAGGGCATCGCGGCGCCGGTCGCCGCACTCGAGCCGAGCACGCACGAGCACCTCACCGGTCGGTACGGCACCGAGGCCGAAGTCGTGCGGGCGCTCACGGTCGATCGACCCGACCTCGCCGAACCGCTCGTGCCCGGCCTGCCCTACCTGCGCGCCGAAGCGACGTACGCAGTCCGTCACGAGATGGCGCGCACACTCGACGACGTGCTCTCCCGCCGCACGCGCGCGCGACTGTTGGCGCGCGACGCGTCGGCCGACGCCGCCGCGTCGGTGGCCGCGCTGGTGGCGCCCGACCTGGGATGGTCGGAAGCCGAGCGCGACGCCGAGGTCGACGCGTACCGCGCCGCGATCACCGCCGAACGCGCCGCCATCTCGTGAGGGCTGGTTCGTGACGGCTGGTTCGTGAGTCCCCTCCTGTGAGCCCACTGCTGTGAGCCCACTGCGGGGCACGGTTGCCGACGTGCCCGACGCGCTCCTCGATCGCCTCGCGGGCGAGTGTGCGGTCGAACGCGCACCGGAGGCGATCGCCACCGCCTCCCGCGACTGGTGGCCGCTGGCGATGATCTGGGACGACGACGGAACCGCGATCACGCCGGCGGCGGCAGTGGCGACGCCTGCGTCACACGAGCAGGTCGCCGCGGTGGCGCGCGTGTGCGACGAAGCCCGCATCCCGCTCACGGTCGCCGCCGGCCGCAGCGGCGTGTGCGGTGCGAGCATGCCGGTGCACGGCGGCGTGGTGCTCGACCTCACTGCGCTCACCGGCATCGTCGACGTCGACGACACGTCGCTGGTGCTCGACGTGCGGGCCGGCACCTTCGGGACGCCCCTCGAAGCGAGCCTGCGAGCCGACCACGCGGTGACCCTGGGCCACTGGCCGCAGTCGATCGACCTGTCGACCGTCGGCGGCTGGCTCGCGTGTCGGAGCGCGGGCCAGCTCTCCACCCGCTACGGCAAGATCGAGGACATGGTGCTCGGTCTCGACGTCGTGCTCGCCGACGGCCGCACGGTGCACACCGGCGGTGCACCGCGCGCCGCCGTCGGGCCCGACCTCACGCAGTTGTTCGTGGGGAGCGAGGGCACGCTCGGGATCATCACCGGCGCACGGTTGCGCGTGCACCCGTCGCCGGCGGCGGAGGTACGGGCCGCGTTCCGGTTCCCGGACTTCGTCGCCGGCCTCGGCGCGTGCCGGCGCATCCTCCGCCGTGGCGCGACTCCCGCGGTGGTCCGCCTCTACGACCCGGTCGAAGCCGACCGCCATTTCGGCGGAGCCGACGATGGAGGCGGTTCCACCGGCGATGCGACGATGTTGCTCGTCCTCGACGAAGGCGATCCCGCGCTGATCGACGGTGTGCTGCGCGTCGTGCACGAGGAATGCGCCGACGCGCGCGCCGACGATCCCGCCCTGCTCGACACCTGGCTCGCGAATCGCAACGACGTGTCCGCGTTGCGCCGCTACATCGAGCAGGGCGCGGTCGTCGACACGATGGAGGTCGCGGCGCGCTGGTCGACGCTCCCCGAGGTGTACGACGCGGTCCTCGGTGCGCTGCGCGCGTTCGATGGCCTCGCGGTCGCGTCCGCGCACCTCTCGCACGCGTACACCGACGGTGGCTGCCTGTACTTCACCTTCGGGGGCTTCCCGCCGAAAGACCAGCGTGAGGACTTCTACCGCCGCACCTGGGATGCCGCGATGGCGGCGGCGGTGGCCCACGGCGCCGCGCTCAGCCACCACCACGGCATCGGCCTCAACCGGGCCCGCTACGCGCGCGCCGCGCTCGGCACCGGCCACGACGTGCTGATCGCGGCGAAGACCGCGCTCGACCCGCACGGCATCCTGAACCCCGGCAAGCTCGGTCTCCCGAGCCCATGGGGCGACCCCGCCTGGCCGTGAAGCGACTCGCTCCGGCGCTCGTGGCGCTCGTGGTGTCGGTCGCGCTCGCCCTCTTCATCGGAGGTGGTCCTGCCGGCGCGAAGACCAAGCCGAAACCCTCGACGTCCAGCACCACGACCACGACGACGACGACGTGGCCGCCACTCCGCGCCTTCGACACCAACCTCGCATGGAGCGACTGCGGCGACGGCTTCCAGTGCGCCACCCTCACCGTGCCCGTCGACTGGAGCAAGCCAACCGCGGAAACGATGGGCCTCGCGCTCATCCGTCTCCCCGCGACCGCACCCGACCAGCGCCTCGGATCACTGGTCGTGAACTACGGCGGGCCCGGGGAGTCGGGAGTCGACTACCTCCGCCGCACGTCCGGTCGACTCCCGCAAACCGTGCGCGAGCGGTTCGACGTCGTGAGCTTCGACCCGCGCGGCACCGGTACCTCGCGACCGATCGACTGCGTCGATGACGCGTTCCTCGACCAGACGGCGGGACTCGCCGCGGTGCCCACGACGACGGCGCAACTCGACGCGCTGCACGTCGCCAACGCGCTGTTCGCCACCGGGTGCACGCAACGCATGGGTGCGTACGCGGGCCAGGTGGGGACGCGCAACGTCGCGCGCGACCTCGAGGCGATCCGGATCGCGCTCGGCGACCCGAAGCTCACGTACCTCGGCTACTCCTACGGCACCGTCGTCGGTGCCACCTACGCGCAGATGTTCCCGACGACCGTGGGGCGGATGGTGCTGGACGGGCCGCCCGACTACTGGATCAGCACCCGCGACTACGCCTACCGCCAGGCCAAGGGCTTCATGGACGCGCTGAGCGGGTTCCTCGACTGGTGTCAGCAGACCGGGTGTTCGTTGGCCGCGTCGGGCACGCCGCGCGATCAGCTGAACCAGCTCATCGCGGGCATCGACCAGCAGCCGATGCCGGCGTCGTACGTCAGCAACGGCGTGACCCGTGACGGCGAGCTCACCTCGGGTCAGCTCGAGAACGGGGTGCTGTCGCTCCTCTATGACCGCTCCCGCGGGTGGCCGCTCCTGGCCGACGCACTCAGCGAAGCGGTGAACACGGGGCGGGCGCCGTCATTGCTCGCGTACTCCGACCAGTACCTCGGACGCGCGGTTGACGGTCATTGGGATCCGCTGGTCGAGGCGAACTCGGTGATCGCGTGCGTCGATCGGCCGTCGAAGTCCACACCGACGAGCGCGGCCGAGCTCGCCGACGTCGCCACGTTCCAGTCGCAACTGCCCCCGTGGGGCGGTTCGTGGGCCACCGCGTCGTGCGTCGGGATGCCGAAGCCGGCGAAGGGCGACAAGCTCGGCAACGTGCGCGTGCGCGGGACCGCGCCGATCGTGGTGATCGGCACCACCGGTGACCCCGCCACGCCCTACGTCGGGGCGGAGGCGCTGACCCAGCGCATCGAGGGCTCCGACCTGCTCACGTTCGACAGCACCGAGCACACCGCGTTCGCGCGCGGCATCAGCACGTGCATCGACGACGCCGTCGTCGCCTACCTCGTCGACGGCACCCTGGCCCCGGCCGGCACCCACTGCGCCCCGAACTGACGCACCACGCCCTTCAGGAGACGGTGAAGGTGCCGTGGCCGTCGAGGGCGTGGCGGGCGCGGCCGACGAGGACCTCGCCGACGACGCGGTCGGGGGTCTCCCACTCGAGGTCGAAGCCGACGGCGATGCGCTCGCCGCGGTCGCTGGTGGCCGCTTCCGCCTCGTCGTCGAAGCGCACGCCGAACGCCTCGAGCCCGAAGCTCCAGTGCTCGTCCGGGGTCTCGCACAGCAGCTCGGCCCAGAGCCCCTCGGCCCGGACGACAAGGAGGTCACGTCGCTTCGGTGGCGCGACCTCGTCGTCGCGCACGACGATCACCCCGACGTCGGGCACGACGACCTGCGCGTGGAACGACGCGGTCGAGATTTCGACCGTCAGTTGCAACGAACCACTCAGTCCCTGGTCGTCGGCGAATTCCAACGACCAGACGCCCATCAGGCGATGAGGCCGAGCGAGCGCACTTCGTCGCGCTCGTCGGCGAGCTCCTTGGTGGTGACGTCGATCTTGCCCTGGGCGAAGTCGTCGTGCTGGATCCCCTCGACGATCGTCCACGAGGAACCGTCGCTGCGGATCGGGTAACCGAACTGCAGTCCCTCGGGCACGCCGTACTCCCCCGAGCTGCACACCGCCACCGAGTGGAAGTCGTCGCCCGGCGTGGGGAAGTGCACGCTGTTCACCGAGCCGATCGCCGCGTGCGCGGCCGAAGCCGCCGACGACGCGCCGCGCTTCTCGATCACGGCCGCGCCGCGCTTCTGCACCGTTTCGATGAACTCGCCCTGCAACCACGCGGTGTCGGTGATGACCTCGGGCACCAGCGTGCCGTCGATGCGCGCGTGCGCGAAGTCGGGGAACTGCGTGGCCGAGTGGTTGCCCCAGATGGCGACGTTGCTGACCTGACGGGAGAGCACCCCGGCCTTCTTGGCCAGCTGCGTCTTGGCCCGGTTCTCGTCGAGGCGGGTCATCGCGAACCAGCGGTCGGCGGGCACGTCGGGCGCGTTCGAGCGCGCGATCAAGCAGTTGGTGTTGCACGGGTTGCCGACCACGAGCACGCGCACGTCGCTCGCGGCGTGGTCGTTGATGGCCTGACCCTGCGGCTTGAAGATCCCGCCGTTGACCGAGAGGAGGTCACCGCGCTCCATGCCCGCCTTGCGCGGGATCGAGCCGACGAGCAGCGCCCACGACGTGCCGTCGAACGCGGTCTTGAGATCGGCGGTGGCCTCGATGCCGACGAGCAGCGGGTGGGCGCCGTCTTCCAGCTCCATCACCACGCCCTCGAGGCTCGGGAGCGCGGGCTCGATCTCGAGCAGCCGCAGCACCACCGGCTGATCGGGGCCGAGCAGCTGACCGCTCGCGATTCTGTGGACGAGCGCGTAGCCGATCTGGCCCGCGGCGCCGGTGACGGTGACGTGGAGGGGGTTGGGAGCCATGCGGGCGAAATTACCCGGCGTTCCTCGATCTGGCAGCACCCGAGAGGGAGTCCGACGGTCGGTCGTCCTCGTCGATGGCGATCATCGAGAGCAGCAGCTCCCGCGCTTCGGACAGTTCGGCCATGCGTTCGGCGGCGCCCGCGCTCTCTCCGCCGTGGTCGGGGTGCGCCAGCCGGATGAGGCGGCGGAAGCGCTTCTGCACGTCGTCGCGCTCGATCGCGTGTCCGGCGTGCAGGCCCAGCACCTCCATCGCCCAGCGTCGCTCCGAGGGCACGCCCGACCACTCGTCGTCGCGACGCCCGCCGACACCGACCTTCGTGTCGGTGCCCGGTCCGGGGGGACGCATCCCGGGGAGACCCTGGTAGCGCCGGCGCACCTCGAGGCCCTCGGGCAGCACGCCGGGCCGGGTGAGCGCGACATCGACGAACCGGAACGCCACCAACCGCCCCGACGACGGCAACTGCGAGGCGGCCATGAGCGCGCCGATCACCTGCGGTGCGGGAGGCCCGTGCAGGTCGAGCTCGAGGACGGGTCGGAGCACACCGACCTCGACCGCCGCGCTGGTGATGCGGTGGCGCGAGAGATCGAGGCCGTGCGTGTCGCGCTGGAGGCGGTAGCGGAGCGCGATGCGCGGCACCGTGAGCGTGCCGCGCTTGGCCACGTCGACCAGGCGCGCCAGCGCGTCGACCTGCTCCTCGTCGAGGCCGGGCACGCACTCGGCGACCACCGCGCCGAGGAGCACGCCACCGAACGCGGGTCCGCTGGTGGGCAGGTACCCGTGGTCGACCGCGATCCGGCGCGTCGGCATGTGCCTGCGCGTGTGCCGGATGTTCAGTTCGGCGAGCAGCACGGTGGACCCTCCGCGGCGCCAGTTCGCTCAGGAAGATGCGATGGCGTCGATGATGGAGTTGAAGCGGTTGCTCGGACGCATGGCCGCGGTGACCAACGCGTCGTCGGGCTGGTAGTAGCCGCCGATGTCGACCGGCGAGCCCTGCACCGCGTTGAGCTCGTCGACGATCGCGTCCTCCTCGGCCCCGAGCGCGTCGGCGATCGGAGCGAAGCGCGCCGCCAGCTCGGGATCGTCGGTCTGCGTCGCCAGCTCCCGCGCCCAGTAGAGGGCCAGGTAGAAGTGACTGCCGCGGTTGTCGAGCTCGTGCACCTTGCGCTTCGGCGAGCGGTTCTCGTCGAGCACCGAACCGGTGGCGCGGTCGAGGGTGTCGGCGAGCAGCTGCGCGGTGGCGTTGTCGGTCTTCTGCGCGAGGAACTCGAGCGACGCCGCCAACGCGAGGAACTCGCCCAGCGAGTCCCAGCGGAGGTGGTTCTCCTTCACGAACTGCTGCACGTGCTTGGGAGCCGAACCGCCGGCGCCGGTCTCGAACAGCCCGCCGCCGTTCATGAGCGGCACGATCGAAAGCATCTTGGCGCTGGTACCGAGCTCCATGATGGGGAAGAGGTCGGTGAGGTAGTCGCGCAGCACGTTGCCGGTGACCGAGATGGTGTCCTCGCCCCGGCGGATGCGCTCGAGGGAGTACGTGCACGCATCGGCGGGCGCCAGGATCTCGATGGTGAGGCCGGAGGTGTCGTGCTCGCCCAGGTACTCGCGCACCTTGGCGATGACCTGCGCGTCGTGCGCGCGCGTCTCGTCGAGCCAGAACACCGCGGGGGAGCCGCTGAGGCGACCGCGCAGCACCGCGAGGCGCACCCAGTCGCGCACCGGCGCGTCCTTCACCTGGCACGCGCGCCAGACGTCGCCCGCTTCGACCTCGTGCGACAGCACGGCGTCGCCGGCACGGTTCACGACGCGCACGGTGCCGTCGGACGGGATCTCGAACGTCTTGTCGTGCGAGCCGTACTCCTCGGCCTTCTGCGCCATGAGCCCGACGTTGGGCACCGAACCCATCGTCGCCGGATCGAACGCGCCGTGGGCCTGGCAGTCGCGCACGACCGCGTCGTAGACACCGGCGTAGCACGAGTCGGGGATGACGGCGAGCGTGTCCTGCAGCTCGTTCGACGCGTTCCACATCTGCCCGGAGTCGCGGATCATCGGCGGCATCGACGCGTCGATGATGATGTCGCTGGGCACGTGCAGGTTGGTGATGCCGCGGTCGGAGTCGACCATCGCCAGCGCCGGACCCTCTTGCAGACGGGCGGTGATCGCGCCCTCGATCGCGGCGCGCTCGGCGTCGGGCAGGGCGCTCACACGCGCGAGCACGTCGGCAAGACCGTCGTTGGGGTTCACCCCGATGCGGTCGAACGTGTCGCCGTGCTTCGCGAACACGTCGGCGAAGTAGGTCTTCACCGCGTGGCCGAAGATGATCGGGTCGGAGACCTTCATCATCGTGGCCTTGAGGTGGATCGAGAACAGCACGCCCTGCGCCTGCGCGGCCGCCATCTGCTCGGCGAGGAACGCGTCGAGGTTGCGCGCGCTCATGAACGTGGCGTCGACGATCTCACCGGCGAGGACGGGGATCGACTCCTTGAGCACGGTGACGCTGCCGTCGCGCGCGACGAGCTCGACCCGGAGGTCGTCGGCGGCGGCGAAGGTGACCGACTGCTCGTTGGAGCGGAAGTCGTCGTGGCCCATCGTGGCCACGCTCGTCTTCGAGTCGCTCGCCCACGCGCCCATCTTGTGCGGGTGCGAGCGGGCGTACCTCTTCACCGACGCCGGCGCGCGGCGGTCGGAGTTGCCCTCGCGCAGCACCGGGTTGACCGCCGACCCCTTGACCTTGTCGTAACGGGCCTGGACGTCCTCCTCCTCGGGAGTGGACGGCTCGTCGGGGTAGTCGGGCAGGGCGTAGCCCTTGCCGCGGAGCTCCTCGATGGTGGCCTTCAGCTGCGGGATCGACGCCGAGACGTTGGGGAGCTTGATGACGTTGGCCTCGGGCCGCTGGACCAGCGCGCCCAGCTCGGCGAGGTCGTCGCTGACCCGTTGCTCGGGGGTCAAGCCCTCGGGGAAGAGGGCCAGGACGCGGCCCGACAACGAGATGTCACGCAGTTCGACCTCGACGCCGGCGACGCGCGTGAAGGCGTTCACGACCGGCAGCAGCGACCTCGTGGCCAGTGCCGGGGCTTCGTCGGTGTGCGTGTAGATGATCGTGTAGCCGTCGTTCGACATGACCAATGACGGTAGTCGTCGGAGAAAGACCAAAAAGAGGCCGGTGTCAGCGTGCGGCCGCCACGATGGCGAGCACCACCACGTAGATGGCCAGGAGGGCCCCCGCCCAGAACCAGACCGACTGCCGGTCGAAGGCCGCCGGACGACGGCCCACGCCGGCGAGCGTCATGTTGCATTCAGGGCACCGCGCGTCATCCGAGCCGACGGCCATCCCACAGAGCGGACACGCCTCCACCCGCGACGCGGGCAGCGGTGGGTCGGGCAAGGCAGTCATGCGCCGTCCTTCATGTCGTGCGACTCTGCGCGCGGCGCTGGACGTTGGCCTCGGCGGCTTCGATCGCGTTGCGGAACAGCATGGCGATGGTGGTGGGACCGACCCCGCCGACGCGAGGAGTGATCGCACCCGCGACCTCCTCGCACGCCTCGTCGACGTCGGGCAGGAGCTTGCGCCCCTCGTAGCGCACACCGCCTCCGACCACGACCGCGCCCGGCGTGATGTGCTCGGGCTGGAGGATGCCGGGCACGCCCGCGGCGGCGACGACGATGCCGGCCCGGCGGGTGTACTCGGGCCAGTCGGGCACGCCGGTGTGCACGAC
>DASXXX010000233.1:0-13933 GCA_036502765.1 Acidimicrobiia bacterium | reverse complement strand
ACGATCGCCACGGGTCACCCCCGGGCGGTTCGACCTTCACGACGTCGGCACCCGCGTCGCAGAGGAGGCGCGCGCAGTACCCGCCGGGGATGCCGGTGCTCAGATCGACGACGCGCAGCGCCGCCAGACCCTGCTGCACCGGTCAGACGCCGGCGACGGGTCGGAAGTACGGCAGCGTGAACCCGCCTTCCATCTCGTGGAACTCGACCTCGACGCGCATGCCGATCTCCACCGCGTCGTGCTCGCAGCCCACGAGGTTGGACAGGATCTGCCACCCCTCGGCCACGTCGACGATGATCGCGACGTACGGCACCTCGAACGACGGCATCTGCGGACGCCACACCGTGGTCCAGCTGTAGATCTCGCCCGTGCCCGCGCTCTTCTCCCAGGTGAGGTCCTGCGCGGTGCAGTTGCTGCACAGGTACGCGGGCGTGTGCGTCGCGTGTCCACACACGCCGCAGCGCTGGAAGAGGAGCTCGCCGCGCGCGCATCCGTCCCAGTAGGGCTGCGTGAGGGTTCCCGGGTGCGGGACGGGCACCTTGCCGGTCTGCGGTTGCAACATCGTCATGCCGACTCCCTCACTCGTTGGCTCACGGCTGGTCGACTCCCAACAACATCACGTCGGTGAACAACGCCCCCGACCCCCCGTTCGAACACATCGCCACCTCGGCGCCGGAGACCTGGTTCGACGCGCACTCACCGCGCAGCTGTTCGACGCTGCGGATCACGCGCTGCAGCATCTGCGCCGACGCACCGGCGTGGCTGTACGACATGACGCCACCGTCGGTCGTCACCGGGTACTGGCCACCCGGTTCGATCGCGCCGCTCGTCACGAAGTCGCCGCCCTCGCCGTCGCCGCAGAAGCCGAACGCCTCGTACTGGCGGATGATCTCGAACGAGAAGGGATCGTAGAACTCGCACACGTCGACGTCGGTGGGCGCGAGCCCGGCGGTGCGGAAGCAGTCCTCTGCCGCGCGCCGTCCGACGGTGCCGTTCACCCAGTCGGAGCGCCGGTTCCCGCCCAGTTCCCACGTCGGTGGGTTCTTGTACGCGGTGCCACCGCTGTCGCCGTTGCCGCCGAGGACGTACACGGGCTTCCCGGGCGCGTCGGCGGCGAGGTCGGCCCGGGTGAGCACGAGACCGCAGCCCCCTTCCGACGCGGTGGCGCAGTCGAGGAGGTGGAACGGGTCGGCGACCATGCGACTGTCGAGGATGTCCTGCGTGGTGAACGGTCCGCGGCCGCGGTAGATCGCGCCGGGGTGCACGTGGCCGTTGTTGCGGATCACCGCGGCGACGGTGGCGAGCGCGTCGGGCTTGGTGCCGTAGCGGTGCATGTGCCGGCGCGCCACCAGCGCGAACTCGGCCGCGGTGAACATGCCGAAGGGGGCGACGAACTCGCTGCTCGGCCGGGTCCACGGCGCGGTCGACGCGCGATCGACGTACACCCCCGCGGTGCCGGCGAGCACGAGCACCTTCGTCGCCATGCCCGCGGCGATCGCGGTCGCGGCCTGGAGGATGGCGGGGATCCCCGACCACGACGATGTCACCCACGCGGGTGACAGCCGGGCCTGGTACACGAAGTCGTTGGCGAACTGCCCGACGACGCCGTCGACGTCGCGGATGGCGAGGCCGGCATCGGCCAGCGCGCCGAGCCCACCCTTGAACGCGATCGACATGGAGTCCTCGCCCTCGAGCACGCGCGCCTGCTCGGTGTTGAAGATCCCGGTGATCGCGACGTCGTGGTACGGGTGCTGCGGCATGGACCGGCCAACGTACCGGCTGAGCGCACGTGCGCGCCGAGCCGCGCAGGGCTACGTTCCGCGCATGAAGTTCTCCATGATCTTCGAGGCCCAGGTCGAGTACGGCACGCCCGACGTGGAACGGGAGGCCATCCGCAACTGCGTCGAGCAGGCGGTGTTCGCGGAAGAAGTCGGGTTCGACGGCATCTGGGCGGTCGAGCACCACTCGCTCATCGAGTACTCGCACATGAGCGCGCCGGAGATCTTCCTCACTGCGGTGGCGGCGAAGACGTCGCGCATCCGCATCGGGCACGCCGCGGTGTGCATGCCGTTCGGGTACAACCACCCGGTCCGCGTCGCCGAGCGCGCCGCGATGCTCGACATCATCTCCGACGGTCGCCTCAACCTCGGCGCCGCTCGCGGCGGCACCGCGCAGGAGTTGTCGCTGTGCGGCGTCGACTCCGAGCTGACGACGCCCCAGGTCGAAGAGGCGCTGCGCTTCATCGGTCAGTGCTGGCGCGAGGACACCATCCAGTGGGACTCCGACCTGCTGAAGGTCCAGCACCCGCCCGGCCGCCCGCCCCACACCGTGGTGCCCCGCCCGGTGCAGCACCCCCACCCGCCGCTGTTCCTCGCCTGCACCAACCCGGAGACCGTGCGCCGCGCCGCGCGCTACGGCGTCGGACCGATGGTGCTCGGGTTCGGTGGCCCCGAGGTCATCGGCGACATGCGCCGCATGTTCGACGAGGAGCGCGCTGCGCGCGATCCCGAGGCGGTCGTGTCGCCGGGGATGATCAACGACGAATTCGTCGCCCTGTGCCCGACGTTCCTGATGGACGATCGCGACGAAGCGTTCAGCAAGGGCTGCCGTGCCCTGCGCTTCTTCGCCGAGGCGATCTCCCACTGGGCTGCGCCCAACGGCGTCGCGCCGGCGCGCGACACCGCCGATGTCGACAACGCCGCGTACATGCACGAGTTCCTCGAGAAGGCGCGCGCGGCCGTCGCCCGCGGCGACGCGCCCCCGACCGCGGCGTCACCGCTCTACAACACCGACCACGCGCTCGGTGACGCCGACACCGCGATCGCGTACGTCGAACGGCTACGCGCCGCCGGCGTCGACAACGTGATGTGCCTCATCCAGATGGGCACGCTCACGCAGGACGAGATGCTGGAGTCGATCCGCATCTTCGGCGAGCAGGTGATCCCGCACTTCCGCGCCGTCGACGCGGCCGGAGCGAGTCAGGCTTCCTGAGCGAGGCGGTCCTGCAGCACGCGCTTGTCGATCTTGAGCATCGACGTCATGGGCAGCTCTGCGACCACCTCGAGCCGGTCGGGCGCCTTGTAGTCGGCCAGCTGCGCGCGCACGAACGCGCGCAGCTCCTCGAGCGTGGGTGGGTCGGCGGGATCGACCG
This sequence comes from Acidimicrobiia bacterium, assembly GCA_036502765.1. Lineage (GTDB taxonomy): Bacteria > Actinomycetota > Acidimicrobiia > IMCC26256 > DASPTH01 > DASUAS01. Next base: position 10,782 of record DASXXX010000233.1, on the reverse strand, counting down.
GCTCCACGAACGCCACGCCGATCTCGCCGATGGTCGGCGCCGGCGCGCCCACGATCGCCACCCGCGACACCTTCGGGTGGTCGGCCACCACGCGCTCCACCTCGAGCGGATGGATGTTGAAGCCGCCCCGGATGTACATCTCGCTGGTGCGACCCTTGAGCACGAGGTTGCCGTCGTCGCGCAGCTCGCCCAGATCGCTGGTGGTGATCCAGCCGTCGGGTGAGAGCGTGTCGGCGGTGCGCTCCGGGTCGTTCCAGTAGCCGCCCATGCTGCACGGCGAGCGCAGCGTGACCACGCCGACCTCGCCCTGGGCCACGGGCTCGCCCGACTCGTCGCGGAGCACGAGCTCGATGCCCTCCTGCGGACGCCCCACCGTGTGCAGGAGCACCTCCGGCGGGTCGTCGACGCGCGTCCCGGTGATCGACGACGACTCCGTGCACGCGTACCGCACCACGATGGGGCACCCGAGGCGCGTCCGCATCTTGTCGGCGAGGTCGGGCGTGACCGGCGCCGAACCGGTCGACGCGAGCCGCAGCGAGGAGAGGTCGGCGTCGGCGAGCTGCGGCAGGTCGACGAGCTTGCTCCACTGCGTCGGCACGCCCTGGCCGACGGTCACGCGCTCGCGCACCATCGCGTCGAGCATCACTTCCACCGTCCACGGCGTACCCGTGAGCACCGAGTTGATGACGAACTCGACCTGGTCCCAGAGCTTGTTCATGTAGCCCGCGTGCGGGAACGGCACCGGCATGAGTCGCACGTCGTGGTACGCGCTGAGGATGTTGCTGAGCCGGGCGGACGCCTCCATCGCGCGGTGGTCGAACCACGCTCCCTTGGGCAGCCCGGTGGTGCCGCTGGTCCAGACGATGCACACCGGATCAGCGGGGTCGCGACGGGGACGCCCGGCGAGCTCCGTTCCCGCGGCCCACGCTGCGGCGACGTCGGCGCGCGGCATGAGCACCTTCGGGGTCGGCGCGCCGGCCGGGACCGTGAACGCGTCGCCTTCGTGCAGCAGCGCGACCGGCTCGCACCGTTGCAGGATCGCGGTGATCTCGGCGGGGCCGAGACGCGTGTTGATGCCGGTCGCCACCGCACCCAGGCGCGTGCACGCGGCGTACGAGACCGCGTAGTCGATGCACGACGACAACCAGAACGCGACGACGTCGCCCGGGCCGACGCCGCGTGTCCGCAGCTCGGCGGCGAGCGAGTCGGCGCCGGCGAGCCACTCGCCGTAGGTGAGCCGCTCCTCGCCGTCGACGTACGCGAGCGCGTCGGGCTCGCGCGTACCGATCTCCTCGAAGAGATCGCCCAGCGTCGTGCTGACGACCGCCGGCGGTGCAACGACGGTCATGCGAGGCCACTCACGTGAGGACGGCGGCCGAGTTCCCAGAACTCCATCACGACTGGTCGATGCCGCTCGACCGGCGCGGCCGTCGGTGGCCACGGCTCCGCTGCATCTCCATGGCGGCGACACTAGCGGTGGTGCCGGATCAGCCTCGGGGCTCGATACTTCCCAGGCAGACGCCTACACGTCGTCGGGAACCGGTCGTCTGGGCTCCAGCGACGCGTGCGTCAGGACAAGCGCGGCGCGAGCACACGATCGAAGCGGATGCACTGCTCCTGGAGTTGGTTGCGTTGCACCTTGCCCGACGCCGTCTCGGGGAACGGAACGTCCCAGAAGACAAGCTCCTCGGGGATCTTCCACTTCGCGAGCCCGGCGGTGACGAGCGCATCGACCAGCGCTTCGAACCTCAGTGACGCGCCGTCGCGGAGGCGGATCGCCATCGCCAGCCGCTCCCCGGTGGCTGGATCGGCGACGCGGTAGCCCGCGCACTGGAGCACGCCTGGAAGCCTGGCTACGTGCCCGTCCACCTCGTGGATGGGGATGTTCAGACCGTTGCGGATCACGATGTCCTTGATCCGGCCGACGATGCGCAGTCGGCCGTCGCGCAGCTCGGCGAGGTCGCCGGTGCGGAACCAGCCGTCGTCGAACGCCTCGGCGTCGTCGTCGGGATCGACGTAGCCGAGGAAGACGTGCGCACCAGAGATGCAGCACTCCGCCGGGTCGGCATGTGACCCGATGCGCACCTCGACCCCACTGAGCGGTCGCCCGTCGTCCGCGAGACGCGTCGGCTCCGATTCGCCGCGCGTGCTCGCCGTGCTGAGCGGTGCCTCCGACGAGCCGTAGGCACGGAGGACGGCGATGCCGTACTCGTGCTCGGCGCGGGCGAGGACACGCGGGTCGAGCATGGACCCGCCCACGAACACCGTGGTCAGAGGCACCTGCACCATGCTCCGACGTTCCGCCTCGTCGAGCACGCGGTTCAACAACAGGTCGGGACCGCCGAAGAAGGTTCCGCCCGTCTCGATGAGGAGATCGAAGGTCGCGCCATCCTCGAAGCGCGACTCGATGGTCAGCTGCGCGCCGGCAGCCGGGGCGACGGTGATCGCCTGCATCATGCCGGTGACCGATGCGAGGGGGCTGATCACGAACAGATTGTCGGCCGGCGTGAGCGCGGCCGCGTCGACGTAGTTGCGGGTCGCGACCATCATCGTGTTGAGCGAATGCACGACGCCCTTCGGGCGCGAGGTCGTGCCCGACGTGAAGATCACCATCGACGGCGCTTCGGGGTCGCATCCCGACCAGAGGTCCGACCGCCGCGGATCATCCACCGGGTCGACCGCGCCGATCGTGTCGGTGACGAGCCTTCGTGTCCCGGATGGCTCGTCGCCGGTCGGCGGCGACGAAGCCGGCGCGAGCACGAACGACGGCTCGGTCGCTTCCACGACGTCGCGCACCTGCGCCGCGCCGGCACTCGTCGGTGCGACCATCACCAACGCCCCGAGCCGCAGCACGGCGTGGACCGCGACGACCGAATCGATGTCGTTGGCGGTCAGCACGAAGACGGCGTCGTCGGTGGTGACGCCCTCGCGCTGCAAGCCAGCGACCGCGCGGTTGATCGTGGCGTCGAGCGTGGCGTAGGTCAGCGCGCGGCCCCGCTCCGCCACCGCGACCCGCTCAGGATCACGCTGCGCCGCGACCCGCACGAGGTCGACCGGGTCGCTGCTCCAGTGCCCCTCGGCGCGGAACCGTGCCGCGCGCGACGCGGCCCGGGCCGCTGCGTGACCGACGAGATCCTGCGTGCGCTTCACCGCGGAAGCGATTCTTCCACTTCGACGATGACTCGAGAGCCATCGACGCCGACCGTGCGGCCGTTCGACATCAAGACCGAGGGATCTCGCTCCACGGCCGCTTCAACCACGGGTCGGGCTCGCGCGGCAGGCCGAGCACGCGCTCACCGAGCACGTTCTTGTTGATCTCGGTGGTCCCACCCTCGATGGTGTTCGCACGACTGCGCAGCATCCCGCTCACCTCGAACGGCAGGGACTCGTAGTACGCATCGCTGTCCTCGGGCACGGCGCCGTCGACGACCCACGCCAGCGCGTCGAGGCCGAGCAGGTCGACCGCCGCGAGTTGGACCCGTTGGTTGAGACCAGCCTGGTGCACCTTCCCGATCGACGCCGCCGGTCCGGGGGTCTGGCCCGCGGCAAGGTTCGACGCCACCCGCTGGTTGGTCCACGCCCGGATGCGCTCCTCACTCCACAACGCGGCGAGGCGCTGACGGACGTGCGGGTCGTCACCGATGCCGCGCGCACGGGCAAGCGTGATCAGTCGATCGACACCGGAACCCCCGACCCGACCGCTCCCTCCTGACCCCGCGCCCGCGACCATCTGCCGCTCACTCGACAACGTCGCGTTCGCCACCCGCCAACCGTCGTTGACGTCACCGAGCCGTTGGAACTCGGGGACACGCGCCTGGTCGAGGAACACCTCGTTGAACTCGACCTCACCACTGATGTGCCGCAACGGTCGCACCTCGACACCCGGCTGGTGCATGTCGATCAGGAAGTAGGTGATGCCCTTGTTCTTCGCCAAGGTCGGATCGGTGCGCGCCAACAAGATCGCGAAGTCGGCGTCGGAACCCCAGGTGGTCCACACCTTCTGCCCGCTCACGACCCACTCGTCACCGTCGAGCACCGCGCGCGTTGCGAGCGACGCGAGGTCGGAGCCCGCGCCGGGCTCGCTGAACAGCTGGCACCACTTCTCCTCGTTGCGCACGATCGGTCCGAGGAAACGCAGCTTCTGCTCCTCGGTGCCGTGGGCGAACAATGCGGCGGCGGTGTTGTTGAGCCCGAGCGGGTTGAGCGCACGCAGGTTGTACGGCGCCAGCACCCCTCGCATCGCGCCCGCCGTCTCCGGGGTGACCCCGAGGCCGCCGTACTCCGGCGCCCACGTCGGCATGACCAACCCTGACGCGCCGAACACCGGATACCACGCCTCGTAGTCGGCGCGGCCGCGCACCTTCCGGATCGCCGTGTTCCCACCACGCGTCGCTGCGTCGCGCCACGCGACCGGCACGTGCTGCTCGACCCAGGCTTCGGTGCGGCTGACGCAGTCCTCCACCGACGTCGACGCGTCAACCGCCAGGCGTTCGTGGTTCATGTTCACCAACGTACGTGCCCGACGCCCGTCGCCATCGGCTCCGAAGGCTGGGTACGCTCCGGCGACTTGCCGCGCCCGCCGCCTCGGTGGGTGGGAGCACTGCATCTCGCCGCACGCTGACCACGCGATTCGGCACGGAGCATTTCGGAGGGTCGAGCACATGACGGAGTCGCGCTACCCCACCATCGCCGAAGCCGGACCGGTGCACGACCAGCGCGAGATCGACGCGGTGGTGCGCGTGCTCGAAGCTCCGGGCCGACTCGCGATCGGTCCCGAGGTCGCCGAGTTCGAACGGCGCGGCGCGGAGCTGCTCGCGAAGCAGCACGCGGTCATGGTGAACAGCGGGACGTCGGCGCTCTGGTTGGCGGTCGACCTGCTCGGTTGCGAACCCGGCGACGAGGTGATCACGTCGCCACTCACCTTCTCGAGCGACATCGCTCCGCTCGTGCGCAACGGCATCGTCCCCGCGTTCGTCGATGTCGACCCGGAGACGCTACAGATCGACGTCGCCGCCATCGAGGCGATGATCGGCCCGCGCACGAAGGCCATCCTCACGCCCAACCTCGTCGGCAACTGCCCCGACTGGGACGCCATCCGCGCCATCGCCGATCGTCACGGCCTGCTCGTGGTGGAGGACAGCTGCGACGTCCTCGACTCGTACCTGCGCGGCACGCGCACGGGCACGCGTTCCGACATCACCGTGACCAGCTTCGCCCGCGGCCACTCGATCACCGCCGCCAGCCAGGGCGGCATGATCGCGGTTGACGACCCCGAGTGGTTCGACCAGTCGCTCGTGCGGCGACGGTGGGGCCGTCACTCCGAGCGCTACCTGTTCGGGAGCAAGCAAGGTACCTCCAATACCACTGGCGACCGTTTCGGCACGTTGGCCGACGGCACGCCCTACGACATGGTCTTCCTCTTCGAGGACACCGGATACAACTTCGAGCCGTCCGAGATCAGCGCCGCATTCGGAAACGTGCAACTCGACCGTCTGCTCGAGTTCAACGCGCGCCGCCAGCAGAACTTCGCCCGGCTCGACGACGTGCTCGCTCAGCACGAGGACCAGGTCGTCCGGGTGCACACCACCGCCGACGTCGAGACCACCTGGATGCGCTTCCCGTTCCTGCTGCGCGAGGGCATCGACCGCAGCGCGATGCAGGAGTTCCTGCTGGAGCGCGGCATCCCGTCGCGCATGGTCTGGACCGGCAACATCCTGCGCCAGCCCGGGTTCGCCGACATCGACCACCGGGCGCCCGTCGGCGGGCTCCCGAACGCCGATCTGGTGATGGACCGGGGGCTCACGTTGCCCTCCCACCACGGGCTGAGCAGCGACGCGGTGGGTCACATCGCCGAGTCGCTCACGGTCTACCTGCGGGGTCCGGAGTGACGCTGTAGGTTGATCATCGCCAGGTGAGAGCCCCGTTCCCGCTGCTTCGGAGGACCCATGGCCGACTACATGTTCGTCGACGCGGACAACCACTACTACGAGGCCGAGGACGCGTTCATCCGCCACGGCGACCAGGACGTGAAGCGCTACGTGCGCTGGGTGAGCGAAGGCAAGCGCCGCTACCTGGTGTTCGGCTCCACGATGATCGGCCTCGCCAACACCAGCGTGCCCAACCCGACGTTCAACCCGATCGCGACGCCGGGCGCGTTCCACACTCGCTTGAGGGAGCTGCAGGAGCGCAGCCACGGCGTGACCGGCATCCCGCTCACCGAGATGCAGGGCGCGTACGGCCAGCTCGAGGAGCTCCCCGACGGCTACCGGGTGAACCACGCACGCATCGACATGATCGACGAGCAGAACGTGGAGCGGTGCATCCTCTTCCCGACGCTCGGCGACTGCGTCGAGGGCCTCATGCACGACAACGTGCCGATGGCCTACAAGGTGTTCCACGCGTTCAACCTGTGGCTGGAGGAGGACTGGGGCTACGCGTACAAGGATCGGCTGTACGCGCCGCCGTACATCCCCATGCTCGACCCCGATCTCGCCGCCGACGAGCTCGAGTTCGTCCTGAACAAGGGCGTCAAGGTCGTGTCGATTCGCCCGGGGCCCGCCAACGGCCGGTCGCCGGCCGACCCGTCGTGGGACCGGTTCTGGTCGCTGCTGAACGAGAGCAAGGTGCTCGCGGCGTACCACGGCTACGGAGGCGTGACGAAGTACAGCGAGGCGTTCGACCAGATGTGGGGCCAGTCGCTGACCGACCCCGGCTACAACGCCACCCTCTCGCAGGCGATGACGTCCGACCGCGGCATCCTCGAGCTCACCGTCGCGCTCGTGCTCGGCAACCTGTTCGGCCGCTTCCCCGACGTTCGCATCGCCGCGATCGAGCTCGGCTGCGCCTGGACGCCCTACGCGCTCCACATGGTCGACCACGCGGGATCGTTGCTGGAGCGCCGCATCATGGCGTTCGGTCAGACGATGCAGGATCTCCCGTCCGACGTGTTCAAGGAGCACATCTACATCTCGCCGTTCCCGGAGGAGGACGTCGTCGACCTCACCGAGCGCATCGGCGTCGACCGCGTGCTCATGGGGTCCGACTGGCCCCACCCCGAGGGCAACATCATGCCCGGCGACTTCGCCGACAGCATCCAGAAGCTGCCCGAGGCCGACATCAAGAAGATCATGCGCGACAACCTGCTGGAGCTGCTCGCGCGACCGAGCTGACCGTCGCTAGGCGCGTCCGAGGATGAGCCCGCTGTTGAGCGAGCTCACGAGACAGTGCTCCACGTCGGCGACCTGGTTGACCGCGGTCCCGCGGACCTGCCGCACCCCTTCCTGGATGCTGTTGACGCCGTGGATGTACGCCTCACCGAGCAGGCCGCCGTGGGTGTTGGTGGGCAACGCGCCGTCGATGTCGAGGCTGCCGTCGGCGATGAACCCAACCGCCTCGCCCGGTCCGCAGAAGCCGTACGCCTCGAGCACCAGGAACACGAGAGGGCTGAAGTTCTCGTAGACCTCGGCGACGTCGATGTCGGCGGGTGTGAGCCCTGACCGCTCGAACAGCAGCCGCGCGCACTGCGCCGCTTCGGGATAGGTCGCGAGGTCGTCGTAGTAGTAGTTGGCAGTGATGCTGGCGTCGGCGTGACGCGCGTCCGCGACGGCCCGGATGGCGACCGGCTCGTCGACGTCGCCGCCACGGTCGGCACGCGTCACCACGATCGCGACGCCACCGTCGCTCTCCTGGCAGCAGTCGTAGAGGCGCAGCACCGGCTCCACGATCCAGCGCGAGGCCTGATGGTCTTCGAGGGTGATCGGACGCTCGGAGAACCACGCCTTGGGGTTGGTCGCCGCGTACCGGCGCGCCGACACCGTGTAGCGGCCGAAGTCCTCGTTCGTCGCGCCGAACGCGTGCATGTAGCGGCGGAACCAGAGCGCGTACATCTTCGCCGGCGTGTCGACGCCGAAGTTGCGGTACCAGTCCAGGGGTGGCGGGCCCGTGACCGCGTGCGGTTGCCCGTAGCGATAGCCCGACCGCTCGTTGAACGCGCGGTACACGAGCACGTTGTTCGCGAGGCCCGCGGCCACCGCCGCCACCGCCTGCTGCATCGCCGCGCACGCGCCAGTACCGCCACCGGGCGCGCGCGACCACCACGTCACCGGACCGGCGCCGAGGTTGCGCATCAGCTCCTGCTCGTCGTTGGCGTCGACCGTGAAGGTCACCATGCCGTCGATGTCGGCCGGCGTGAGCCCGGCGTCGAGGATCGCGGCACGACTCGCCTCCGCCGCGAGCCGCATCTCGCTGCGGCCCGACGCCTTCGAGAACTCGGTGGCGCCGATGCCGGCGACGATCGTGCCGGTCATGCGTCCACCCGGAAGTACGGCGTGAGCGCGCCGCGATCGTCGCGGAAGGCCACGACGACCGGGAGGTCGTCGTAGGGGCCGTCGCCGGTCACATCGACCAGGTTCGAGACCAACCGGGTGCCCTCTTCCAACTGCACGAGCACCACGATGCGGGGCGCGTCGTCGGGGCGGTTCGGGTGCAGCGACGAGATCCACGACACGATGCGGCCCCGGCCCGACGAGTCCTGCGTGTCCCAGCGCAACGAACCGCACGCTCCGCACATCGGCGCGGGTGGGTGCCGCAGCGTGCCGCAGTCGGCGCAGCGCTGGATCACGAGCCTGCCCTCGACCGCGGCGTCCCAGAAGAAGGCGTCGTCGGGCGCCACTCGGCGCGGTTCGTCCATGCGGGGAGGCTACGGCGCGCCGTGACATCGGCGGCGCCGAAGCGTCGCCCCGATCCGGCACTCCTCGGAGTTTTGACAACGCGCGACGGCGCGGGTGAATCTCCCGCCCATGGCCATCGAACAGTTCCCCATCGAGGCCGGGCACGTGTTGATGTTCGCCCGCGCCATCGGAGACCCCAACCCGATCTACGCCGACGCCGACGTCGCCGCGGCTTCCGAGGTGGGGGTGATCCCGGCCCCACCGACGTTCGTCACCGCGAGCGCGCAGTTCGACCCCGACTACCCGTTGCGACCGAAGCCCGGACAGCCGTGGTTCGGATCGGGCCGCGAGGCCACCGGGGCCACACCGACCGTGCCCTCGGGAGGGAAGAGCGAGGACGGCGGCGGCGGCACGTCGCTGCACGCGGAGCAGCACTACGAGTACCACCGTCCGCTCCTGGTCGGCGACGTGTTGCACGCACGCGGCCGCAAGGGCGAGACGTGGGAGAAGCAGGGACGCTCGGGAACGCTGAAGTTCACCGAGCTCGTCACCGAGTACCTCGACGCCGACGACGAGGTCGTGATCACCGCCCGTACGGTCGCAGTGCTGACGGAGGGACCCAAGTGAGCATCAGCGCCGCCAGCCTGAAGGTCGGCGACTCGAAGGAGCAGCTGCTCGTCGACGACCTCACCCGCACCCAGATCGTGATGTACGCCGGCGCGTCAGGTGACTACAACCCGCTGCACAGCGACGAGAAGTTCGCCCGCGAGGTCGCCGGCTACCCGGGGATCTTCGCCCACGGCATGCTCACCATGGGCATGACCGGCCGCGTGGTCACCGACTGGTTCGACGTCGGTCGGGTCACGAAGTACGGCGTGCGGTTCGTGCGACAGGTGTGGCCGGGCGCGACGCTCACCGCCACCGCTGTCGTCGACGCCATCCGCGAGGAGGACGGCGCGCAGTTCGCCGACGTGTCGATCACCACCGTCGACGCCGAGGGCACCACCGTCCTCACCGGCACCGCCACCGCCCGCCTCGACCCCTGAGCCACGGTTTTGGCGCCCCTACCGCGTCATAGTGACGGACGGCGTAGGGGCGCCAAACGTGGGCTCGGTCCCTCGGCGACGGCGGTCGCGTCGTGCGCGTTCAGGACGAGCGGCGTCGCGCGCGCGGGTTGGCGATCATCGGTGGTGTGTACCCCGCGTCGGCCCACGTGAAGTTGGTGCCCGGAGGGACCACCTCGTCGATGCGGTCGAGCAGGTCGTCGTCGAGATCGACGTCGGACGCGCCGAGCTGCGTGGTGAGCTGCTCCATGGTGCGCGGGCCGATGATCGCCGACGTCACCGCGGGGTTGCGCAGCACCCACGCCACCGCCAGGTGCACCAGCGGGATCCCGGCCTCATCGGCGAGGCGACCGAGCGCGTCGGCGGCATCGAGCTTCTGCGCGTTCCCGGGCTCTTCGAGGTTGTAGCGCGCCGGCATGCGGGTGGCCCGGTGCGTCTCGACGGTGTCGCCCTTGCGCCACTTCCCGGACAGCCACCCGCCCGCGAGCGGGCTCCAGGGGATCACCGCCATGTCGTACCGCTTGCAGGTGGGGAGCACGTCGGCCTCGATGCCGCGTACGAGGATGGAGTACGGGGGCTGCTCGCACACGAAGCGTTCGCGACCGCGTCGCTCCGACACCCACTGCGCTTCGACGATCGCCGACGCCGGCCAGGTGGAGCTGCCCAGGTACCGCACCTTGCCCTGGTGCACGAGATCACTCAGCGCGCCGAGCGTCTCGTCGATGTCGACGTTCGGATCGGGGCGGTGCACCTGGTAGAGGTCGAGGTGGTCGGTGTTCAGGCGACGGAGGCTGGCCTCGCACTCGCGCATGATCCAACGGCGCGACGCGCCCACCATGTTGCGGTCGGCGCCCATCGGTGCGTAGAACTTGGTGGCGAGCACGATGTCGTCGCGACGACCGGCGATCGCCTTGGCGACGATCTCCTCCGACTCGCCGGCCGAGTACACGTCGGCGGTGTCGATGAAGTTGATGCCGGCGTCGAGGGCGGCGTGGATCACGGCGATCGATTCGTCGTGGTCGGGGTTGCCCCACTGCCCGAACATCATC
>DASXXX010000232.1:0-14007 GCA_036502765.1 Acidimicrobiia bacterium | reverse complement strand
GCGTCCTGGGTGAGCGGGTCGAGCAACCGGCCCAGCGACGACCATGCCTTGCCGTACAGCGAGTGCGAGTGGGCGGCGGCGGTGATGTCGGGCCGCGCCTCGTGCAACGCCGAGTGGATGGCGAACGCGGCGGTGTTCACGCTGCCGTCGCCCTCGACGACCTCGCCCTGCGAGTTGACGAGGATGAGGTCGGACACCCGGATGTGGCTGAAGGCCATCCCGAACGGGTTCACCCAGAAGTGGTCGAGCCGCTCGGGGTCGCGCGCGGTGATGTGGCCGGCGACGCCCTCCTCGAAGCCGAACTTCCCGAAGATGCGGAAGCCGGCGGCAAGGCGCTGCTTGCGGTGCTGGCGCTCCTCCTCGGCCGTGTCGTACTTCGGCAGGTACCAGCGCTCGTCTCGGACGGCGGTGTCGGCCATGGGATGTCCCCTTGTCGCGCGGATGATCTCCCCCGAGGGTAGATCACCGGCCGGCGACGACGGTCCGACGGTCTGGGCCCCGATGATCAAGGACGGAAGCGGATGAGCCCGTCGAGCTCCAGCACGTCACCGTCGTCGGTGACGAGCAACCCGGTCGCCCCCGCGGCCTCGACCAGTGCGGGCCCGTCGTCGACCCCCGCGACGAACGCCGCCTTCGCCAACACCTCGGCCCGCCAGGCCTCCCCGGCCACGACCGTGACCGAGGCCAGCCCCGACTCGGCCGGCTCCCCCGTACGGGGGTCGATCAGGTGGTGCAGCGTGCGGTCGCCACGGGTCCAGGTCCGGCGCAGCTTGGTGCTGGTGGCGATCGCACCCTCGGCCAGCGCCAGGAGCCCGGTGCGACCGGTGGCGAGGGGGTCGTCGACATCGACGACCCACCCGTGCGGCCGAGGGGCGTCGCCGCGGGCGCGCAGATCGCCACCCAGGTTCACCAGCACACCGGTCACGCCGGCAACACCGGCATCGAGCAGTTCGGCCGACACCTCGTCGGCCGCCGCGCCCTTCCCGATGCCGCCCAGGTCGAGCGCGACGCCCGCGGGAAGCCGCACCGCCGACACCAGCGAGTCGAGCTCGACGTCGCCGCAGCCCGGCACGTCGGGATGTGATCCGGGTGTGTCGTCACGGGCGCGCGCGACCGCGTCGAAGTCGCGGTCGTACCCGGCGGCTTCGAGCGCGGCGAGCACCGTCGGGTCGTAGCGCCCGCCGGTGTCGCGCCACGCGTCGATGGCGCGCGCGATCAACGAGAACGTGCTCAGCGACACGATCACCGGCGCGCCGGCGGCGTCGTTGAGGCGGCACAGCTCGCTCGACGGACGGAAGCGCGACCAGCGCGCCTCGAGCCGCTCGAGCGCGTCGATCGCGCGCGCACCCAGTGTTGCGATCGCGCGCGCGTCGGCGCCGACCGCGTGCACCTCGACGTCGGTGCCCATGGCGCGGAAGCGAGCTGGTGGCGCGAGCTCTGCACCGTTCACGGAGGAAACAGTACGAGACGACCCGAGCGCGAAGTTCTGACGTCGACTTCGCGCGCGTTCCACCAAGAGTCCACGCGCGCGCGCCACCTGGGCGTCATGTCGGGTGGGGACGCTGCGGCGACAACACAACCCCATGCATGCCCGCCATGCATGCCGAACTCTGGAGGGATGCGTCATGCTGTCTCGTCGCGATCTGCTCAAGTCGTCCGCGCTCGCCGGTGCGGGTCTGCTCGTCGGTGGCTACCTCGACGGCCTCCGCATCGCGCTCCCCGCGGGCGCGGCACCGAGTGGCTACGGCCCGCTGGTGCCCGACCCGAACGGGCTGCTCGACCTGCCCCCCGGCTTCCGCTACGACATCGTCACCCAGGCGGGACGGCAACTCACGGGCTTCGGCAACGGCGTGGTGCCCGGCCGACCCGACGGCACCGCGTCGTTCCCGGGCATCTTCGGCACGACGGTGCTCGTGAACAACCACGAGCAGAGCATCGGTGACGTGTTCCCCGCGGTCGCCGACGCCCACCTCACCTACGACCCCGGCTCAGGTGGCGGCACCACGACGATCCTCGTCGACGGTCGCAACCGCGCCCTCCTCGAGTACGTGAGCCTGGCCGGGACCTTCAGCAACTGCGCCGGCGGCGCGATGCCGTGGGGGACGTGGCTGAGCTGCGAGGAGACCGAGCAGCGCGCCGGCGGCGCGTTCACGAAGGACCACGGCTACGTGTCGAGGTGTCGCCCTACGTGCCGTTCGCGAACCTCGACCCGACGCCCCTCACCGCGCTCGGTCGCTTCGCGCACGAGGCGGTCGTGGCCGACCCTCGCCGCGGTCACCTCTACCTCACCGAGGACGCGAGCAGCCCCAACGGCCTGCTCTACCGCTTCACCCCCGCGTCGCTGCCGAACAACCTGTTCACGTTGCGCCGGGGCGGACTGCTCGAAGCGATGTCGGTGCCCGGTGTGCCCGACCTGTCCGTCTACACCGAGGTCGGCACGCAGCTGCCCGTGCAGTGGAAGGCGGTCCCGGATCCTCAGGGCATCCCGGTGTCGACGCGCAAGCAGTTCACGGACGACGTCACCCGCAGCCGCAAGTTCGAGGGCATGTGGTGGGGCGACGACCGCGCCTACATCGTCTGCTCGTTCGCCCGCCTGACCGACGGGAGCGCGGCCGAGCACGACGGCCAGGTCTGGTCGTACTCGCCGGCCGCGGCGACGTTGAGCCTCGAGGCCTACTTCCCGCTGAACCCCGACCCGTCGGGCACCACCGCCGACCAGCCCGACGGTCCGGACAACATCACCGTCAATCCGTGGGGCGGGCTGATGATCGCCGAGGACGGCCTCGGCACGCAGCACCTCGTCGCGCTGCTCGACGGCGCACCCTTCGTGCTCGCACGCAACGCGCTGAGCGGCAGCGAGTTCACCGGGGTGAACTTCTCGCCCGATCGCAAGACGCTGTTCGCGAACATCCAGGACGACGGCTACGTGCTCGCGATCACCGGGCCGTTCGCGCGGCTGCGGCGCACGTGACGGCACCCACCCTCGCTCGCATCCGCTCGCTCCGTCCCGACCGACTCCGTTCCTCCCGTAGCGTGGGAGCCGATGCGCGTCGCCGCCATGGACCTGGGGTCGAACTCGTTCCACCTGCTCGTGGCCGACGTGCACGCCGACGGCCACATCGATCCGTTGGTGCAGGAGAAGGAGATGCTGCGGCTGGGCGACGTCGTGAGCCGCCACGGCTCGATTCCGCCCACCGCAACCGACCAGGCGGTCGCCACCGTGCGTCGTTTCCGTCTCCTCGCCGAGGCCGCCGGCGCCACCGAGATCCTGGCCAAGGCGACGGCGGCCATCCGCCGCGCCGCCAATGGCGGTGAGGTGGTCGACCGCATCCGGGCCGAGACCGGCGTGCACATCGAAGTCATCGGTGGCCTCGAGGAGGCGCGCCTCATCTTCGGCGCGGTGCGCGCGTCGGTGGTGCTCGACCCGTCGCCCGCGCTGTGCTTCGACCTCGGCGGCGGGAGCCTCGAGGTGATGGTGGGCGACGCCAGCAGCCTCATGTGGGCGACGAGCGTCCCGCTGGGCGTCGCCCGCCTGAGCACCGAGTTCGTGCGCTCCGACCCGATCTCCAAGCGCGACCGCCGCGCGCTGCGCGACCACATCGAAGCCGTCCTCGCGCCGGTCGTGCACGAGGTGGCGCCCTACGAACCAAAGCTCGCGGTCGGGAGCAGCGGCACGCTCGAGTCGTTGGCCGAGATGGTCCTGGCCCGCCGTGACGAGGACACGCCGGCCACGTTGAACCAGCTCACCATCGACCGCACCGAGTTCCTCGCCCTGCACCACGACGTCATGGCGTCGACCGCCGCCGACCGGCTGCGGCTCGGGGGCCTCGACGCCCGGCGGGTCGACCTGATCGTCGCCGGGTCGATGGTGCTCGCCACGGCGATGGACGTGTTCGGGTTCGACCAGCTGACGATCAGCGAGTGGGCACTGCGCGAGGGCATCGTGCTCGACGCCGGCCGCCACCACGATCCCACCGACTGGTCCGACGACCCGCACGCGATCCGCGGCAGCGCGGTGCTGAGCCTGGCCCGCCGGTGCAACTGGTCGGAGTCGCACGCCCGTCAGGTGGCGAACCTCTCGCTCGACCTCTTCGACGCCACCACCGAGATGCACGGGCTCGACGACGCCGACCGCGAGCTCCTCGAGTTCGCGGCGCTCCTCCACGACATCGGCGAACACGTCGCCAGCAGCGGCCACCACAAGCACGGCGCCTACCTGGTGCGCAACGGCCAGCTGCGCGGCTTCGCGCCCGACGAGGTGGAGCTGCTCGCGGCCGTGGTGCGCTGGCACCGTCGCGGCGATCCGCGCGTGTCCGACGAGTTCCCCCTGCTCGACGCGGATGCGATCGAGCGCGTGCGGACCCTGGCCGCGATCCTGCGCGTGGCCGACGGACTCGACCGCAGCCGCAACCAGAACGTGTACGGACTCGACGCGATGGTGACGCCGTCGCTCGTACTGTTGCGTGTGCGCGCGCTCGACGATGCCGAACTCGAGATCTGGGGCGCGCGTCGCAAGCGTGCACTGCTCGAGAAGGTGCTCGACCGCGAGCTCGAGCTCACCACCCATCTCTCGGCTGGCCATCCCTTCGGGGCCTGACCCGCTCCCCTTCGCGAAAGGCGAACCTGCCATGCGCACACTTCCGATCGGCGACGAACGCGCCGGTGCATCGAGCACCGGCGACGAGATCGTGGTGCGGTCTCCGTTCGACGGCCACGAGATCGACCGCGTGCCCGCATGCGGCGCCGAGGAGGTGACCCGTGCGGTCGCGTTCGCGAAGGCCGCACTGAAGCGCGAGCCGCTCCCGCCGTGGCGCCGAGCCGAGATCCTGGACCGTGCCGCGCACCTGCTCGCGGAACGCACCGAGGAGTTCGCCCACATCATCGCCGAGGAGGCCGCGAAGCCGATCAAGACCGCGCGCGTCGAGGCCAAGCGTGCGGCATCGACCTTCACGTTCGCGTCGGTCGAAGCCCGTCGGCTCGCCGGCGACGTCGTGCCGTTGGACGCGTCCGACGTCGGCGACGGCAAGATCGGCTTCACCCTGCGGATGCCGATCGGTGTCGTCGGCGCGATCAGCCCGTTCAACTTCCCGCTCAACCTGGTCGCGCACAAGCTGGCACCCGCGATCGCGGCGGGGTGTCCCGTGGTGCTGAAGCCGGCCTCGCAGACCCCGTTGTCCGCGATCGCGCTCGCCGAGCTGCTCCTCGACGAGTGCGGCCTCCCGAGCGGGTACCTCAGCGTGGTCACCGGCAGCGGCGGCACCGTCGGCAACGCCATCGTCGACGATCGCGACATCGCGCTCATCACCTTCACCGGCTCGCCCGAGGTGGGTTGGGGCATCAAGGCCCGTGCGCCCCAGAAGAAGGTCGGCCTCGAGCTGGGCAACAACGCTCCGGTGATCATCGAGCCCGACGGCGACGTCGACACCGCAGCCGCGAAGATCTCGGTCGCCGGGTTCAGCCACGCCGGCCAGTCGTGCATCTCGACCCAGCGCGTCTACCTGCACGAGTCGATCGCCGACCGCTTCCTCGATCAGCTGGTGCCGAAGGTCGAGGCGCTGGTGGTCGGCGATCCGCTCGACGAGGCCACCGACGTCTCCTCGCTGATCTCCACCGGCGAGCGCGAGCGGGTCGAGTCGTGGATCGACGAAGCCGTGGCGGCGGGGGCCAAGGTGCTCACCGGTGGGGCCGAACACAACGGCGTCCTTGCGCCGACCGTGCTCATCGACGTGCAACCCGACATGAAGGTGTGCAGCCTCGAGGTGTTCGGGCCGGTGATCACGGTGCAGACCTACCGCGACGTCGACGACGCCTTCCGCCTGGCCAACGACACGCGGTACGGCCTGCAGGCCGCGATCTTCACCCGCGACCTCCCGCTCGCCCTCCGCGCGGCGCGTGAGCTCGACTTCGGAGGCGTCCTCGTCAACGAGGTCCCGACGTGGCGCGCCGACCAGATGCCCTACGGCGGCGTGCGCGACAGCGGCAACACCCGCGAGGGTCCGCACTACGCGGTGCACGAGATGACCGAGACCCGTCTCGTCGTGCTGAGTTGACGGCGGCGGCCGGTACGCTGAGCAACGCGTGACGACGGATCCGAGCCCGCCGCCGGCACCCGGCGCCCTTCCTGCGCGTCCACCCCGACCGCTCATCGTGCACTTCGGGGTCGACAGCGCAGTGGCCTTCCTCGCCCTGGTGTTCCTCGGTCTCATCTTCGGCGTGCCGTGGGGCATCACCGCCTTCGTCGCGTTGGTGATCGGCGCGATCGCGTGTCGCTACACCCACCGCGCCGAAGTGCGCGCCCTCGCGGCTCGGGAGCAACCGCCCCCCGAGGAGCAGCCGTCGGCGTGAGCTCCGAATCGGGACGACTGGCGACCGCGCGGCGGGTTCCCGCGTACACACTCCCGAAGCCGCGGTACCGCGGCGCGTCACACTTCTACGCGTTGTTCGTCGCCGCGGTCGCGGCCGTCGCGCTGGTGGCAACCGCACCGGCAGGGCTCGCGACGTTCGCAGCCGCGGTGTACGCGACCTGCATGGTCGGCATGTTCGGCGCCAGCGCGCTCTACCACCGCGGCAACTGGTCGCACGCCACGGCCAAGCGGTTGCTGCAACTCGACCACACCGCGATCTTCCTGATGATCGCGGGCACGTACACCCCGATCGCGCTACTGGCGATGGACGGCACCGCTCGCGCGGCGACGCTCACCGCGGTGTGGGTCGTCGCGACCGCGGGGATCATGTTCGAGTGGATGCCGATCCCCGCGCCGCGGGGGTACGTCACGACGGTGTACATGTTCCTCGGATGGATCGGCGCGTTCTCGTTCATCCCGCTGTACGAGGCGACCGGGTGGGACGGCGTGCTGCTCGTCGCCGGGGGTGGTGTGCTCTACATGATCGGCGCGATCGTGCACGCGGCGCGCAAGCCCGACCCGTGGCCCGAGACGTTCGGCTACCACGAGATCTTCCACATCTTCGTGATCCTGGCCGCGCTCCTCCAGTACTGCGCGATCGCCTTCCTCGTGCTCCCGCTCGATTGAGCTCGTCAGGCGTCTCCGATCACGAGCGCCGGAACCGCGAGTTCTGGGACGCCGACGCCGACGACTACCAGGCCGCGCACGCACCGCGGCTTGACGCCGCGACGTGGGGCGTGTGGCAGATCGGGGAAGCAGACCTCACGGTCCTGGGTGACGTGCGCGGGCTCGACGTGTTGGAGTTCGGCTGCGGCGACGCGCGCTGGTCGATCCATCTCGCGCGCCGCGGCGCGCGGGTGGTCGCGCTCGACCAGTCGAGCGGTCAGCTCCGGCACGCGCGGGAGTTGCTCGGCGCAACCGAGACGCGCGTACCCCTGGTGTGCGCGAGCGCGGAGACCGTCCCCCTTGCCGCGGGTTCGTTCGATCTCGTGATGTGCGACCACGGCGCGATGTCGTTCTGCGATCCCGAGCACACCGTACCGGAGGTGGCGCGACTCCTCCGTGCCGGCGGTCGGCTCGTGTTCTCGCACACGACGCCATGGCCCTACCTGGCGTGGAACTTCGACCGGGAACGCGTCGGACGCCGGCTCCGCCGTTCGTACTTCGGCATCCGCCGCTTCGACGACGGCGCCGGCGAGGGCACGGTCGACTTCCAGCTGCCGTACGGCGAGTGGATCCGTTGCTTCCGTCGCCACGGACTCGTGGTCGACGACCTGGTGGAGCTGCGCGCGCCGAAGCACGCGAGCACGTCGTACGACGACTTCGACGCCCGCTGGGCCCGCCGCTGGCCCGCCGAACAGATCTGGGTCACCCGCAAGGAGTAGCTCAGCAGCGGGTGCCGATGCGCGGGACCTTGCGGTCGACGAGGTACTTGACGACGATGTCGTCGACGCACTGGTTGCCGTTGTTGAAGCTGGTGTGCTGCTCACCGTCAGCGACGAGCAGGCGACCACGTTCGAGTCCTCCGGCCAACGAACGCGCCTGCGCGAGCGGCGTCGCCGGGTCGAAGGTCGTGCCGATCACCAGGATCGGCGGTGCACCCGCGGCGGTGAGACGACCGGCCGGCGCGACCGGCGGCACCGGCCACACCGAGCACGGGAGGCTGTTGTTCACGATGAACGCTCCCATCCGCGGTGCGACCTCCACCGCGCGCTTCTCCAGCTGGGCCGCCGCATCGGCGCCGGTGACGACCGGACCATCGAGGCACGTGACCGCCCAGAACGACTCGAGCGCATGGTCGTCGCCGCCGTCGTCGGTGCGGCCCACGAACCCGTCGGCACCGGCGAGCAACGTCGATGCGTCACCCCGTTCGGCCGCGGCCAGCGCGTCGGCAAGCCCCGACCACGCGGCGCGTCCGAGGTACAGCTGCTGGAGCACTGCCGCGTCGAAGCGGGTCTGGTTCAGCGTGCGGCCGTCGGGATCACTGGTGGCGAGCGGGGTCCGACCCGCCGTCGCCCGCAACGCGTCGTAGGCCGCGGCCGCGTCGCCCCCGTGGTGGAACGCGCAGCCGCGTTGGTCGGAGCAGTGGTCCAGGAAGTCGTCGAGCGCCTGCTCGAACCCGCGCGCCTGCGCGAGCGTCACCGCGCGCGCCGACATCGACGGGTCGACCGGGCCGTCGAGCACGAACGCACGCACCCGGTCGGGATGGTGCTGCGCGTAGGTCGCGCCGAGGAACGTCCCGTAGGAGTAGCCGAGGAACGACAGGCGGTCCTCCCCCAGCGCGATCCGGAGCTGTTCGAGGTCGTCTGCGGCGTCGAGCGTCGACACGTGTCCGAGAAGATCGCCGTTGCGCGCCGCGCACTGCTGGGCCAGCGCGGTCATCTCGTCGACCAGTTCGGTGCGGGCAACCGCGGTCGTGGGTTCGAACGCCTCGTCGAAGACGGGATCGAGGCTGTCGAGGCACTCGACGGGCTCGCTCGCACCCACACCACGCGGATCGAAGGCGACGAGGTCGAATCGATCGCGCACCGCTTCCGGCAACGTCGACGCGACCCCGCGGAGGTACTCCACCGCGGGAACACCCGGACCACCCGGGTTCACGACGAGCGTGCCGATGCGCGAGTCCGAGTCGCGCGCGCGAACGCGGACAACTGCCAGGTCCACCGTGCGCTCGGGTGCCGACGCGTCGAGCGGGACCGCGAGGGTGCTGCACTGGAAGCCGCTGCCACATGCCCTCCACGTCAGCGACGAGCGGGCCGAGTCGGCGCCGGCAGGGACGGCAGCAGCCGCCGTCGCCAGCAGCGCAGTCAGGATGAGGATGACGAGGAGCACCGGCGTCGGCCGCGCGCGCCGAACCGGTCGCATCGGGCCAGGATGCCTCACGGAGGTCGGGAGATCAGCGCGGGAGAGCGCTGATTCAGCCGGCCGGCGTGGCGCCGTCGGAGGTGCCGACCACACCGAGCGTCGCCGCCGGTGCTGCGCCGTAGTCCTCGGCGGGCCGCGCCGGTCCGAACAGGTGCCCCTGGACGAGCTCACAGTCGAGCGCGCGCAGGGCGGCGAACTGCTCGAGCGTCTCGACGCCCTCCGCGATCGCACAGAGCCCGAGCGAGTGGGCGAGCTCGACGATCGCGCTGCAGATGGCGTCGCTGTCGCGGTCACGGCCGAGGTCGGCGACGAACGTCGACGCGATCTTGATGGCATCGAGCGGGAAGTGCTTGAGCGACGCCAACGACGACGCACCGGTGCCGAAGTCGTCGATCACCATGCGCACGCCGAGCTCGTGGAGCCGACCCATCGTCTGCTCACTGGCCTCACGGTCGTGGAACAGCGTGGTCTCGGTGATCTCGAGCCACACCGCGCCCGGCGCCAAGCCGGTCTCGCCGATGATCCGCTTGACCTGCGCGGGCAGCGCGGGATCGGCGAACTGCCGAGCCGAGAGGTTGAGGTTGAGCTTGAGGGTCGCGCCCGCGTGCTGCTGCCACGACGCCATCTGGCGGCACGCGTGCTCGACCGTCCACGTGCCGAGCGGCACGATCGTGCCGTTCGCCTCCGCCTCGGGCAGGAACTCGCCCGGGAGCAGCAGCCCGTGCTCCGGGTGCTCCCAACGCACGAGTGCCTCGAACCCCGCGACGCGTCCGGTCGCACAGCTCACGATCGGCAAGTAGTGCAGCCGCAGCTCGTCACGAGCGATTGCGCCTGCGAGCTCACCGTCGGCGAACGACGTCGAGACCGGTGCTTCGCTGATCTCGATGCGCGCACCGCCCAGCGCCTTGGCCTGGTTGCCGGCCTTGATCGCCCTTCGCAGCACGCTCTCGGGCCGTTCGTCGAGGTGACCGGCCAGTGCGACGCCGATGCTGGCGGTCACTTCGGCCACGCCCGCGAGCATCACCGACGGATGGGCGACGCCCATCGCGATGCGCTCGGAGAGACCCTCCGCGGCCTGACGGTCCGGGACGTCACGACACACGAGCACGAACCGCTCGCGGTTGACGTGCGCGACGACGTCACGCGGGCGCGTGACGGTGCGCAGTCGTTGCGTGATCGCTTCGATGAGATGACCGCCGGCTGCGTAGCCGAGCCGTTCCTCCACGAAGGCGAGATTGTCGATCTCGACCGACACGATGGCGAGGCGACCGAAGTTCACGTCGCCGAGCGTGAGCCACGAGCGCAGGCGGTCGAGGTCGAGGACGGGGATGCGCGTCGGCGCGGGGTCGTTGCCGTCGCCCGCGCCCGACGCGGCGCCCCGGCGATCGTCGCGAGCCGGCTGGACCGGGACTGCGATGGTGGGCATCGGTTCGGCCGACGCCGCGGGCGCAGCCAGTTCGACGGGCGCAGCCATTTCGACCGGCGCGACCGGGGCGATCGAGGCCGCGGCTGCGACGGACGGCGCGGCGTCTGGCGCGGGGACCGGTTCGAGCACCGGCGGCTCGAGGAGCTGGGCAACCAGGTCGGCAGCGCGTCGGGCCCGTCGGCCCGCCCGCCAGGCCACGACGGTGGCGACGACGGCCACGATGGCCGCGAGCGCGGCGACGACGGGCAGAGAGTTGTCCACGACCACTTGTCGGAGTCGCGGCGGTCCGCCTTGAGCGATCCGGCCGCATCGGGGGAGTTGAAGACCCGTTGACACCGACTGGATCACCAGCGGAACTCACTCCGTCACTCTCTCCGCCATGGCATTGGAGACCCCACCCAACCCCATGACGCTCACCCCCACCCTCGACCTCACCCCCACCCTCAACCTCACCGCCACCCTCACCCCCAACCCGCCGGCGGCGCGCCCGACACGCCGCTGGCGGATCTTCGCCCCCGTCGTCGCGGTCGTTGCCGTGGCGCTCGCCGCGGCCGCCTGCGCGCCCCCGGGAAGCCCCGGGAGCGGGACCACCGGCGACATGGTGCAGGCGATGAACCAGGACCGAGGTGCCAACGGCCTCGGCGGTCTCGGCTGGGACGACCAGCTCTACCGCCTGGCCCAGGCCCACGCACAGGAAATCGCGGCCAGCGGTTACCTCTGGCACTCCGACCTCGCGGGAATGATCAACACCCCCTGGATGGCCGATTGGTGGTCGCTGGGGGAGAACCTGCTCGTTGCCGGGCCGGGGACGAACGCCTTCACGGCTGAGGACATGTGGATGGCGTCCGGACCCCACCGCGCCAACATCCTCAACGGCGGGTTCAACCGGGTCGGCGTCGGCGTCGTGACCGACGGTGCGGGCCGGGTCTGGATGGTCGCGTTGTTCGGTGCCAGGTAGCCGCCCCTTCCTGGCACTGCCGGGGGTGGGTCCCCGCCTTACCCCCGATGGCGACCGGGCTCGTCCTGCCCGCGGGCCCGGTCGCCAAGTCTTCCCCGATCACCAAGTCTCCCCCGATCACTGGCACGGCTCGCTCCGTCCCAACGGGCGTGCACCCTGATTGGTAGCGTCAGTCCGAGGCACCGGGCCCGGAGGACGCGTTGGTCGACGTCATTCCCAACGCCACCGAGGGTGGGCGCGCACCTCGGATGGTGCGGGCCACCCTCCCCGCGCTCGTCGTCGCGATCGTGGTGTTCGGGGTCGCGCTCTGGGGCTGGTGGCTCCATCCACGAGGCGTGGTCACGCCGGCGCTCGCGGCGGCGCCCGGCGTCGTGCTCGTGGCGTTGCTCCTGTCGGCACCCCGAGTGTGGGCTGCGCCGCTGGTCGCGGGTGCGCTCGCCGTCGCGGCCGCGGCCGCCTGGCACGACGCGCCGGTCGAGCTCGTCGTCGGTCACGCGGTCGCCGTCACGGCCGCCGCGCTCGCGTCCGCGGTGCTGGCGCGTTGGTACGCGCGCGGGCCGTTCCGGCTCACGCAGGTGCGCGAGCTGTGCACGCTGGTCGCCGCGGCCACGGTCGGCGGTGTGCTGGGCGCGGCACTGCTCACCCTGGCCGTCGCCATCAACCGCGAGCCAAGCACCTCGGTGCTGTGGCGCACCGCCTGGCCGCTCGCGATCGCGATCGGCGCCGGCATGGTGCTCGTCCCGACCGCGGCGCTCACCCTGCTCACCCGCGCGCCCGCGTCGTACCTGCGCGGTCGCGACATCGAAGCGGGGTTGCTGCTCCTCGCGGTCGCCGGGGTCGCGGTCGCGATCACCCAGCTCGAGGACCCGTTGGTGTTCGCGGGCGCGCTCGTGCTGCTGTGGGGCGCGCTCCGCTTCGGGCCGGCTGCCGTGGCGTGGTCGGGCTTGACGCTCATCGCCGCGGCCGACTGGTCGGCAGCGCGACTCGCCGGGCCCTTCGTCGACGCCGTCACCCCGCGCGACGCCGTCGTCCTCCTCCAGACGTACGCGGCGATCACGGTGTTCACCGCGATTGCGCTCGCCCTGGCGTTCCAGGAACGCGACACGGCCGAGGCCGGGCGCGCCGCGGCCGCCGAACGGTTCCGGCGCACCTTCCATGACTCGCCGGTGGCGATGGCGGTCACCACCCTCGGGGGTCGCATCGTCGAGACGAACCGAGCGCTGTGCCAATTGCTCGCGATGCCCGACCACGCGCTGGTCGGCACCGAACTGCGAGCGCTGTGGCCCGACGAGAGCGGCGAGCACGAGTTCCCCCGCGTCGTCCTCCCCGAGGCACTGCCGCAGGAGGCGCGCATCGTCAACGCGCGCGGCAACATCGTGTGGGTCGAGCTCAGCGAGTCGCAGCTGCGCCGCGGCGACTCCACGTCGCAGCTGCAGGTGGTCGTGCTGCGCGACGTCACCGAGCGCACCAACCTCCGCCAACAGCTGCTGCAGGCGCAGAAGATGGAGTCGGTGGCGCGCCTCGCCGGCGGCATCGCCCACGACTTCAACAACGTGCTCTCGGTCATGCGCGGCCAGGTCGAGCTGCTGCAGGACGATCTCGAGGTGCTCGAGTCGGCACGAGCGCGCATCGATTCCGTGCAGCGTGCCACCGACCGCGCCGCCGCGCTGACCGACGACCTCATGGCGTTCAGCCGTCAACGCGACGAACCCGAGCCGTTCGACGTGCACGCGCGCCTCCACGACGTGCAGGAGCTGTTCCACCAGGTGCTCGGCGCCGCGGTCACCCTCGAGCTCGACCTCGCCGCCAATCCCCCGACGATCGTCGCCGATCCCAACCGCCTCGAACAGGCGGTCCTCAACCTCGTGGTGAACGCGAGAGACGCGATGCCCTCCGGCGGTCAGGTCACCATCACGACGCGCACCGATCCCACGACGCGCGCGTTCGTGTTGTGCGTCACCGACACCGGCGCGGGGATGGACGCGGCCACACGGGCCCGCATCTTCGAACCGTTCTTCACCACGAAGCCACCCGGCTTCGGCACCGGACTGGGCCTCTCCACCACCGAAGACATCGTCCGGGCCGCCGGCGGCACCATCGAGGTCGACAGCCAGCTCCGCCGCGGGACCACGTTCATCGTCACGTTCCCCGCCATCGAGGATCATTCGGGCGCCCACGAGGTGCTCGACCTCGCCGACGACGACCACCCCACAGTGCTCGTCGTCGACGACGAGACGGAGGTGCGCTCGCTGATCGCGGAGATCCTGCGCGGCTCCGGCTACCACGTCGTGGTCGCGGTCGACGGCGACGCCGCCATCGCACTGCTCGAGCGCGCCACCCGTCCGGTCGATCTG
>DASXXX010000231.1:0-2026 GCA_036502765.1 Acidimicrobiia bacterium | reverse complement strand
CGATTCGTGACATCGGGTGCTCCGTTACCAGACCTGGCAGAGGACCTCGCCGCCCACGCGACGCTTGCGCGCCTCGCGGTCGGTCATGAGTCCCTGGTTGGTCGAGAGGATGGCGATGCCCATGCCGCCGAGCACGCGCGGAACGTCGTGCGAGCCCATGTAGACCCGGAGGCCGGGCTTCGAGACGCGCTTCAGTCCGGAGATCGTGCGCTTGCGGTCGGGCGTGTACTTCAGTTCGATCTTCAGCTGGTTGCCGGGGCGTCGCTCGTCCTTGGCGACGTCCCAGCCCGCGATGTACCCCTCGCGTTCGAGGATGCGGGCCAAGGCCTCTTTCAGCTTCGACGACGGCATCAGCACCTCGTCGTGGAACGCGGTGTTCGCGTTCCGCAGACGGGTGAGCATGTCGGCGATCGGGTCGGTCATCATGAGCGTGCCTCCCGACTCAGCTCAGGCCGACTCAGCTCAGGCCGACTCATCTCGGGCCTCACCACGATGCCTTGGTCACGCCGGGGATCTCGCCCGCGTGCGCCATGGTGCGGAAGCAGATGCGGCAGAGACCGAAGCGCTTGTAGACCGAGCGCGCGCGGCCGCAGCGGCGGCACCGCGTGTACCCGCGCACCTTGAACTTCGGAGTGCGCTGCTGCTTCTGGACAAGGGCTTTCTTCGCCATGTGTTCCTTACCCCTGGTTCTGCTCGTCGCGGCGGAACGGGAATCCCAGTGCCCGCAGGAGTGCGCGGCCCTGGTCGTCGGTGGTGCCCGTGGTGACGATGGTGATGTCCATCCCGCGGACGGTGTCGATCTTGTCGTAATCGATCTCCGGGAAGATCAGCTGCTCGGTGATGCCGAACGTGTAGTTGCCCCGGCCGTCGAACGACTTCGGGTTGAGCCCCCGGAAGTCGCGGATGCGCGGGATCGCCACGCTCACCAGACGGTCGTAGAACTCCCACATGCGGTCGCCCCGCAGCGTGACCTTGGCGCCGATGGCGTTGCCCTCGCGGAGCTTGAAGCCCGCGATCGACTTCTTGGCCCGGGTGACGAGCGGCTTCTGACCGGTGATCACCGTGAGGTCGGCAACCGCGCCGTCGAGCAGGGAAGCCTGCTGCGTGGCGCGACCGACGCCGCAGTTGAGCACGATCTTCTCGAGGCGCGGCACCTGCATCACGTTGCCGAGCTCGAGCTCGCTCTTGAGCGAGGGCACGATCTCGGTGAGGTACCGCTCCTTGAGGCGCGGACGCACGGGTGTCTTGGGCCCTGAAGTGGCGGTCGGGCTCACAGCTCGGCTCCGCACTTGCGGCACACGCGGTGCTTCTCACCGTTGGGGTCGATGCGGTAGCCGACCTTCACCGGACCGTCCTTGCCGCACACCAGCATCAGGTTCGACACGTGGATGGGCATGGCCTTGTCCTGGATGCCGCCCTGCATCGTGGCCTTGGTGGGCTTCTGGTGCTTCTTCGAGACGTTGATGCCTTCGGAGCTCTCGACGATCACCTTGTTGCGCTCGGGGAAGACGTGCGCGACTTCACCGCGCTTGCCGATGTCCTTGCCCTGGATGACCTGCACGTGGTCACCCTTCTTGAGCTTCATCTTGGGCTTGGCCTTGGTTGCCATGCTCACAGCACCTCCGGTGCCAGCGAGACGATCCGCATGAACCTGCGATCGCGCAGTTCCCGACCCACCGGGCCGAAGATGCGCGTGCCACGCGGCTGCATCTGGTCGTTGATCAGCACCGCCGCGTTCTCGTCGAAGCGGATGTAGCTGCCGTCGGGACGGCGGCGCTCCTTCTTGGTCCGGACGACGACGCACTTCACGACGTCGCCCTTCTTCACTGCTGCGCCGGGCACCGCGTCCTTCACGGTGGCGACGAAGATGTCGCCGATGCCTGCATAGCGCCGGCGGGTACCGCCGAGCACCTTGATGCAGAGCACCTCGCGCGCGCCCGAGTTGTCGGCCACCTTGAGCCGACTCTCCTGCTGGATCACCGGGCACGCTCCAGGACTTCCTCGACGCGCCAGTGCTTCTGCTTCG
>DASXXX010000230.1:0-18683 GCA_036502765.1 Acidimicrobiia bacterium | reverse complement strand
CACCGCGGGCATCGCGCGCCTGCACGAGGTGGACATGGCCGCCGACGAGTTCCGCGACTGAACCAGTACGACCCCCAAGCGGGGATGGAGCGATGACGAAAGCTTCTCGACCGCGCCATCGGTTGACGCCGATGTGCGGCGCCGCGTCAGCGCGGCGCCGCACGCTCGGCTACGAGAGCGTCGTACGCAGCGCCTTGACCTCGTCGTGCGCGGCGCGGATCTCCGTGAGCTGACGCTGGACGACGGCGCGCAGTTCGGGCGAGATGTCGTCGTCGAGGGCCTGCTCGTACTCGCTCACCGCGTGGTCTTCACCCTGCTCGGCCGCGTCGAGCACGCCGTCGGGCTTCGAACCGGCCAGCGCGTCCTTGAGCGTCAGCCAGCCGCGGTGGAGGGTGCCGGCCACTGACCCGCTCTCGTCGAGCTGGTCGCCGTACTGCTGCGCCAGGCTCCGCAGCTCGGTCGCGAACGCGACCCGTTGGTCGCGGTACTTGCGGAAGGTCGGCGCGAGCTCCGGGGCGTCGGTCGAGTCCAGCTTCTCTGCGCCTTTCTCGAAGCCGGCCCGGCCGTCTTCGAGGGTCTGGAGGAGGTCCTTGGTGACCTTTGCGTCGTTCGACATCTGAACGTTCCTTCGGTTGGGGAGGTCCCTCTCACTGCCCGAGGCCGAGATCGGCGAAACGCAGGCGGCGAAAAACCATCCGGCGGTATCGTCGGGCGGATGACCACGACCGATCTCGCGCCCCGTCCTCCCGTCAGCGTCACGGGTGTGCTCGACGATCCCGAGCTCGCGTGGCGCCTGTGCGAGACCAACGGCCCCTACGCGCACGTGTTGATGCTGCGCGAGTTCGCGGCGTCCCTCGACGCCTACAAGGACGCGGCGCGCAACGGCTCACCCGACGCGGTGGGCGTGATGGCCGACGACGAGCTGATGACGATGCCGATCTACCGCGGCGACTGGGTGTCGTCCCGCGAGACGCACATCGACGGCGTCGACGACGTGCTGCACAACGAGCGTCTCGTCGCCGCCGCGCAGCAGGTGTTCGACGCCGAAGTCGTGCGTCCGCTCATCGTGTTCTCCAACCTCACCGCGCCGATGCCGCAGAACCGCAAGCACACCGACGTGCCGACGTTCCGCGGCGTCGAACGCTCGCAGTACCCCGCGTGGGTGGTGCAGGCGATGGCGACGTCGGGCCTGTTCGAGCGCTGGCGCGTCAAGGTCGCGACTGCGGTCGCGTGGTACTACGACGGTCCCAACGGCGGGTTCAGCTACTGGCCCGACGGCGTCGCCGCGCCCGAGGTCACCATCGAACCGCCGTCGAACTTCGCGGTCGTCGGCGACAACGACTTCATGTACCACCGGGTCGAGGCGGTCGGCGACGGCCGGTTCGCGATGGTGCCCATCGATTCGCTCCTGTCGTTCGATGCCGCCAGCTGCCGGTGGCGCATCACCAAGGGCGACCGCGACTTCGGCGACTTCGGTCGTGACGACATCCGCATCTCCATCTCGTGGAAGGCCGAGTGCTTCCACGACGCCGAGGACGCCCGCGTGTTCGACGAGCACCTCGACGACATCACCTTCGGCCAGGTGCTCGGCACCTGGCGAGCCGACTGCGACGCCCGCGGCATCGTCCTCCCCGACGTCGCCGACCCGCTCCACGACCGCACCTTCGAGTCCGCCGTCGCCGCCGCCTACGCCGGCCCCCTCAGCACCGCCTGACCCGCCAACCTCGTGAATCAGAGGGCGAACTTGGGGGTGGTCAAGGGGAGGTCGAGGGACGTGGTGAGGCCGGCGGGGGCGTCGCACACGTAGGGGATGGCGTTCACCAGGCGCATGGTGGTGGCGACCATGCCGTCGTCGCTCGACGTCTCCGGCGCGCCGACCTCGAGCTCGCACGTGAGGTCGGGGTTGCCCTCGATCACGATGCGGTACGTGCCGTCGCGCCGCGCGGTGGGCCACTCGGGTGCGAGGTCCGACGCCATGCGGTTGACGTGCTCGATCACGATCGCGTCGCGGCCGTTCACCACGCCGATGGTCTCGAAGCGCACTGCGCCGACGGTGCCCGCCTCGATCGTGCCCGCCGCGACCTCGAGCGTGCGCGGCGTCACGACCTTCTCGTACGTCTCGCGGATCTCGTCGAGCTCCACGCCGAGGCGATCGGCGATCATGCGAATCGGTGGACCCCACGAGCCCGACTGCACGCCGGGCATCGCCATGATCGCGTCGTACTCCATCGGCTTCCCGAAGCCGAACACGTCGAACATCACGAACGTCACCGGGTACTCGTCGTAGAGGAAGATCTCCTGCGTGCGCACCGAAGTGACGGTGTCGCTCATCGTCATCAGCGTGAGGGGCAGCTGGTCGCCGGCGAACCCGGGCTCGATGCCCGACGCGTACAGCGTGGCGCTCCCGCGCGTCGCCGCCGCGTCGAGTTGCGCACGCCAGTCGGCCTGGTATCCGGGTGGGTGCACCAGGCCCGGGGTCGACACCGTCACCACGTTGATGCCCGCTTCGAGCATCCGGGCCATGTCGGGCACCGCGGCGGCGTCCATGCCCTCGCCCTGCGCCGAGTAGCAGATGCAGTCCGGCGCGAGCGCCAACAGCGCGTCGGCGTCGGTGGTCGCGGTGACCCCGAGCGGATCGACGCCCGCGAGGGTGCCGGCGTCGACACCGTCCTTCTCGGCGCTGTGCACCCACACGCCCACCAGCTCGAGATCGGGCCGCCGGGCGATGGCGCGGATCGCCAGCTTCCCGACACCGCCCGTCGACCACCCCACCACTCGGTACGTCATGGTCCCCCCAGTGCTCGTCGTCAGTGATGCCTCGTTGATCACGTGCGGGGCTCGGGCGGGAGGCCCAGGCCCACGTCGGCGATCGTCGTGCGTTGGATCTCGTTGGCGCCCACGCTCAGCGTCGGGTGGAGGCGCTCCACCACCTCGTAGGCGAACCACTGCGGCAGCGCGTCGCCGAACCACCCCGGTGCGGTCAGCGCGTCGGGTCCGAGCAGCGTCGCGCCGACCCGGCCGATGCGTTGCAGGAGCTCGGTCACGCAGACCTTGCTGAGCGCGCCCTCGGCGAAGGGGGCGCTGCCCGCGTCCTGCAGTGCCACCACGCGTTGCACGTGGCCGACGGCCGCGAACCAGCGCGCCACCAGGTCGGCCAGCGCATCGCGCGCCACCCGGTTTCGGGTTCCCGCGCACGAGTCGAGGAGCGCTTCCAGGGTGCGCGTCGCCCAGCCGAGCCACGCCGCGCCGCTGCGTTCGGCGAGGAGTGCGCCGCTGAGCTGGCGCCACCCGTTGCCGGCGTCGCCGAGCAGCGCGTCGGCGTCGACGCGCGCGCCGACGAACCGCACCGTCGACAACGTCCACCGGTTCGCGGTGGCGATCCGCTCGATCTCGACATCTGGAGTCGTCATGTCGACCAGGAACATGGAGAGGCCGCGCTTGCCGGTCGACGACGGATCGGTGCGCGTGATCGTGCAGCACCAGTCGGCCTTGTGCGCGCCGGTGACGAACACCTTCTCGCCGTCGAGCACGAAGCCGCCGTCGTCTTGCTCGGATGCGGTCGTCTCGATGTTCGACAGGTCACTCCCTGCGCCCGACTCGGTGTACGCGATGCAGGCGTTCACGGTGCCCGCGCACGCGGCGCGCACGACCGTGTCGCGTTGCGCATCGGTGCCGAACGCGGCGACCGTCGGCGCGACCAACACCGCGGCAGTGTCGATGAGGGGCGCGTCGTGGTACGCCGCTTCGTAGCTCACTGCCGCCTGCCAGCTCGGAGGCTTGCCGCCGCCGCCCAACGCGGCGGGGAGGCTCACGCCGAGGTAACCCGCGGCGCCCGCCGCCTGAACGACCTCGCGCTCGAAGGCCTGCTCCCACCCGGTGAGGTCGGTGACGTCGCGCGTGCCGGCCGCGGCAGGCTCGCGGAGCGCGTCGCGCAGGAACTCCCGCAGATCGGTGCGGAACGCCTCGACCTCGGGGCCGAGCGTGAGGCCGGGCAGCCCGCGCACGATCCCGCCGTCAGCTGCCGCGCGGCAGGCCGAGCCCGCGCTGGGCGATGAGGTTGCGTTGGATCTCGCTGGTGCCGCCGTAGATGGTGGTGACGGGAGCGAAGCGGTAGCAGTACTCGTAGAACGCGCTCAGGTCCGACACGGCGTGCGCCTGCACCAGGCCCGCCGGTCCCGCCACGTCGACCAGGCGGTTGACCGATCGCTGGAACGCCTCGGTGGCGAACAGCTTGCTGGCGGCGCCCTCGACGCCCGGGAGCCGACCCGACGCCGCCACCCACGCCGCTCGGCTCGCGAGCAGATCCGCCACCTCGGCGTCGATGGCGAGGCGCGCCAGCGCGTCGCGGCGCGTGGGCTGCTCGAGCAGCGGACGCCCGTCGTCGTCGACTCCGGCGCGCGCGTGCGCCTCGGCGACCGCCAGCAACCGCTCCGCGTCGCGCACACCGCCGGCGACACCCCGCTCGAACGACAGCGCGACCAGCATCACCTGCCAGCCGCCGTCGACCTCGCCGACGCGCCACTCGTCACCGACGTGGACGCCGTCGTAGAAGGTCATGTTCGTGCGCTTGCCCGACAGCGTCCGGATGGGCTGCAGCTCGAACCCCGGTGCCGACGTCGGCACGAGGAAGAACGTGAGCCCGCGGTGCTTCGGCACGTCGAGGTTCGTGCGGGTGAGCAGGAACACCCACTCCGACTCCTCGGCCAGGCTGGTGAAGATCTTCTGGCCGTCGATCTGCCAGCCGTCACCATCGCGCACCGCACGCGTGCGGGCGGCGGCGACGTCGGAGCCGGCGTCGGGTTCGGAGTAGCCGAGCGCGATGAGCGACTCGCCGCTCAGCAACTTGGGCAGGATCTCACGCTGCTGCATCTCGTTGCCTGCGTGTGCGAGCACCGACGCCACCATCGTGCAGATGCTCATGCCGTCGTACGGCGCACCCGCGAGCTCGAGCTCGCGGAACAGCACCGCCAGCTCCTCGGGACCGCGCCCTCCGCCTCCGAGCGCCTCGGGCAGCGCCTGGCGGATCCAGCCCTGATCCGCCATCGCTCGGTGCAATTCCCAGTCGTGCATGGTGCCGGTGTCGTGCGCGTGCTGACGACGCTCGTCGGTGTAGACGCGAGCGAGCAGTGCTCGCACTTCGTCGCCGAACTGCTCGGCGGTGGGCGACGGGGTGAAGTCCACGATCAGCCCCCGCCCGGCGACGCCGTCGCCGTGACCGGTCCGTAGCGGAGGTCGGCGAGGCGCGTGTACTCCCGTGCCGGGTCGTCGAGGACGTTCGCCCAGCCCTTGGCGCGCCGATAGAAGAGCTGGATGTCGTACTCCTCCATGAACCCGTAGCCGCCGTGGAAGTGCAGCGCGCGATCGGACGCGCGCTGCGCCTGCTCCGCCGCGAACAGGAACGCCATCGCCCCGAGCTCTGAGGCGCGATCCGGTGCGCGGTCGTCGACCGTGTCGTGTGCCCACGCCGCCTTGCGGGCCAGCAGCTGCGCGCCGTCGAGGGCGACGCTCACGTCGGCCAGCGTGTGCTGCAACGCCTGGAACGAACCGATGGGGACACCGAACTGCTCGCGTTCGCTCACGTAGCGCAGGCCGATCTCCAAGGCGCCGAGCCCGAGCCCCACCAGCGCCGACGCGGTGAGCACGCGCCACTCGTCGACTGCCTGACGGTACAGCGATGTCGCGAGCGCGCCCGACGCCACGACGCGCGCGCCGTCGAGGCCACGGTCGGCGAGCGGTGCCGACGCGAGGTTCGCGACGTGCACGCCAGGTTCGCCGTCGAGCACCACGAGCTGCAGGCCGTCGTACGCGACCACGGTCGTCGCCACGGCACCGGCGGGCACCAGGCGCGCGAACTGATCGCGCGCCCGCCGCAGCGCGAGGGTGGCGACGCTCGCGCCGTCGAGCACCTCTGGCGTCAGCGCGTCGACCTGGGCGAGGAGTCGGGCTGCGACCGCGTGTTCGACCAGCGGCGCGGGCGCGAGTCGTCGACCGAGCGCTTCGACCGCCAGCGCGAGGTCGAGCAGGCCGGCACCGGCGCCGCCGGCAGTCTCGGGCACCGCCATCCCCGGGGCGCCGACCGCGACGAGCCGCGCCCACAACTCGGGCGCGAACCCGAGCGGCTCGTGGTCACGAAGGCGGTCGAGGGGAACGGTGCTCTCGGCCAGATCCCCGAAGACGTCGACGATCGACTGCTGCTCGTCGGTCGGGTCGAGATCCACGGAGTTCGTATATTACATACCGATGCTCGACCCGACCTGCCTGGCTCCGCACGCCGTCGCTCTCGGCGCGGCCACCACTCCCGACGCGGTGGCACTCGAGCACGTCGACGGCGCACGGCTCACCTACGCCGAGCTCGACCGCCGCGCCCGCGCCTGGGCGGGCGCGCTCGCGGCGCGTGGTGTGGCCGAGGGCGACCACGTGGCGACCATGCTCCCCAACACCTTCGACGCGCACCTCACCATGCTCGCCCTCGCCTGGCTGCGGGTCGTCGAGGTGCCGCTCAACGTCGCGTTCACCGGACGCATGCTCGCCTATGCACTCGACCACGCCGACGTGACCACGCTCGTGGTCGCGCCCGAGTTCCGCGGCGCAGTGGCCGCCGTCGAGGCCGACGCCCCGAAGCTGGCTCGGATCATCGAGCTCGACGACGCGACGCGCGCCAGCCTCGATGAGGGCGTGGACGACGGCGCACCCAGCGAGCGCGTCGGTCCGCAGTACCGCGACGTGCACTCGCTGATGTTCACGTCGGGCACCACCGGACCGTCGAAGGCGGTCATCACGCCGTGGGCCGTGATGTACCAGTTCTGGTCGTGGGTGCCCGACGACGCGCTCGTGGCCGGCGACGGCCTGTATTGCCCGATGCCGCTGTTCCACAACTCCGGACGGTCGGCGTTCAACTACGCGATGGCGCGCAAGGCCCGCTTCGTGCTGCGCGATCGCTTCAGCGCGAGCGACTTCTGGTCCGACATCCGCGCCACCGGCTGCGTCACCGCCGCGCTGGTGGGACCGATGACCGCGTTGCTGCACGCAGCGCCGCCGCGGGACGACGACGCCGACACGCCACTGCGCAACGCGATCCTCGGGCCGATGACTTCCGAGATCGACGACTTCGAGCGCCGCTTCGGCGTGCGCGTCGCCACCGGGTACGGCCAGACCGAGACCGGCATGGCGGTGACCACCGGGTGGGACCACGGCCCGTGGGCCAACTGTGGGCGCATCCGCGAGGACTACCCCTGGCCCGAGGTGCGCATCGCCGACGAGTTCGACGAGCCGGTGCCCGACGGCGAGGTGGGGGAGCTGCTCGTGCGCAGTGCCGAGCCGTGGGCGCTCAACGTCGGCTACCACAAGATGCCGGACCAGACCGCGGCGGCGTGGCGCAACGGGTGGTTCCACACCGGCGACGCGTTCCGCCGCGACGCCGACGGCTGGTTCTACTTCGTCGACCGTCTCCGCGACACCATCCGCCGACGGGGCGAGAACATCTCGTCGTTCGAAGTCGAGACGCTCGTCGCCGAGCACCCCGCGGTGCGCGAGTGCGCGGCGATCGGGGTGCCCGCGCCGCTCGGGGAGGACGACGTGTTCGTCGCGGTGATCGTCGACGACGCCGCGACGTTCCAACCCGCCGAACTGCTCGAGTTCCTCGCGTCGCGGATGCCGCGCTTCATGCTGCCCCGTTACGTGGAGGTGGTCGACGACCTCCCCCGCACCGAGGCGTCGATGCGGGTGCGCAAGCACGAGCTGCGCAACCAGGGTGTCACCGCCTCCACCTGGGACCGCACCTCCTCTTCCTGAGGGCACTGGCTGATCCTCCCCCCAGTGTGCGAACATGTGTTCGTGTCGCACGCGCCCCCGAGCGGAGGAGCCACGATCCTCCACGCCGACCTCGACGCCTTCTTCGCGTCGGTCGAGCAGCGCGACGACCCGACTCTCCGCGGCAAGCCGGTGCTCGTCGGCGGCGGCGTGGTGATGGCGGCGAGCTACGAGGCCCGGGCCTGCGGGGTGCGGGGAGCCATGAACGGTCGTCAGGCCTTGGCCCTGTGCCCCGCCGCCATCGTCGTCCCACCCCGCATGGACGCCTACTCCGAAGCCAGCCGGGCCGTGTTCGCGGTCTTCGACGACACCACGCCACTCGTGGAGCCGCTGTCGATCGACGAGGCCTTCCTCGACGTCGGCGGTCTGGGCCGGGTGTCGGGATCTCCGCCCGACATCGCCGCCGCGCTCCGGGTCGCCGTGCGCGAACGCGTCGGACTCCCGATCACCGTCGGCGTCGCCCGCACCAAGTTCCTGGCCAAGGTGGCGAGCCGTGTGGGCAAACCCGACGGGTTGCTCGTCGTGCCTCCCGAGCGCGAGCTCGCGTTCCTCCACCCACTCGATGTCGGCGCGCTCTGGGGCGTCGGTCCGAAGACGACCCTCAAGCTCCTCGAGCGCGGCATCACGCGAGTCGGTGAGGTGGCCGCGCTCGACGAAGCCGTGCTCGTCGCCATGCTCGGCCCCGCGTCGGGTCATCATCTGTACGCGCTCGCGCACAACCGAGACCCGCGTCCGGTCGAGGCCGGTCGACGCCGGCGCTCGATGGGCGCGCAGCGCGCGCTCGGGCGCGGCCTCCGTCCACACGACGAGGTGCGCGCCATGCTCGACGGTCTGCTCGACGGCATCGCCCGCCGGCTCCGCAACGGTCGTGTCGTCGGTCACACCGTGGTGCTGCGCATCCGGTTCGACGACTTCACGCGCGCCACCCGCTCCTGCACGTTGCCGGCGCCGACCTCGGACACCACCCCGTTGCGCGACGCGGCGCGTCGGTTGCTCGATCACGCGCAACCGCTCGTCCACGCGCGTGGCCTCACGTTGATCGGTGTGTCGGTGGCGAACCTCAGCGATGCCGACGCGGTGCAGCTCCCGTTGCCATTCGACGGCGGGAGCGGTCCCGCCCTCGACCACGCGCTCGATGCCGTGCGCGACCGGTTCGGCGGCGCCGCGGTCGGACGCGCCGCGCTGCTCGGCAAGGACCGCGGCTGGTCGATGCCGCTGCTGCCCGAGGGATGAATCGGCCTGTCTCAGCCGCGGATCGACGCGTTCGGGTCTGGTGCAGGGACGGCACACACCCGCTTGTCGCGAGCCGACCACCCGCCCGCATAGGCGGCGGGGTCGGGATGCGCGGCGGCGAAGCTCGGGGAGTACGCCTCCATGGCCGAGCTGGGACACACCGCGCGCGTGAGATCTTCCATGGTGGTCGGCATCGGGTCGGGGATCGTCGGCGGCGACGACACGTAGAACACCTCGACCGCGTGCGTGGCATCGCACGGCACGATCGTGAACGCCACCCCGCGGTCCGTCCGGTCGGTGTTCAGGCAGTCACCGAGCTCGATCGCCGGCCAATCACCGAGCAGCAGCTTGCCGCAGTCCTTCCCGTAGCAGTCGTGGCCAGGTTCCAGGGTCGAGGTTGCCGCCGCGAGCGCAGTCTTGGCCGCGACGGACGACGTCGGGGCTGGTGTTGCGGCGTCCGTCGCGCTCGGCGTGTTGACGGCGTGTTCTGAGTCGTCCGAGGTCTGCGCCACTCCGAGCACCACCACGCTTCCCGCGACCGCGACGCCGAGGGCCACCCAGATCCAGGTGCGCCGGCGTGAAGCGGGTCGACGGTGTCGGCCGAGATCGACCACGGGACCGGCGTTCCCACGTCCGAGCGGTCGCTCGGAAGTGAGCCAGCGCGTGCCGTCCCAGTACCGCTCGCCGGTGCCGGTCGCGCTCCACGGGTCCGGATACCAGCCGGGCTTCTCGGGGTGCAGTGCACCGTCGTCGTCGTGAGGTCCCTCGCCGCTTGCCACCGCCACCTCCTGTGTGCGGCGGTGAGTATGCCTGAGGGAGTTGTCAGCTCGCGTCGGCGCGGTGGGGGAGCTTCCAGTCGGGGCGGGGGAAGTGGCACGTGTAGCCGTTGGGAATCCGCTCCAGGTAGTCCTGGTGCTCGGGCTCGGCCTCCCAGAACGGTCCCGCGGCGGTGACCTCGGTGACCACCTTGCCCGGCCACAGACCGGATGCCTCGACGTCGGCGATGGTGTCCTCGGCGACGCGCTTCTGGTCGTCGGACGTGTAGAAGATCGCCGACCGGTAGCTCGCGCCGGCGTCGTTGCCCTGACGGTTCATCGTGGTCGGGTCGTGGATCTGGAAGAAGAACTCCAGCAGGTCGCGGAAGGAGGTCTGCTCGGGATCGAACACGATCTCGATGGCCTCGGCATGGTTGCCGTGGTTCCGGTACGTCGCGTGTGCGAGGTTGTCGTCGCCCGTGTAGCCGACCCGGGTGGAAATCACGCCTGGGCGCTTGCGGATGAGGTCCTGCATGCCCCAGAAGCAGCCCCCGGCCAGGATGGCGGTCTCGCGTCGGTCGCTCACGTCGTGCTCCTTCGTCGGGTTGTGCGATCCATCATCGCACTCATCGCCCGTACGTGAACACGGACCCCGCTCATGGTGTTCCCGCGGCATCGGGATGCCGATCGAGGTACTCGCGGACGAACCAGCACTGTGGATCGACCTGGTTCCCCCGCTCGCGAGCGTCGGCCAGCACACCCGCCACGAGCAGGTCACCGAGGCCCTGGCCGCGCCGATCGGGGTCGATCACGGTGTGCGGCAACACCATCACGTCACCGGCCATCACGAAGTCGGCGATCCCCACCACCTCCCCGTCGATCAGGAGCTCGTAGCGGCTGCGGGTGTCGTTGCGCTCGACGTCGTGGTCCACGCCTCTTCTCTACCCGCTGGCGCCGTCGTCAGCCCTTCGTGCAGGTGTCGGCCTTCGTGGTCAACAGGTGCACGATCGGCTGCAGCGGTCGCGCCACGTGCAGGAACGCAGGATCGGCCTTGGCGGAGGCGCGCGCCTGGGCGGCGATGGTCTTGGTCTCGTCGAGCACCTGCTGGAAGCCGGTCGCGAACGCGGACGGCGTCGTGGTGTCGACCGCCGCCGAGTGCTGCGCGAGTTGCTCCGCGGCGGTGCGCTGCGATTCGAGGTTGCTGGTCAGCGCGCCGACGAACGCGGTTGCACTCGCAGGAGCACCGTTCTGCTGGATCGCGGTGAGCACGGTCGAGAGCTGCTGGTCGAGGTTCTGGATGGCCTGGGTCATCGCGTCGCGCACTCCGGTGGCCGTCGTCGCGGAGGGCGAGGCCTTGTAGGCCTGCGCCGCCGCTTTCAGGGCCGCGCTCGGCGCCTTGCCCGACTGGTTCGCCGTCGCCACGGCGGTGCACACCTGCTTGGCGAAGCTGGCCGGCGTGACCGCCTGCGCCGATGCCGGACCGATGGCGCCGAGCAGCAGGGCCGCACTGCAGGCCAGGGTGGTGGTGAGACCGAGGAATCGTCGCATGGCATGGGTATCGGCCGGAGGGCGGGACCGACCTGAGGGGTCCTAGGCTTCCGGACTCATGACCGATCGCACGTTCTTCACCGACGACGAGTGGAGCGCCCTGTCGCAGGCTCCACTCCACGTGACCACGGCGGTGATCGCCGTGGCGGAGCACGGGCCGATCTCGCTGCTGAAAGAGGCCTCGGCGACGGCGAAGGCCTTGGCCCGCCCGGGTGACCACGGCCCGGCCACCGAGCTCATCGCCGCCATCGCCCACGAGGCGCAGGGTCACGACGCGCGCCACGCGGCGAAGAGTGATCGTGCGCCATCGCCCGAAGCCGTCGTCGACGCCGCCCTCGCCGAGCTCCAGCCGGCGACGGCAGCCATCGCCAAGCTCCCGATCGCGGAGGGGGCCGAGGTGCGCGCCTGGCTCATCGATCTGGCCAACGCGGTCGCCGCCGCGGCCAAGGGAACGAGCGAGAAGGAAGCTGCCGTCGTCGAGCGCGTGCGGGTCGCGCTCGGGGCGCCTCCGTCGACGAGCTGAACTCCCGCGGACCGTCAACGGGCGAGGCGGGCCTCGAGCCCGGCGCGCACGTCAGGCCACTCGGCGCGCACGATGGAGTAGTACGCGGTGTCGCGGATCCCGCCGTCGCTCGCGCGCACGTGCGCACGACGGATGCCCTCGAACGCCGCGCCGATCCGTTCGATCGCGGCACGCGACCGCGCGTTGCGGGCGTCGGTCTTCAACGTGATGCGCTCGACGTCCCACGCGTCGAAGGCGTGGCGCAGCATGAGCAGCTTGGCCTCCGTGTTCACCGCGGTGCGTTGCACCGAGGCGGCCAGCCATGTCGCGCCGATCTCCGCGGTCACGGGCGTTCCCACCGCGCCCAGCGGTGGACCCCCCACCCGTTGGGTGGGCCCCCAGTCGTCGAGATCGAGGAAGCGCGTGCTGCCGACGACGCGGCCGTCGGCCGTGAGCGTGGTCACGAACGGCAGCGCCCACCCGACGCGCTCGTCGGCCAACACCCCCTCCACGTAGGCCCGCATCGTCGCTTCGCCGTCGGGGACCGGGGTGAAGTCGTACGTCGTGCGGTCTTCACTCGCGGCCGCGACCATCGAGTCGACGTGGTCGATCGTCATCGGCTGCAACGTCACGACGTCGCCTGCGAGCACCACCCGTTCCGGCATGCCGACATGGTGCTCGGCGCGCCGACCTGTGAGCAGCCGATTTACGGAGTGAGCGGAGCGAGCGAGGGCGGACAGGTGGCTACAGGTCGGCCCAGCCTTCGTCGCGGTCGGAGCGTGCGGGTTGGCGCCCGATCCGCATGGGGGACAGGGGTGCGTCTACGACGAGGAAGCGGTGCCATTTCTCGCTGAGCTCGTACGTGCGTGTGCGCCAGCGTTGCAGCGCGCTGTCGACCCGCTCCGCCTTCTCTGCCTCGGCCCAGCTCTCCCACGTGGGGATCGCCCAGTGCACGAAGCACTCCGATTCGTTGACCATCGCGGTTTCCCACGCGCCACAGAGCTTCCAGCCGAACTCCTCGTAGACGGGGACGGCTTCTTCGGCGACGACTTCGAGGAACTCGCGGGCGGTGCCCATGGGGACGTGGATCTGCTCGTGCGCGTACGTCTCGCCGGTCACGCCGGCGTCGAGGAGCTCGGTGATCGTGGGTGACCATGGCGCGGGGATCAGGATGCGGTCGTCGCCGTGTCGGCGGTAGTTCGACGCTTCGGCCCACCACTTCGCGAGCTTGGGGTCCTGCAGCGTGGAGTGGCCGAGCTCGAAGCGGAACGAGGTCGCGAGTCCGTCGAAGCCGCGTTCCTCCCACAGGTTGAGGACCTCGGGCCACCCGCGCGTGGTGCCCACCACACCCCACACGCCGAAGCACAGCTGGTTGCGGTCTTCCTGGGCCATGGGGCTGAAGTTCGCGGTCATGTGCTGCATGTAGTTGGCGCGGTTGTGGCCGATGATGTCGATGAACTCGTGGATGTAGACGTTGTCGTTCACGAGCAAAAGAACTAGCACGTCTAGGCTCGGCCAGTGACCAGTGACGACGAGCGCATCGCCCTCTTCCTCGACTACGAGAACCTCGCCATCGGCGCGCGTGACCTCACTGGCGGTGCCCTCGACTTTCGTCCGATCGCCGACGCCCTCGCCGAGCGGGGTCGCGTGGTGGTCCGACGCGCCTACGCCGACTGGTCGTACTTCGAGGAGGACCGGCGCATGCTCACGCGCAACCAGGTCGAGCTCATCGAGATGCCCCAGCGCATGGGCATGGTCCGCAAGAACGCGGCCGACATCAAGATGGCCGTCGACGCGGTCGAGCTGAGCTTCGAGCGCGACTACATCACCACGTTCGTGCTCGGCACCGGTGACAGCGACTTCACGCCGCTCGTGCACAAGCTCCGCGAGCTCAACAAGCGGGTGATCGGCATCGGCGTCGAGGCATCGACCTCGGCGCTGCTGACCGCCGCGTGCGACGAGTTCCTCTTCTACGAGCGGCTCGAGGGCGTGGAGACGAAGAAACCGGCCAAGCGCGCCACGAAGCGTGGGAGTGGGCGCAGCACCAGGTCCGCCGCCGCGCCGGCCGAGGCCGAGGCCGAGAACGAGGTGGTGGCGCCGGCGGAGGAGACCGACCTCGATTCCCTCGTGACCCGCACGCTCGCCGGTCTCTCACGGAGCAGCGGCGGGCCGGTCCTGGCGTCGATGCTCAGGCGCGCCATCCTCCGCAAGGAGCCGACGTTCAGCGAGGCCGACCACGGGTTCCGCACCTTCGGCGAGCTGTTGCGCACGCTCGGTGAGCGCGGCGTGGTGGAGGTGCACCAGGGCGTCGCGCCCGGCGATCCCGAGGTCACGCTCCCCACCGTCGGTGGTGACGAGGACGCCGCGTTCGAGTTGCTGCGCGAGACGGTCGAGCGGCTCGCGGCCAAGGGTCCGGTCCATCTCTCGGGGTTGAAGACGCAGGTGCGCAAGCAACAGCCCGACTTCTCCGAGAAGCGCTTCGGTTACGGCACCTTCCTGCAGTTCGTGCGCGCGGCGCGGGCCCGTGGGTTCGTGGAGATGGAGCGCGACGTCGACGCCGAGGACCACCTCCTCCGACCCGCACCGGCGCGGCCAGCTTCCTGACGTGGCCCGACGTCGGAGCGTCCCGATGTGGCCCGACGTCGGAGCGTCCCGATGTGGCCCGACATCGGAGCGTCCCGATGTGGCTGGTGTGACAAGCTGCGCGGATGCGCATCGGTCTCTTCATCAGCGACGTCAGCGGTGAGCAGACGACGATCGAGGAGTTGCTGGCGAACGCCCGGGCGGCGGACGCGCTCGGCTTCACCACCGGCTGGGTGCCGCACATCCCGTGGAGCCTCGACGGCCTGACCGCACTTGCGCTGGCGGGCCAGGTGACCAGCCGCATCGAGCTCGGCACCGCGGTGATGCCCACCTACCCGCGACACCCGCTGGCCATGGCGCAGCAGGCGATGTCGACCCAGGCCGCGACGAACGGCCGGCTGGCCCTCGGCATCGGGCCGTCGCACCCCGTGGTCATCGAGAGCATGCACGGCCTCGAATACGCCCGCCCCGCCCACCACACGCGCGAGTACGTCGAGGTGCTCCGGGCCGCGTTCGCCGGAGCCGGGCACGTGGAGTACCGAGGTGAGGTCTTCGGGTTCTCGTCGATGCTCACGGTCCCCGGCTCGACGCCGGCGCCGATCATGATCGCGGCCCTCGCGCCCAAGATGCTGCAGCTCGCGGGCGAGCTCACCGACGGCACCATCACGTACTGGGCCAACGAGCGCGCGGTCGGCGAGCACATCGTGCCGGCCATCACCGCCGCGGCCGACGGAGCGGAGCGACCGCCGCCTCGGGTCGTCGTCGGTCTCCCGGTGGCAGTGTGCGACGACGCCGATGCCGGTCGCGAGCGCGCGGCCAAGCTCTTCGCGAGTTACCTCAACATCCCCACCTACCAGCGCATCCTCTCGCGTGGTGGTGACGACACCACGCCGACCGACGTCGCCATCATCGGCACCGAGGCCGAGGTCACCGAACGGCTGCGCAGCTACGCGGCGGCCGGCGCCACCGACCTGTGCGCGACCGCGCTCGGTCTCGACGACGATCGCGAGGCGTCGCAACGTCGCACCATCGAGCTGCTCGCATCGCTCACCCCCGAGTTGTAGACGGTAGACAGGAGTCCGCATGACCAAGGAAGTTCGGCTCGAGTTCGACGGGCCGATCGCGACCATCACCAACGACAACGTCGAGAAGCACAACGCGTTCGACGACGACATGGATCGACAGCTGTTCGCCGCGCTGGCGGAGTTGAAGGAACGGCCCGACGTGCGCGCGGTCATCTGGCGCGGTGAGGGCAAGTCGTTCTCGTCGGGTCGAGACGTGGGTGCGATCGGCGGCGGCGACGTCGAGATCACTCACCACGAGCTCATGGCGCGCGGGCACCGCGGGATCCTGCAGGTGTTCGACATCGAGGCGCCGATCATCGTGGCGATGCACGGGTGGTCGATCGGCGCGTCGTTCCAGCGCGCGTTGCTCTGCGACATCCGCATCGGGGCCGAGGGCGCGCGGTTCATGCTGCCCGAAGCCAACCACGGCGTGATCCCCGACACCGGCGGCGTCGGGCGCCTGTTCCAGATCTGTGGCCACGGGGTCGCGTCCGACCTGGTGCTGACGGGGCGACCGATGCAGGTCGACGAGGCCTACGCGCACGGCGTCGTGTCGCGCGTCGTCCCCGCCGACGAGCTCGACGCCACCGCACGAGAGATGGCAGAGAAGATCGCAGCGTCACCAGCAGTGACCATCAAGATGGCCCGGCGGGTGTTGGCGCACCTGTCGGAGGCCGAGGTCCGCTCGTCGATGGCCGACGAGATGATCTACCAGACCTTCATCGCCAAGTCCGACGACCTGGCCGAGTTCCGGGCCGCTCGCGCCGACGGGCGCGAGCCGCACTTCACGGGGAGCTGACTACATGAGTGTCGACGATCTGTCCGGACTGCCGGGTCCACCCGAGCTGGGCACCAGCGCGCTGCCCGCGGGCACCTACGACGGCGTGGCGGTGTTCGTGACCGGCGCCGGTACCGGGCTCGGCAAGGCCATCGCACTCGAGTTCGCGCGCCTGGGCGCGTCGATCGTGATCGCCAGCCGCAAACCCGAGCACCTCGAGGCCGGTCACGAGGCCGTCGCCGCGCTGGGTGCACCGGTCACGACGGTGGGCTGCGACATCCGCGACGCCGAGCAGATCAGCGCCGCCTTCGACGCCGCCACCGAGGCCTACGGCCTGCCGGGCGTCCTGATCAACAACGCGGCGGCCAACTTCCCCGTGCCCGCCGAGGACATGTCGCCCAACGCGTGGCGCACCGTCGTCGACATCACGCTCAACGGCACGTTCTTCTGCGCGCGCGAGTTCACCCGTCGCCACCTCGAAGCGAACACGCCGGGGTCGATCGTCAACGTGGGTGCGTCGTACGCGTGGACCGGCGGTCCGGGCTTCGCGCACAGCGCCGCGGCCAAGGCCGGGGTCAAGAACATGACCGAGACGCTCGCGGTCGAGTGGGGTCCCTACGGCATCCAGGTCAACGGGCTCGTGCCCG
Source organism: Acidimicrobiia bacterium (assembly GCA_036502765.1). GTDB lineage: Bacteria > Actinomycetota > Acidimicrobiia > IMCC26256 > DASPTH01 > DASUAS01. Next base: position 1,764 of record DASXXX010000230.1, on the reverse strand, counting down.
GGCTGTTCCCCCACGAGGACATGACCGCCGACATCAAGGGCAACCTCGACCGCACCAGTGAGAAGGACGTCGTGCAGCCGGCGCTGCGCGTCGGGCAGCTGCGTGAGCTCGGCTGGGCGGCCACGTTCCTCGCGTCGCCGTACGCACGTTTCATCTCCGGGCACACGCTCGTGGTCGACGGCGCGAACTGGCAGCGACGGCTCCTCACCAACCCGCCGGTCGTCACCGTGCGCGAGCAGATGGGCAAAGGCCCGTTCGAACCGTGATCGTCGCATCATGATCGTCGACACCCACGTCCACGTGGTGGCCCGCGACGAGGCGCGTTTCCCGCTCCGGCCGTCGGGCGTCGGATCGCAGTGGTTCCGCGAGCACCCGGTCACCGCCGAGGACTACCTGACGACCGCGGCTGCGGCCGGTGTCGACCGCGCGGTGCTGGTGCAGGCGCACGGTGCGTACGGCAGCGACAACGCCTACGTGCTCGATGCGTTGCGCGTGGCGCCCGAGCGATGGGTGGGGGTGGTCATCGTCGACCCGGCCGACGCCGACGCCCCGGCTCGTCTCCGCGAGCTCGCGGCAGTGCCCGGGTGTGCCGGCGTACGACTCTTCGGCATCGGGGCGGAGCCGCCGACGTGGTTCGACGGCGACGTCGGCGTCGCACTCTGGGACACCGCGATCGACCTCGACCTGCGCATCGTCGCGACCCTCCTCACGCCCGAGCTGCCGCGCCTCGACGCGATGCTGGCGCGACATCCGGGAGTGCCCGTCGTGCTCGATCACTGCGGGTTTCCGGACCTGCACGGTGGTCCGCCCTTTCCGGGCCTGGAACCGTTGCTCGCCCTCGGCGAGCACCCGGGCCTCCACCTCAAGGTCACGTCGCACGTGCTCGAGGGCGCGGGCACGGCGGCGGGCGCGTTCGTCGAACGGCTCGGCGGGGCGTTCGACGCGGAGCGGCTGGTGTGGGGTTCCGACTACCCGCAGACCCACGACCGCACGTACGCCGAGCTGGTCGCGCTCGGTCGCGACTCGTGCGCGGGACTCGCCCCGGACGATCAGGCGCGGGTGCTGGGGGAGAACGCGCTGCGGCTCTGGCCGTCGCTGGCGTCGACCGGTGGCGCGAACGCGTCGGCGTAGAGCCGGATCATGCGGCGGTAGCTCTCCTTCACCGACGCGGGCCGACGCAGCACGCCCGCGTGCTCGAGCGTGAGGAAGCCGTGGATGCCCGACCACACCGCCCGGTGCGCGTGCACCTCGTCGGGACCGGTGAGGCCGAAGGACTCGAGCACCCGGGAGAGCGCCTCCGCCGCGCGCAGGTTCGCGGCGCGCAGCTCGTCGTCGTCACCGGGATCGCGGATGGTGGCCGCGTACCGGCCCGGGTGCGCACGGGCGAAGTCCCAGTACGCGTCGGCGATCGCCTCGAGCGCGTCGCGACCGGACCGGCCGATCACCGACGACCGGAGCTCGTCACCGAGCTTGCGCACCGAGTCGAGCGCGAGGTCGCGGAGCAGGCCGTCGAGCCCGTCGACGTGCGCGTACAGGGACTGGCTGCGGATCCCGAGGCGCGCCGCGAGCGCGGCGAGGGTGAGGGACTCGACGCCCGATTCGTCGACCAGCGCACCGGCCGCTTCGACGACGGCGTCGTGGTCGAGTCCCACCTGCGTGGCCATGTGCGGGTGCCTCCCATGACATGTGGCCGATTGACAGCCTGACGCGATGAGAAATATACCTGCGGCCATCAGGAAGCCCGTTCCCACCGCCACCGACTCC
>DASXXX010000229.1:0-40946 GCA_036502765.1 Acidimicrobiia bacterium | reverse complement strand
CCCGCCTGGCCGACATGGACGCCGAGGGCATCGACGTCGCCGTGCTGTACCCGACTGCGATGCTGACGTGGATCGAAGAGGCCGACATCTTCGGTGCCGCGTGTCGCGCCTACAACAACTGGTTGCACGACTACTGCGCGGCCGATCCCAAGCGGCTGTACCCGGTCGCGCTCGTCCCGTTGCAGGATCCGGAGGCCGCGATCACCGAGATGCGTCGCGCCGTCGCGCAGCTGGGGGCCAAAGCGGTGATGATCCGTCCCGCGCGCTACATCGGCGACCTCAAGCTCAACGATGCCGCATACGACCCGTTCTGGGCCGCGGCCGCGGAGCTCGACTGCCCGATCGGGGTGCACCCGTCACCCCACGGCGACATGCCCAACAGCTGCCGGCTGCTCGGCCTCGCCGACGGTGTCGTCAACCCCACCGAAGGGCTCGCGTTGCGTCAGGGGCTGACCAACGCGTTCGACCTCCAGATGGCGGTCGCCTACTTCGTGCTCGGCGGCATCTGCGAACGACACCCGAACCTGCGGGTGGCGTTCCTCGAGGGGACCGGTGGGTGGATCGTGCCGATGTTGCAGCGGTTCGATCACCAGTTCGAGATCTTCGGCAGCTCCGACCAGACCATGCTGCCGAGCGAGGTGTTCGCGCGTCAGTGCATGATCAGCTTCGACCCCGACGAGGTCGCGCTCGCGTTCACTGCCGAGCACCTCGGCGCCGACAAGATCCTGTGGGCGTCCGACTACCCGCACCCCGACGCCAAGATCCCCGGCGTGGTCGACGAGCTCATGGACGCGGTGAAGCCGCTGCCCGACGAGTCACAACGTCAGATCGTCGGCGCCACCGCGCGCACGTTCTACAAGCTCTGACCTGTTCACTCAGTCGAATCGTCGGCCAGTATGCGGGTCGCTTCGAGGCGGACCCGGAAGTCGGGGTCAGCGACACGAGGCTCGAGGGCGCGCCGGCTCGGTCCAGCGCCGAGCGCGCCGATCCCCCGCAGCGCCTTCCATCGGATCCACGCATCGGTGTCGTCCAGGGCATGCTCGAGGAGCGCGCGCAGCCCCTCGCGGCCAGCGTCGACGACGGTGTCGACCACGCTCCGCCGGACCATCCGGCTCGGATCCTCGAGCAGCTGCGACCACGTCGCGGCGGCGACGTCAACCGGCGCGTCTGCCAGCAACGCCGCCGCTACCTGACGTCGGGCCGCGTCGCCGTCGTGCGCCGCAGCCAGCACCCGGTCGAGATCCTCGGCGCGATCGGCCCGGAGCGAGCCGAGTTCCACCCACGCGAGTTCGAGGCGGCGAGGCGGGCGCGTGCGTCCCGCTCCTGCACGCTCCGGATCGGAGGCCACGGTGAGCGACGTCGTCGGGGTGCGGGCCGGTGCGGACGATTGCTCGTCGCCCCGGACGAACGCCTCGTTCACCAGGTGCAGCATCGGCCCGAGCACGCGCTCCCAACGGTCGGGCCGCGAGATCGTCACCGCCACGAAATTGGGTCCGACGAGCACATCGGTCACCACGTCGAAGTCGGCGAAGAGCCGCGCGACGCGCGGGTCGGTCGCAGCGACGGCCGAGGCGTATGCACGACTGGGTCCGGCGTGGAGCGGCGGGGTGGCGAACCGGATCGTGCGCGGGCTCGGGGTCGCCTCTGGCACCACTACTCCGTCGAACAGGTCGCCCAGCTCGGCGGTGGGTGGGTCGGCGGTGGGTGAGTTGTCGCCCGACGCTGGCTCGTCGCTCGCCACCCGCAGGCGGAAGCAACCGTCTTCCCAACCCCACAACAGTGTCAATCCCGGCTCGAGCTCGAAGCTCGACATGCCCTCGACCCCCGGCCCGAACGCGTCAGCGAGGGCCTTGTCGTCATCCGCGGTCCACGGGGCATCGGAGAAGAAGCGCTTCTGCAACTGTTTGACCGGTCCGAGCGCCTCGAGCGAGAGGCCGAGCTCTGTGACCACCGGGGTGAGCTGCGCGAAGGCCTTGGCTGTGAGGCCGTGTGCAACGACCTGGGCACGCGCCGTGTCGAGCTCGGGGCCGAGGGTTGTCATGCCTCTCCCGTAGACCGCAAGGTCATGGCTGTCAAGACCGGCGGCCTACATCGCGAGCCGCCGCTTGTCCCTTGCTGCCCGCTGGCGCATACTGCGCGCGAAGGGTGAGCATGGACATCGATCAATTCTACGAGCAGGACCCGCGTCGGCAGACCTCCGATGAGGTCGAATTCGGCCGTGAGTGGTCCGAGCACGGCCTCCAATTCGAGGTCGCGTGGGTAGCCGACACCGGCGAGGTCTACGCCATGGCCGAGCCCGTCAGCCGACGTGCAATCACGACCGAATCGGTAACCGTCGAGATCCTGGCCGTCATCGAAGGACGGGATGTCATCGACACCGCGTTGGCCGGATGGCGGGAAGCCATGGCCCAGCCCGACAGTCTCGAGTGGGTGCGCGGACGCGTCACCGCTGGGCCCGCGGCGTAGTACGCGACGCGCTCTCGCGGGAGCTGCGTACGTAGTACACACCGAACGTCGGATCTGACCGCGACACGAGCAGGGCAGTGGAGGTGACCCCGATGGTGCGCCCCGATGTGTAGGCGACCATCGGTACCGGTCCCCGGTCCGCTCGAGAGACACGGGCCCATCCAGAGCAGTCGCATACGTGCGAACCGCTTCGACGACCTCGTCGGCCGTGGATGGCCGAACTATCGACCGCGCGAGCGCGACGCGTGCGGGATCACCCGTGCCGCGGGCCAGCTGATCATGGTGAGCTCCCATCGCACCTGGCGTTGCCACCGTGCCGAAGCCGGTTGGCGACGGGTCGACGGGCCAGGCCCCTCACCGTCTCTGGATGGAGATGCGAACGGTAGGAGCGAAGTGGGACACACTGACGTCTCTGTCTCACCAATCGCGATGCTCCGCGGTTGAACGACTGCACAGCGCAGCAAGTTGAAGACACGGCAGTGACCGGACGACGCAGGCGGCACGAGGACCCATATGGCGACTGATTCCTTTCCCTTTGTCTGGAGCGTCTTGGCGCGTCTGCAGCCCGATGATGTCCGCGCCGCGTGCGCCGACCTGACGCAGGGCGAGCTCAACGAATTGGCTCAGGTCGCCGACGTTCCGCGTGTCGTGCTGGTGCGCGACGCGTCGGGGGCACGCATCCTGCGCAGCCGGGCTCGCCGCAGCGTGCGAACGCTGAAGATCATCGTGGAGCTGCTCGTCCGACCGACGAGGGATCTCGTCATCGCCGCCTTGGGCGACGGGCGCAGCGAGGACCCGTCGTACGACGACCTGGTGTCGGTGCTGCCCGATGCCGTCGACCGTGACGGTGCTCGTCGCGTTGCGCTCCTGCTTGCCTACGCAGTCGACGACACGTGGGCGGCGGCCGAACTGTGTCGACGCCTGCTCGAGACCGATGACCGCTTCGTTCCCGACGCGCTCGGCGAACCCGTCGACGACGACATCGAGGCATCTCCGCCACGACCGTCGCCGCCGAAGGTGGCCGAAGTCGGCGAGCAAGCACGGCCGAAACGGACCAAGGCCGACCGACGCAAGCGCACTCCAGCGCAGGCGCCTCCACCGCGATACAAGAAGAAGCGGCCGTCGCGTCCGTCCTCCGACGAGGACGCGTCGCCCGAGGCGACGACCGCAGACCCACCACCCGTGACGATGAACGGTGGCGCCATCCGTGCGGACGCGCACGAGCGGCGTGCGATCCGTCTCGTGGGCTCGTACCGGGACGTCGACCGTGACGACCCCATGGTCGGGCGCGTCGTGCTCGCCGAAGTCGTGTTCGACGGGCCCATCTCGGGCGGCAAGGTGCGGCCGTGTGTCGTGGTCGCGGCGAGCGGTCGCCACGACCTGGTCGTCCGACCGTGCTACTCGGAAGGCGGCCGCAGGGCAGAGGACTTCCGGGCCGTGCCGGTGAGCGATGTCCGACAGGCCGGCCTCGACCGCAGCTCATACGTGTCGCACGACGAGCAGCGCATTCCGCGTTCGGCGGTGGCGGACGAACTCGGATGGCTCTCCGTCGCCGACTGGAACCAACTCTGACGTTCGTCGTCGAATCTCATTGATGTAACTGTCTCACCCCATTGCGATGCTGTGTCGGTGAACACTTCCCTCTGTATTCGTCGCTCCACGCCCCGGTTCGAGGGGTGCCCAGAATCTGAAAGACTGGCCCCCGTCAACGGAATGTGGGCGGGGTAGCGGGGATGTACCTTCTCGACAACGACACGCTCGCGCTGAGCGCGAGCGATCTCACGGGTTACTCCGCGTGCGAGCACCTCACCGAGCTCGAGCTCGCGGTCCTCCGGGGCGAATGCGAACGCCCGAAGCGCGACGACCCCATGCTCGACGTCCTCTCCCGCCGCGGTGGCGAGCACGAAGAGAAGCAGCTCGCCCGCTACCAGGCCGACGGCCTGCACGTCGTCGAGGTCGAGTACCCCGACAACACCGTCGCCTCGCTCGCCGCCGCCGAGGTCGACACCCAGAAGGCCATGCAGGCCGGCGCCGACGTGATCTACCAGGCCACCTTCTTCGACGTCGGGCCCAACGCCAGCTGGCGCGGCCACGCCGACTTCCTCCTGAAGGTCGACGAACCGAGCCCACACCTCGGCGCCTGGTCCTACGAGGTCGCCGACGCCAAACTCGCCCGCCGGGTGAAGGCCGCCGCTCTCCTCCAGATGTGCGCTTACTCCGAACAGGTCGAGCGCCTGCAGGGCGTCGCACCGAAGCAGATGCACGTCATCACCGGCGACGGCGAGCAGCACCCCTTCAAGATCACCGACTACTCCGCCTACTACCGCGCCCTGAAGGCCCGCTTCGCCGAGCTCGTGGAGCGCGCCCGCATCGAACCCGCGGTCAACACCTATCCCGACCCCGTCGACCACTGCGGCATCTGCCGCTGGACCGACGTGTGCAAGAGCCGTCGCCGCGCCGACGACCACCTCTCCCTCGTCTCCGGCATGCGCCGCGACCAGACCCGCAAGCTCACCGATGTCGGCATCGCCACGAGCCGTGATCTCGCTCATGCCGATCCCGACCTCACCGTCGCCGGCATGGGCGAGCACACCTACGAACGGCTGCGCCACCAGGCCGAGCTCCAGGTGAAGGGCGAGGGCCACGAGCCGCCGATCTTCGAGCTCCTCCCGCCCGAACCGCCCGCCCCGGACGACCCCGCCAACACCTGGCCCAAGCGCGGGTGGGCGCTGCTGCCCGAGCCGTCGCCCGGCGACCTCTACTTCGACATGGAGGGCGACCCCTTCGCTATCGACGACGAAGCCGACACCGGTCTCGAGTACCTCTTCGGCGTGTCCTGGATCGGCGCGAACAACCAAGCTGAGTACCGCGCCTTCTGGGCGCACACCCGCGCCGAGGAGAAGGAGGCGTTCGAAGCCTTCGTCGACTTCGTGCAGGAGCGTCGGGCCGAGCACCCCGACCTGCACGTGTACCACTACGCGCCGTACGAGATGACCGCGATGAAGCGACTCATGGGTTCACACCACACCCGGGAGTCCGTGATCGACGAGTGGCTCCGCGCCGAGGTGTTCGTCGACCTCTACGCGGTGGTGCGTGCCGCGGTGCGCATCGGCGCCGAGTCGTACTCGTTGAAGCAGGTCGAGCACCTCTACCTGGAGCGTGATGCCGGGGAGGTGATGAACGCGGCCGACAGCATCGTCGAGTACGAGGCCTACCTCGACGATCACAGCCAGGCGCGCCTCGACGCCATCGAGCGCTACAACGAAGAAGACTGCCGCTCCACGCTCGAGCTGCGTCGCTGGCTCGAGGAGCAGCGCGCCGCCGCCGACGCGCGGTGGGGTCCGATCCCGCGCGCCGAGGCGAAGGACGGCACCGCGCCCGAGTCGGTCACCGAACGCGAGGTGATCGTCGCCGATTTGTCCGAGCGTCTTCTCGCCGACGCGCCCGACGACGAGTACCAGGCCCGCTGGCTGCTCGCGCAGATGCTCGACTGGCACCGGCGCGAGGCCAAGCCCGACTGGTGGATGTACTTCGCCCGCCAGCACCTGAGCGACGACCAGCTCTTCGACGACCGCGAGTGCATCAGTGGGGTGCGCTTCGAGGAGGAGGTCGGCGAGGTCGACCGCTCGGTGATCTACCGGTACCGGTTCACGCCGCAGGACCACAAGTTCCGCGTCGGCTCGAAGCCGCACGACGCGTCGACTGGCAAGGGCATGGGTGAGGTCGTCGCCATCGACGACGTCGACGGCTGGATCGACCTCAAGCGTGGTCGCACCAACGGTCCGGTGCTGCATCCCACCGCGCTGATGCCCGGTCCGCCGGTCGACTCCGGCCCGCTCGAGCGCGCCATCCAGCGCGTGGCCGAGCACGTGATCGAACACGGCCTGCACGCGCCGGGCCCCCACCGCGCCGCGCTCGACCTGCTGTTGCGCAAGCAACGTGATCCGGATGCTGGCTCGTTCGACGAGTCGTTCCTCGCCATCCAGGGTCCACCCGGTTCGGGGAAGACCACCACGGGCGCGGAGCTGATCGTCGAGCTGGTGCAGGCGGGCAAGCGCGTCGGCATCACCGCGCACAGTCACGCGGTGATCGGCAACCTGATCGAGGCGGTCGGCGAGCGCGGTGCGGAGGTCAGCGTGTTGCAGAAGGCCGAAGACCACCAGCGCTGCTGGGACGGGATCGTCATCTGCACGACCGACAATGGCGTGGTCGAGGCTGCCGCGCGCGACCGCCAGTACGACGTGATCGCGGGCACGTCGTGGTTGTGGGCGAGACCCGGCATGACTGGCGCGGTCGACGTGCTGTTCGTCGACGAGGCGGGGCAGAAGTCACTCGCCGACGTGCTCGCGGTGAGCGGCGCGACGACGCAGCTGGTGCTGCTCGGTGATCCGCAGCAACTCGCGCAGCCGTCGAAGGGGAGTCACCCCGAGGGCGCGGAGGTATCCGCGCTCGAGCACGTGCTCGGCGAGCACGCGACCATGCCCGCGGATCGCGGTTGGTTCCTCGACTCGACGTATCGCATGCACCCGAAGATCTGCGAGTTCATCTCGGAGGTCGCGTACGACGGACGGTTGCGCCCAGCGCTCGGCGCCGGTCTCGAACGCCAGGAGGTGGACGGCTTCGCGGGGCTGCGGTATGTGCCGGTGCTGCACGCAGGGAACCGGAGCTGGTCGAGCGGAGAAGTACAGGTAGTGGACCAGATGGTGCGGGGGCTCGTCGGCAAGAAGTGGGTCGACCGATTCGGAATCCAGCACGAGGTCACGCTGGACGATGTCCTGATCGTGACCCCCTACAACGCGCAGGTGGCGAAGCTCACCGCCGCGCTGCCCGAAGGCGCGCGCATCGGCACCGTCGACAAGTTCCAGGGTCAGGAAGCGCCGGTCGTCATCTACTCCATGGCCACGAGCAGCGCCGGCGACGTGCCCAGGTCGATGGAGTTCCTCTACGACCTGCACCGCCTGAACGTCGCGGTGTCACGCGCTAAAGGCGTGTTGGCGATCGTTTGCAGTCCTGAGCTCGCGCGAGTGCAATGTCGTACGCCCAAGCAGCTCCGTCTGGCGAGCGCGCTGTGCTCTCTCGTCGGTCGAGGGAGCTCCAGTGCCTGAAGCCGCGTGGCATCCGGATCCGACTGGCCGGTTCCAGCACCGTTACTGGGATGGCACGCAGTGGACTGAAAATGTCGCGACCAACGGGGTTACGGGCGTGGATTCCGTGACCCCGAACCCCGCCACGCTTTCGGGCCACGGCGGCGTGCGGAGCGAAGCGTTCGACTCTGGCAACAACGCGGGCGGTGCGAGCCGCCTGTCGGATGTGAAGAACCGAGTCGGGCAACTACGGGATGACCTCAGGTCGCGTGCAACTGGGACGCGGTCGGTCTGGCAAGCAGGTGCCGCCGAAGGCCCAACAAGCGATCCGAGAATGGCCGACCGGGTCAGGGTTGTGGATGTCGGTACCTCGGATCAGCCGGCCTCGAGCGGCGCTAAATCTGAATCGGGCGAACCTACGGCCGACGAGTTGGTGCCAGAACCGGACCCGCGTCTGATTCGAACGCCTGCGGATGCGGAGGATGTCGCAGCGGAGTGGATGCGGTACTACGGATTCGTCGACGCGGTGACAACTGCCCCGGGCGCTGACGGTGGCATCGATGTGACCAGCGACCAAGCGATCGCGCAAGTGAAGGCTCACATGTCGCCGATCGGACGTCCCGACCTGCAGAAGCTGCATGGCGTGGCAGCGGCCGAAAGGAAGCTTGCACTGTTTTTCTCGTTGATGGACTACACGCCCCCGGCCCGGGAGTGGGCCGACGCAGTCGGAATGGCGCTCTTCCGATTTGACCTCTCAGGAAGACCGGAGGCTGTGAACGGCCCCGCCGCGGTGCTCGCGGGCGACGGAGGTTCGTCGCCACAGCGCGGGCTTGCGAGCCGCGATGACCCTCGTCCGATCTGGGAGTTTCCGGAGACGTGTGACGACGAGCGGGCGATCAGGGTTCTCACGCGCGAAGCGCGGCCGGTATTGGGCCGTCAGGAGATGGTGACGTGGATCCGAAAGTGCTGGCTAGAACTCTTTCAACTTGAGGTTGAGTTCACGCGGCGAGAGGGTCGTAGGCGAGTCCTTGCCCAGGGATCGAGTGCTCCTGTGTTTGAGAGCGTCTCCGGTAGGGCCTTCGGGCTGCGCTCTCAGGGTCGCGTGCCAACGCCAGCCGAAGCCACTCGTCGGCTCATTCGACCTCGAGTGAGCGCGGATTCTGTCGTCGAGTCCGTCCTTTCAGCGGGGTTGTCCCATGCGCGAAGACCGGTCATGAGCCAAGAGATGTTTCCCCCGCGTCTTGCCCAGGCAGGAGTCCCAAGTGACGTCGAGCGGCTGACGAGCGTGGGTGGTGGGCACCGGCTCGCTCTTCCACTCTTCGTGGCGCTGTTCCAGACGGGATCGAGTCGACGTCTCGTCTGTGTCGACGGTGTGGACGGGTCACGCCGCCCGGAGCTGGACACTGTCTTCACGGAGAATCTGACGTCCATTGTCTTTGAGCTCGAAGCTCGTTGAACGCTGCACACGTCGCGATCGTGTTCGACCGATGCGGCTGCGCAGATGTTGTGAGCTTCAAGGTCGATGCTCTGTGTGATGGCGAATCGGCCGATACCCGCTACGACGCTGCCATGATGGCGCTGCTGGCCGGCTCTAGAGATCCGCAGCGGTAGTGAGGACCAACGACGATGCGTGACCAGATCGACGTGCTGCTCGACAAGGTTGATGATCCCGCGCTGCGCAAGGAACTGCTGTCCGAGATCGAGCGGTTGCGAGCGAAGCGCAGCTTCGGGCTCGTGTTCGAAGCTCACCTCCCGGAACGCGTGCGCCTCCGCGAGCACGCGGTGCGCGTCGGCGGCACGGTCGTGTACCACGACGATCCGGAGAGCGCGACCTACGAGGTCATGTCGGTTGCCGATGACGTTGTCACCATGTCCATGGTGCGGGAGCCCGACGGTTCGTCGCTCGCCGCGGACCACGAGCGGCGCGCCGAGCTCGTCGAGGTCTCGCGGGATCGCATCGTGGTGATCGCCGACTTCGGCGCACCCATCCATCCCGGGCTGCGTCACCTCGGGTCGGTGGAGCGCGGCGGCGACAACCCGAGCCATGTGGTGATCAAGGGCGAGAACCACCACGTGCTTGAGGCGCTGCAGTTCACTCACGCCGGCAAGGTCGACTGCATCTACATCGACCCGCCGTACAACACCGGTGCGCGTGACTGGAAGTACGACAACGACTACGTCGACGACTCCGACGCGTACCGGCACTCGAAGTGGCTCGCGTTCATGGAGCGGCGACTGCTGCTCGCGAAGCAGCTGCTGAACCCCGACAACTCCATACTCATCGTGACGATCGACGAGAAGGAGGTCCACCGGCTCGGGCTTCTTTTGGGGCAGGTGTTCTCGGGGCTCCGTACTCAGATGGTCAGTGTGACGATCAGTCCACGCGGTACAAGCCGAGCGAACGAGTTCTCGCGCATCGATGAATACGCGTTCTTCGTTTTTCTCGGCGATGTGCAGCTTTCGAGCGGCTCCGGCGATGCTGGCGAGGTCGTTGAAGCTCGTTGGCAGTATCTGAGACGGGACGAGCGCACGAGCACGCGCGCTTCCGGGCGCCCAAGGCAGTTCTTCCCGATCTACGTGGACGTGAGTGGGCGAATCGCAGGAGTTGGTAGCCCGCTTCCTCCTGGATCCGACAGGCGGGACGCTCCGCAGCTTCCTGGTTGCGCAACTGTCTTTCCGGTCCGTGCCGACGGGACCGAAATGGTTTGGGGTCTCACAGGTCCCGCGCTCGAGAGGATCAATTCTGAGGGTTACGTGCGCGTGTCAGGCGGGACCCACGACCTGCAGCCGTACACAATCACGTACCTGAGAGGTGTCGAGAAGAATCTGCAAGAGGGTAAGTACTCGATTGTCGGTGAGCGCGAGGACGGCTCCAAGATTGTTGTACAGAAGCGGAGCCATGGTTGGCGGCCGACGACCTCGTGGCACGAGCGTGCCCATGACGCTGGCGCCTATGGCACCAGCATGATTGGTGCGCTGATGTCGGGGCGCCACTTCCCCTTCCCGAAGTCGCTCTACGCGGTTGAGGATGCGATCCGGTTCTTCGTGCAGGACAAGCCAAACGCCGTAGTCCTCGACTTCTTCGGGGGGTCGGGGACGACGACGCATGCCGTCGCGCGGCTGAACCGGCAGGACGGAGGCCGTCGGCAGTCGATCCTCGTCACGAACAACGAGGTCTCGGCCGACGAGGCGAAGGCCCTACGCAAACGCGGCCTGTACCCTGGCGATCCGGAGTGGGAGGCGCTCGGGATCTTCGAGCACGTCACGCGTCCGCGCGTCACCGCTGCAATCACCGGTCTCACGCCCGACGGTGAACCGGTGAAGGGCGACTACAAGTTCACCGACGAGTTTCCGATGGCGGAGGGCTTCGAGGAGAACGTCGAGTTCTGTGAGCTGACCTACCTCGATCCCGACGACGTCGAGCTCGACCTCGCCTTCGACGCGATCGCGCCGCTGCTGTGGCTGCGCGCCGGAGCTACGGGTCCGATCCTGGCCCAGCGCACGGGTGCATTCGCGTGGACGGATCGCTATGGCGTGCTCTTCGACGCCGATCGGTGGCGGGCGTTCGTCGCTGAGCGGCCCGACACTGCGACGACTGCGTTCGTGGTGACCGACTCGTCATCGACCTTTGCCGGTGTGGCGGCGGAGCTGCCCGACTCCATGGACGTCGTGCGCCTGTACGAGAACTACCTGACGACGTTCGCCATCACGGGCAGTCGCTGATGCGCTACGAGCTCATGGACTACCAGCGCGATGGCGCGCTTGGTGTGCTGGAACGGCTCGACAACGGCCGCGCGCTCTGGAACTCCAGCCACCTCACGTCCGCCTTTGCACTCTCGGCGATCACCGGTGCTGGCAAGACCGTCATCGCCTCGGCCGTCGTCGAAGCAACCTTCTTCGGATCGAGCGATCTCGACGCCGACCCCGACGCGCGCACCGCGTTTCTCTGGATCACCGACGACCCCGCCCTCAACCGCCAGACCCGCACGAAGATGCTCGATTCGTCCGACCTGTTGTCGGCGCGTCATCTCGTCGAGCTGGATGACGGTTTCCTCGAGCGCGAACTCGCCCCGGGTCACGTCTACTTCCTCAACACGCAGAAGTTGTCGAAGTCGAGCAACCTCACGAAGAGCAACAACAACCTGCGTCAGTTGTCGTTCTGGGAGGTGCTCGCCAATACGGTCGGCGGCGACACCACCGATCTGGTGATGATCCTCGACGAGGCACACCGGGGCATGAAGCGTGTTCCTGATCGAGCGACGATTGTGCAGCGCCTCATCAACGGTGAACACGGGTCGAATCCGCCCGTGCCGCTGGTCTGGGGGATCTCCGCCACGATCGACCGCTTCGTCAAGGCGATGGGGGAGACGCCGAACCGCACGTCACTTCCGCATGTGGCCGTCGACATCGACCGAGTGCGTCTGTCCGGCCTAGTGAAGGACGAGATCGGCCTGGACCAGCCCGACGAGAAGGGTACGTTCTCCACCACGCTGCTGCGAGAAGCCGTGCAATCGACACTCGAGTACGAACACCGTTGGGCGGTGTACTCCCAGACGGAGAACGAACCCCCGGTGCTCCCGGTGTTGGTCATCCAGGTGCCCGACAAGGCAGACGCCCAGAAGCTCGGCGAGATCGTGCAGGTGGTCGAGCACGAATGGCCTGCGCTCGGCGCGGACGCGGTCGCGCACGTGTTCGGCGAGCACGAGCCGATCGTCCTCGGGTCCCGGACGATCGAGTGGGTGCAGCCCGAGCGGATCCAGACCGAGACGCAGATCCGCGTCGTGCTGGCCAAAGAAGCGATCTCCACCGGTTGGGATTGCCCGCGTGCCGAGGTGCTCTACTCCGAGCGGCCGGCGAAGGACGCCACGCACATCGCCCAGGTGATTGGCCGCATGGTGCGCCAACCGCTCGCGCACCGGATCGCCACCGACGATGCCCTCAACTCCGTGAGCTGCTACCTGCCGTTGTTCGACCGTGACGCGCTGACTGCAATCAAGAGCGAGCTCGAAGGGACCGGCAAGGGCAATGGCCAGGTTGCGGTGGGGGCTGAGGTCGTTCGCATGCCGCAGGTGTTCGGGCGCAATCCGAAGCTCGAGCCGGCGGTGTTCGAACTGGTCGGGAAGTTGCCGAGCATCCCGACACCGGACAAGTCGGCGAATCCGCTGCGTCGCGCGAAGCGGCTCGTGCAGTTGTTGGCTGACGACGCGGGCGGTATTGCGCTCCTGCCCGGTGCCGACGCGCAGCTCACCGAGCGCCTGAACAAGCGCATGGACGGTCTCGCCGCGGAGTTCTCGACTGAGGTTGCCGAGCAGGTCGAGGACCTGCGCACTCTCGTGCTGCACCGTGAACGAGTGACACCGTCTGGTGTCGGCGCGGGTGAGTCGACCCGCGTGATCGACACCCACGCCAAGGATCTCGACCGAGACAGCACCGCGATCATCCGGTCACTCAAGGAGGGCGTGGGGCTCGGCTACTACAAGTACCGCGCCGCGCTCGCCGACGTCGCGCAGAGCAAGCTCGACGTCCGCATCGAGGTCGCGGCGCTGCTGCGAGTTCCGCGTGTGGTCGACCGGATCGAGGACGCGGCGACCGAGTTCGTGCACGAGCAGCTCTCCGCGTTCGCCGCCGAGATCGCCAACACCACGGGCGACGTGCGCGACAAGTACCGCAAGGTGCAGGAGCAGACTTCCAAACCCGAGGCGCTCACCATCGAGTTGCGCGACAACGAGAAGGCTGCGACGAGTGATCGCGAGGGCAATGCTCTCCCACGCTTCTCGGGACATCTCTTTGCCGACGCCGATGGCATGTATCCGACGAAGCTCAACGATTGGGAGACCGAGGTAGTCGCAATAGAGCTGGCGCGGCCGTCGTTCGTAGCGTGGTACCGCAACCCGTCGCGCGCTACACCAAACTCGTTGCGCATCGCCTACGAGACCGACGCCGGCGCGTGGACATCGTTGCAGGTCGACTTCGTCGTCGTGTCGAAGCGTGACGACGGATCACTGGGCGCGTCAATCGTCGACCCGCACGGCGACTACCTAGCAGACGCCAAGGCCAAGCTGCTCGCTCTCGCGCAGTTCGCCGAGGACCGTGGCGACGAGTTCGTGCGCATCTGGTCGATCGGCGCCGGGAGCGACGGGTCGCTGCGCTTTCTGGATCTGCAGGAACCGGCCGTCCGCGACGAGGTGCGTGCCTTCGCCGGCGGCAAGGTCACCGCGCTCTACGAGGGTGCCGCCGCTATGGACCTTCAGTAGACCAACCCGGTTCGTCGCCAGCTACGTGCTTGCTCGCTTCGCCGGCGACGCCCGAGGCTTCAGATGGACATCGACGGCGACGACGAACTCGCCTAACCCCGCTGCGCTGACGATCGGGTGATTCCGATGGTTCCGCTTGCTGTTGCTCATCTCGTCCTCCGAACCGCGCGCTGAACAGGGCACTTGCGGTGGAAACTGGGCCGTCGCCTCGCGGGCTAAGGAGGGATCAATCCCGCGGGTTGTCTATCCCTCTGTGCCGTCTCTCAAGTAGGTCGGTGATTCAGCCACTGGCGCCCGGCCACTCCACTTGTCGCTCCACATACTCTGAGAGACCGTCGCCCCGTTTAAGGGACTCAGTCCAGCGAGTGTCATTGCAGCACGATTACTACGCGCCGGTTCCCTTCACGAGGGATAGCGTCCAGATTGCTGTCGACGTAGAAGTTCAAGAACTCGCTGCTGACGCGAACTCTTCCCACAGATCCGTGAGCACATTGGCGAAAGCTTTTTCCTGGTCGCCGCTCACGTCATCGAGCACCTTCACTACCAACCGTAGGAAGTCCTTACTGTTGCGTCCTGCGCTCGATCCCATTGCCAGCTTCTCCGCGAGTGATGCATCGCCGTCGAAGAGGTGCCAGCCCAGCTCGATCGCGATCTCCGAGCCCGACGCGTCGCTCGCCGGAAAGATGAGCGACACCTGATGTGGTGAGTTCGTGTACAGGTGGAGCCAGTGCCGGCTCGAGGTGTTGCTGACCCACGAGACGTAGTGCTTCTGCTGCCAGTACGGACCCGACGCGGCGGGCACCGATTCCGCGATGACCTGGATGACCTGTTCTGCGATTGCGCGACCCTTCGGACTCAGTCGCTGTTCGAGGTGCCATTCCTGGCTGTCGATCTTCCATGGCTTGCTGGAGTCGCCGACCGAGACGGGCCCCGAGACCGCCGTCTCCGATGGAATCGGGATCACGACCTGGGGCTGAAGCAGCAGGGTCTCGTTCTGCTTGAAGACAGAGACCGTGACGACGGTGGTGTCGATTCCGTGGGCGCGCAGCCACAGCGCGACTGTGCCTAGGCGCGGCGTGAGGTCGCGCCCGGCGAGTATGACGCGCTGATCGGAGTTCACCTGCGCCTCTTCGTCGCAGAATTGCTCGATCTCCTGCGCGAAGGTGCCCCGCGTTTGTTGCGATGTGGACCAGTAGCCCTCAGCTTGTCGCCGCAGCTGCTCATGACTCCAGGTCGAGACGAGTGCCGCGTACCGCAGGGGCTGGAGATCGGCGGCGCCACCGACAAGATCGCGCTTGAGCTCGATAACCACTAGGCGACCCGACTTGTCGAGCGCAAGAAGATCGATGCGGTCCTTACCGTCGTCGAGCTCGACCTGGCGCCCGACGATCAGCAGCTCTTCGCCGAGCAGCGCGGACCGTTGTTCGACCCAGTCCTCGAAGTGCTTCTCATACAGGTCTTCACCGAGCATCGTCGTGGTCTCGACGGCCTCGACACCGTGGTCGTGCACCTGGAACAGCATCGCTTCAGTATCCCTCTGTTGTCCTGTGCGGCGCACGCATCGCCGACATCAGGCGATCTGGCGAGCTGCCGGTGCTCGCTGAGCTTCCGGAACTGCGGCCTACGTCCAGATCGTTGACGTGCTCACCACCATCGCCGCCCAGGTCGACGGCGAGCCGTGCTGCACCTACATCGGCGCATCGGCCGGCCACTTCGTGAAGATCGTGCACACCGGTATCGAGTACGCCGACACGGAGCTCATCGCCCACGCCTACAAGCTCCTCCGCGCTGGCACCGGCCTCACCAACGACGAGGTGGCTTGGGATTCGGCAAGTTCACGCACTACTGGATTCGCACCCTGCTCTACGCCGGCAAGCCCAACTGGACCCACTTGCCACCGTCACGCCCCGTTGAATCCGATGAGCCGCCTCATGAGGGCAAAGCACGACAGTCTCCCTTGCGCGAGCGTCAAAGACGCGTAAACAGGATTCCGCTCAAGAAGACCCCTCTGGAGTCCGTCAATTCAGAGCTACTCGCGATGTAGGTGAAGGGGGCGTGGGGTGAGGGGGCGCAGTGTGTACTGAGGTCTTCTCTTGACCCCGATTCGGCTCCCGCCGGCCGCGCTGAAGGCGCGAGCGGTCCTCGCAGACACGGGCCCACTTGCCGTTGCTGCGCTGGTCGAAAAGCTCCGAGAGGCCGACGTCGTGTTGAGCACCTCGCTCGCGACCTCCCTTCCGGATCGCTATCCCGACGATTTCGTCCTCGAGCGCGGTCTGATCGCGTTGCCGACGCAGGTTGCCGGATCTGACGACGTCCCGCTGGAGAGCCATGCGCACCCGGAAGCGTGGTGGACGCTGCCGGTCTCGCAGACGCCGATCGCGATCGACGTCGTCGTGGTGCTCGACATCGAGACGACCGGTCTCGACATGGCTGTCGACGGTGTCACCCAGATCGGCGCGTTCCGATTCAGCGACCGCACGACGTTCCACGTCGAGGTAGCGCCCTCGGTGCCAGCCGAGCTCGCGGCAGCCCTCGAGGCACTCGACATCTTCCTCGCCGACGCGGGGGCGATTGCCGGGCACCGATTGCCACAGTTCGATCTGCCGTTCCTCCAGGCCGCTGCGCAGCGGTACGGCGTTCACTGGTCGTGCACGCTCCCACTCCTGGATTCCCACTTCCTCTCGCTCCTGGTGCTCCCTGATCTCGCGAGTCGGCGCCTGAGTGATCTCGCCAACGCGCTCGGCGTGGCGCACGACCGTCCCCATCACGCTGAGGGCGACGCGCTCGCCAAAGCCGCGATCATCGAGCGTCTCCTCGATCGCTACGACCCGGCAGACGCTGCATGGGCGCTCGCCCAGCGCCTGCTCGCCGAGGCCAGCGAGCCGTGGGCTCGCGTGCTTCCGCCCGGACGCGTACCGGAGGACCTCTCCTTCCTCGAACCGGCACCCGATCCGCTCCTAAGTCCGTCGGCCAGCGATGCGAGTTGGTCGACCGCCCGTGCTGGCGCGACCGACGGCTTCCGAGCACTCGAGAGTCACGGGTTTCGCCACCGCTCTGGCCAGCGCGTGATGAGCGACGCCGTCGCTGAAGCGTTCGAGGCGCCTGGTCGCCTGGCGGTGGAAGCTCCGACAGGCACAGGGAAGTCGCTTGCCTACCTACTCCCGGCCATCGGTGCGACAGGACCGAAGCGGCCCGCAGTGATCGCCACTCACACGAAGGCGCTCCAACACCAGCTGCGCAACGACGCCATGATGCTCCACGAGCGGGGGCTCATGCCGGTCCCGTTCCGCGAGATCCAAGGGATCAGCAACTACTTCTGCACCCGCGAGATCGTCGAGACGATCACGACGCACGATGCTGACGGTGCTGAGTGGATCGCCGTCGCCGTGGCGGTCAGAGGTCTCGGGACAGTGGCGAGCGGCCTGTGGGACGACGTCACCGACGGTGTCGTGCGCCGGAGCAACGTGCAGTTCGCTCGCCGCCGAGCGGCGCTACGTGCGACGACAGACAGCTGCGACCGTCAGCACTGCGACTACATCCACCAGTGTCCATACTTCGAGCGACTGAAAGATGTCGACGAACGCCCCGGCGTGCTCGCGGTCAATCACGCGCTGGTGGGTGCGTGGGCGGCGCTGGCGGAAGGCGGCGGCAGAGCGCCGGGCAATGCTCTTGGCGACGGCGTCGCCTCGATCGTGTTCGATGAGGCGCATGTCCTCGAAGACTCTCTGACCTCGATCTGGACCGAGGCGACCGGAGCGTTCGATCTGTCGGGACTACTCGGAGGGATCCTCGGCCGGCACGGGCCAGTACGCAGAGCTCGGCAGCTGTTCGGCGACGAGGCACCCGAGTCGATTCGACGCCTCGGCCAGCGCGCGGCCACCGGTCGTGCTCTCGATCGCCTGGGCCGGGCGGCCGCTGAATACCTCCAGGAGTTCGGCGGATCGGAGATCCTTGCCGAACTGAGGCCGGGCATGGTGCGCTCGCAGCCCGAGTTTCGCCACCTCGCCAATGCGGCGATCGACGTTGTCGCCGCACTCCGAGAGCTGCGCGACAACCTCGACGGGCTTGATGCCGATCTCGAACGCGAAGCCACGGAGACCGACGCGGGTGCCGAGCGCACCAAGGTCAAGCGTGTCCGCCAACGCGTGCAGGGAGGCCGCAACGAGGTCTTGCAACGCATCGCGGTCCTCGACGCGCTGCGTGATCCGAGCGAGCCGCACCGCTACGTGTACTTGCTGGGGTGCAGCCACGATGGCGAGCTCGACGACGCGCCGCTGTCGCTACGGTGGGAGTTTCGCCTCGTGCCGATCGATATCGGCGAGCAGTTCCGCTCGCGCATCGTCGAGCGCGCCCGGTCGGTCGTCCTCACCTCGGCGACGCTGCGGGTTGCTGATTCGTTCGACTTCATCGGCTCACGTCTCGGGTGCACGATCGGAGAAGAGAACGGTGCGTTCCGGCCGCTGGTGGTCGACAGCCCGTTCGACCTCGACCAACAGGCCGCCGCCATCCTCACCAGTCACCTGCCCTTGCCGGTTCCAGGTGCGGAGCGCGAGTTCTGCGAGGAGCTCGCTGCCGATCAGACAGGGTTCCTCTCCCTCACGGGCGGCAAGACGCTCACGCTCTTCGCCGCGCGCAAGCGCATGCAGCAGGTGGCCGAGCTGGTACGCGTTCGCGAAGACGAGCTGGAGCAGCGCGGCGTCGAACTCCTCGTGCAGGGCGAAGACAGCACTTCACGGCTCTCGGAGCAATTCCGGCACAACGAGGGCGCCGTGCTCTACGGCACGAAGACGTTCTGGGAGGGGTTCGACGCACCCGGGGACACGCTCTCGTACCTCGTGATCGAGAAGCCGCCGTGGCCGCATCCTGGTGACCCGATCGCGGCGGCGCGTCAGCGGGTGATCGTGGAGCGCGGAGGCGACCCATTCCGGGACTACTCGGTGCCCAAGACTGCCATCGCGCTCGCTCAGGGGTTCGGCCGGCTCATCCGCAGCGAGACCGACCGTGGTGCTGCGATCTTCTGCGACCGCCGGATGCTCGCCGGAACCGGTCCGTATCAGACGCTGCTCGACACCCTGCCCACGAATACGATCCTTGACGCTGCCGACCGGGAAGACGCGTGGACGCAGGCGATCGAGTTCGTGACCGGAGCGAAGCCCGATCTTGCGTCGGCGCTGGTCCTTCCTGACGCCGGCCTAGCGACGACAATCGAAGCGCTGCGCATCGCGGTCGGCGAAGATCCGACGGCCAAGCTCCGACTGGCGGCGAAGGAGATCTTCGGCATCGACGAGCTACGCGAGGAGCAGCTCGAGCTGATGTGCGCGCTGCTCGACGGCAAGGACGCGCTCGGGTTTCTGCCCACTGGTTTCGGCAAGTCGATCTGCTTCCAACTCCCCGCCTTGTTGCACCCGCATCGTCGTCCAACGGTCGTGGTGAGTCCATTGATCGCGCTGATCAAGGACCAGGTCGATCTCCTCCGCGCGCAGAAGGGCCTCCGTTCGGTGCGAGGCATCACGGGGCGGACGACTCGCGCCGAGCGGGAAGACACCATGCGGCGTCTCGCCGACGGGCGAGTGGACCTCGTGTACGTCTCCCCGGAGCGACTCGTCCGCGATGGCGCGCTGAGCGCAGCGCTCGCACGTCAGGAACTCGGCGCCGTGGTGGTCGACGAAGCGCACTGCGTGAGCTCGTGGGGGCACGACTTCCGTCCTGAATTCCGCCAGGTCGTGAAGCCGTTGTTGCGGTTCGAACGCTCAGCCCGAGCGGGGTTCACCGCGACCGCGACACCGGATGTGGAGGTCGACCTCGTCCAGACGCTCGACCTCGAGTCTCCGGTCGTAGTGCGGCGAGGAGTGGATCGGCCCGACCTTCGGTACTGGGCCAAGGAGGTCGGAAAGGAGCGGGATCGCGTTCGCGAGCTCCTGCGATTTGTGGCCTCGAAGGGTTCGGAGCCGGGGATCGTTTACGCGAGCCGGCGCGCGCTCACCGAGGAGCTTGCTTGGATGCTCCGGCAGGCTGGGTGGACGGCGCGTGCGTACCACGCCGGCCTGCTCCCTGAGCAGCGCGACAACGCGCAGGACGAGTTCCTCGCCGACGTGACCCAGATCGTGGTGGCGACGAAGGCGTTCGGCATGGGTATCGACAAGCCGAACATCGGCTGGGTCGTGCACTACGACCTGCCCGAGAGCGGGGAGGCATACGCGCAGGAAGCGGGTCGCGCTGCTCGGCGGCGCGACCTCGAAGGCGAGTGCGTGCTCTTCTACACGAGAGGTGACATCGCCCGGCGCTACAGACAGGCAGGCAAGACGCAGACCGACATCTCCAAGGCACCTGACCTGCTCCGCCTCATCGCCGCGGCGCCCACGCGTGGAGCAGCGCACCTGCTCGAACCCGACGAGACCGCCGAGAAGCTGCAGATCGAACCGGAGCACCTCAACGTGCTTGTTGCGTGGCTCGAGCAGTCAGGCACTCTGGAGCGGCAGCAGGACGCCACCACCACTGCCTGGGTGGAGGTGGGAAGGCGCGAGCCACCTGATCCAAACGACAGGCTGAACTTCGTCAACCTGGTCAAGTTCCACATCCGCGCTCGAACAGGCACCCGACGCAAGATCGAGCTGGATGGCCTCGCGGCCGAGCTCGGCGTCGACGCCGACGACCTCGAGGCGAAGCTCGTCGGTTGGAATCTGGAGAGTCTCATCTCCTTCGTGCCGATTCGTCGGCTCTGGAGAATCGACCTCCGCCGAGAGCAACCGGACATGCGAGCGCTGGAGGGGATCGTGGCGCGCTGGTCTCGGCAGGAGCAGCAGCGGGTCGATCAGATTGTCAGCTATGCGCGAGGGCATGAGTGCCGTCGCGTGGCCATCGCTCGCGTCTTCGGCGACGTCCCCGAAGACTGTCGCACCAAGGGTGCGCGGCTCTGCGATGTCTGCGATGGCGGTGCAGCGCCGTGGCACGAGGTGCCGATGGCGCGCGTCCCGGATCCCGAGAACCTGGTGGATGTTGAGCTCGTCGTGATGCAGGCGGTGCGGTGGAGCCTCCGAGCCAGCGATCGTGGCTACGACCGTCGGTACGGCGAATCGAGTCTGCGTGCCGCACTCATGGGTCGAGAGACGCTGGGGCCGCACCCGCTGTCACCGGCGCTCTTCAACTGCCCGCAGTTCGGTGCGGTGCGCTATGTGCGCGGTTCGGAGCGTCGACTCGACGAGGCAGTCGACGCGCTGCTGCACAAGGGCGCGCTGGTGCGTGAGGTGTCGTCGTACAAGGGATCCGAGTTCAGGACCCTCGGTCTGACGGATCTCGGTCGCTCCATGCTCGGTGGCAGCCGTGGCTAGTTTCCGTGACGCCGTCTTCATCCGCGTGGTCGAGAAGCCGCTCGGCCTCGAGACGCTCGAGCTGGGCGCCATTCGGCTCACGACTCGCGAGGCTGCTGCGCTCGACCTTGGTATGGCGGCGACCGAGGTCAACCTGGAGGTCGATGGCGACGAGTTCATCGCGCAGTGGAAGCCCACGTGCCGAGAGTTGCGCGGCGAGGGCTTTCACGAGGCCCTCGCCCTGCACGGCGAGATCGGGGGACTCCTGCGCCTCCACCCCCCTTGTGGCGGCGTGATCGAGGTCGAGTTCGGAGCCAAGCCGGCGACCGGTCTTCGCGTGCGAGCTGTCGCTGCACCGCGGCCGGAAGTCCCGAAAGTTGTGGCATCGCGCCGCCGACGCTCGCTTCGCAATGATCGCTACCGCCTGCGCGAGCGGAGCGAATACGACTGGCACGGCGCGGTCGGGTTCCACCGCGGCTCGCTCGACGACATGCGCGGCGCAATCAAAGGGGGTGGGTGGGACTCGGAAGCGCTCTTCCGACTGCGTGCCCGCGGCGAGCAGCTCGCGGCGGCGAGCTCGTTCGATGAACTG
Organism: Acidimicrobiia bacterium; assembly: GCA_036502765.1. GTDB lineage: Bacteria > Actinomycetota > Acidimicrobiia > IMCC26256 > DASPTH01 > DASUAS01. The sequence goes on along the minus strand of DASXXX010000229.1, from coordinate 19,243 downwards.
CTCGCGGTCGACGTCTCGAGCATCGACCACATGGAGCATCAGGAGGCGACTGCGCTAAAGGTGCTCCGAAAGATGCGCGGCCGAGCGATCCTGGCCGACGAGGTGGGTCTCGGCAAGACCATCGAGGCCGGCCTGATCCTCAAGGAGCTGGTGCTGCGTGGTCTCGCTCGCCGCATCCTCGTGTTGACGCCCGCGAGTCTCCGCGAGCAGTGGCGCGACGAGCTGCACGAGAAGTTCGGCGAACGTTTCGAGATAGCGGCGAAGCCGGTCGAGATCCGCGGCAACCGCCTGGTGATGAGCATCAACCTCGCTCGATCGAATCGCGATCTCCTGAGCCGAGAACCGTGGGACCTGGTGATCGTCGACGAAGCGCACAAGAACGCGGGCGGCATCGAGACTCGCCGGCTACTCGCGAGCTTGGACACCCGGTACATGCTCTTCCTCACCGCCACTCCGGTGCAGAACAAGATCACCGAGCTCTACTCGCTCGTCGAGTTGTTGCGACCGGGGACGTTCGCTTCGGTCCGCGACTTTCGTCGCCGATTCGTGAATCCCAAGAACGAACACGAGCCCGTCGATGCTGCCGGTCTGCGCGCACTGATCGCCGACGTGATGGTCCGGACGACGCGCGAGCAGGTGCAGCTCGACTCGGTGCAGCGGTACCCGGTCGACGTGCCGATCGAGCTCAGTGAGCCCGAGCGGCGCGTCTACGAGATGTGCACCCGTGGCCTTCGAAGCATCATGACCGAGCCCGGAGACGCGATGCGGCGGCGGAGCTTGGCGCACCGCCTCACCGCATCGCCGCGCAGTTTGGCGTCCACGGCGCGCAAGATCGCGGCTTCGCACAGCGACGCTCGGGTGCGGGACTTCCTCATCGAGCTGTCGGATCTCGCGGTCAACTTCGGGATCACCAGCCGTCAGCGAGCACTGCTCGACCTGATCGCCGACTGGACGAGCGACAAGGAGAACAAGGGCAAGGTCATCGTCTTCACCCAGCACTCCGACACGCTCGACGACCTGGCCCGGATACTCGAAGAGCACGGCAGCGAGGTTGCGACCTACCACGGTGGCATGAATGCGAAGGCTCGGCTCCGCTCGCTCGACCACTTCCGAGGGTCGGCTGCCGTCTTGCTGTCCACGGAAGCCGGGGCCGAGGGGCTCAACCTGCAGTCCGCCAACTGCGTCGTCAACTACGACCTCCCGTGGAACCCGATGCGCATCGAGCAGCGCATCGGCCGCGTGCACCGCCTCGGGCAGCAACGTGACGTGCACGTTGCGAACTTCTTTGCCCGCGGAACCATCGACGAGGACGTCTACAGGCTTCTGCACGACAAGCTCCGGATGTTCGAGCTGCTCTTCGGCCAGATCACCACCATCCTCGGCGAGCTCGGCGAGACGAATGGTCAAGGAACGTTCGAGGGGCAACTACTCGACGCGTTCTTGTCGAAGACTGACCAGCAGATGTCCGCAAAACTCGACAGCTTGGGGAAGCGGGTCGACGAGGCATACGCGACGGCACGCAAGGCACTCGACGAGCAGGGCTCCCTGAATGCGTGGCTGGTCGATCGATCGCATCGCGACACCATCACGGGTCCCGCCGAAGAGCTACGACCGCCGAGGGAGGAGCGCGAGCGGAAGCGGCAGCTCGACGTCGCGACGTTCGCTCGCGACTACCTGGCCATGGTCGGGGCCACCATCGAGACCGACGATGGCGGTTTCATCGAGGCCCGTCTGCCTGACCACGTTCGGGAGGCGTTCGGTGATCGCGAATCGATCTTCCTCGCGTTCAACCGCCCAGCGATCGAGAGCCATGGACACGCCGAGCTGTGCGCGGTGGGTACCGAGGTGTTCGAGGAGATGCTGCTCAGCCTGCGCGAGCTCGGTGACCTGCACGGTCGCATGCCGGCGCTACCCCAGATCCCTGCGAAGTCGAAGCTCGCTCATGATCTGAACTTGACGTTCGTCGAACGGAGGGTCGACGGTCCGGCGGAGTGGACCGGCCACGCGTTGTGGCGCACGCAGGTCAGCGGCGTCGACATGGGTGAGTCGATCGAGCTCCTGCCGCTCGGCCCTGCGATTGAAGACGAACCTTCCAGTGGGTACGTGCCGTTGCTCGACGGAGAGACCGCTCCAGACTCGATCATGCTGGACCCAGACGTCGTGATGGCGGCGATGGAACGCTCGCGTGACGAGCTCGAGGCGCGAGTTGTGGCGGCGCAGGGCGAGATCGACGACTATGCCGCAGCCGACCGTGACCGCATCCTGCAAGGTGCCTACGCGCAGATCCCGGACCTGGAGCACGATTCGGAACGGGGTGCGGGGAAAGAAAAGGCAGCTGCCGATCTCCAGCGGGTTCGGCGCCTGGTGGCGCACTACGAAAACCTGACGCCGCCGAAGGCCGAGTTGCGAGCCGATCTGCTCGCGCTTGAGATCGTCGGGGTGCCGCGCTTCGCGATCACGGAGACCTGGCGCGACGCATCGGGGCGAACCGTCGAGTTGCCGGGGGTCTGGGATCCGGCGGCAAAGCCCAAGGCATCGTTCGCAGATGTCGATGGTCGGCCGATCATGCACCTTGCGATCTGTCGCGAGAGCCACGCAACCGACAAGAGCCGGTCTCGTCGGTGCCCCTCCTGTGACGAGCTCTCGTGCGACCTCTGCAAGAAGGCGGGTCGGCTCACCGAGTGCCTCGCGTGCGGAGTCGCCCAGTGTGCGAGTTGTTGCCCGCGCAACCGCAACATCTGCGTGACCTGCACGGCTGCTGAGCGAGCGCCCGAACTCGATCTCGACGGAGCCCGCGGTTGGAACCTCGGCTTCGGGGCGCGCGTCATCGTGGGTGAAGGAGTGAGCACCTTTGTGAGCGGAGATGGTGTGGAACACACGTACTTCGTCGAGGGCAACGGCCGCGAGGCGCTCGCCGCCGTCGCCCGGGAACGTGGCGTCCGTGAAGACTTGGGGCTGGCCGCTGACGCGAGGTACGTAGCCCTCGACTTGCCGAGCGAGGCATTGGCGCTCGACGACGAGACGACGTCGACGTCGGAGATCGTTCCGCTCGGTGGGGCAGCGATCGACGTCGACGCACTCTCTCAACTAGATGCGGCGACGGCCTCCGCCATCGCTCGCGAGGGTCGCCTGGCGCCACTGCTCGAGCAACTCCGCACTAGCGCGCCGCCGGACCTCGCGCCGAAGCTCATGCTGCGTCCTTGCCGATTGGTTCGGTACCTGGATCCCCGGGAAGACGGTCTCTGGTGTGTCGAGCAGGAGATTGTGCCTGGCGCAGAGCCGGTCGTGGACGAATCACGACTCGACCTCGCCCCATCCGCCGGCAGGTCCGAAGTTCTCTTGGCGTCGGCGTTCGGGTACCAGGTACGGGCGGAACGTCTGCACAGATCAGTGATCCTCGCTGTCGAACACGACGATGGCGACGGCGCGAGCTACTTCGTCCCGTCGCACGACGGCGCTACCGAAGAACTGGAACGATCGGCAGTCGCGTACGCACACGCTGTCGGCCTGCCGAACGCGTGCGTCCTCGGCACCGACGGAATGGCGGCGATGCCGGCTGACTTTGCGGCGCCGACGCATCCGATCCTGGTGTCGAGGTCAGTCGCGCCGCACTGGAAGGTTGAGCCTCGTCGCGGGTTGCGGCCGCTCGACGAGGAAGTGCTTCGTGACGCAGGTGCTCCCGAAGTCGAGGCGTGCAGTGATCCGCTGCCGTTCGTCGCGTATGAGGGCGTGCTCCAGCAGGTGCTGGCGGCCCTCGAGCCGGTGGAGGAACGCACGTTGGTGCGCTGCGCCGAAGTGGCGGAAACCTGGCGAGATGTCACCACTGCCTCGTCGGTGCGCCTGGTGGCGCCCGGCGCATCTGCATTCCCCGTGCTCCACGATACCGGTGCTCCGAGCGGCGACTTCCGCATCGATTCCAACCGTCATCTGCATATACCGGAAACGGGCTGGTTCTGCGCGTCGTGTGATCATTACTACTGCGAAGCATGCGACGTTGTCGCGCGACTCGCGCCGTGCGCAACATGCAGTCAAGATGCGTGCGCTGCTTGCCGGGCCCAGCCAACTGCTGAACTCGTTTCAGCGGAGTGTTCGATCTGCCACGCGCGCAACTGCGGAGCATGCCATCGGGACATTCACCCGGCTGCATGTCCGCTCTGCGGCGAGTTGGTCTGCGCGGGATGCTGCGAGGAGCACGTGTGCGTCGCCTGCGCCTCACTCGTCGAGCTCGATAGCGAGCGAGTAAGAGGCCTTCCACCTGAACTTCACGCCGACGGGCTCGCCGTATGGGGAGACGAGCGCGGTGGTCGAACGCGGGTGGCGATCGTGGGTGCCCATCGTCGCGAGCTCGTGGTGGTCGAGGATGGCGCGGTCGTGAGCTGGCGCTCGTTCGTGCCTCGGAGCCCCACCGAGTTCCGGGCTGTGTTCGCGATCGCTCGCATGCTCGGCCTGCCGGCAGACCTTGCCGTGTCGACGCGCCATGAGGATCCGGAGCCTGCCCCGGCATCGGAGGATCTTGAGGTCGCTCGTGGGTCAGAGGCCGACGTCAGGTGGGAGATCGTGCGGAGTTCCGGAGCGACTGCGGCGCGGTCGAGGGTCGGGGCACCGCTGCCCGGCGTCGACGATGATCCGCTCGCCGTGGTCGCCGACCTGTCGGGCGGAGCGCAGTTGCGCGTCCCGGCCGCCGCACCCGTCGAGGTGCACGCGGTCTTTCCGGTCCTTTCGCCGCGCCTGATGCGAGATCCGGTCGACGAGTTGCGGATCATCGTCAGGCACACGGAGCGACAACATCTCCTCTCGTCGGCCGGCCTGATCGAGCGCGTGCGAACGTGTGACGGCGACGCTGAGAACCTTGTGCCGTGGACCGACGGCGACGGCGCGCGCTCCGAGCAGATTGCGACCCCGCATCCGAAGCCCGACGCAACGATGCACGTCGAGGTCGACGATCTCGCGGTGCTTGCCAGTCGTTTCGGAAACGATCTGTTCGTTACTGTCCGCGGCCCTGAGACGGACGCCACGTTCGCGACCGGCGCTCCCGGGTGGCTGGAACGCGTTCAGCTCGCCGACATGGTCCGGGTCGGGCGCAGCTCCATCGTCGTCGTCGATTGGCTCGATCCCTTGAGGGCCCGCTATCTCGACGTGAAGGAAGCAGACCTCGTGTCTTCGACGATCACGCCGATGTTCGCCGAGGCGACGAGTCAGCAGAACGCCGACGAGCATGATGCTGCGGTGCGCAGCTGGGTCGATCGTTCTGCGATCACGTGGAATGTGGAGAGCAACGGTGATGTCGAGATGCCGACTCGCCTCGCCGACTCGATCAAGCGCCGAATGGGTGCATCGCCGGGCGCGCAGCGATCGGGAGCGATTGGCGTCCACGTGCACCAGGTCTGGCGCAGTGGGAGCGGAGAGGCGACCCTCGTCTACGACCTGATACCGGGGTCGTCTTCGTTCCGCGCCCACGACACGGGTACAGCAGCTGATGCCGTCCATCTCGATCGTGAGGGCCACTTCGTCGCCGCCTCCCTGCTGTGCCCGTACTGCGACACCAGGGTCTGTGGACGGTGTACCGGTCCCGTCGCACCGTGTGCGTTGTGCGGGGTGGCGTTGTGCGGAGCCTGCTCGGTCGAGGCTCACGGCTTGGCAATGTGCCCTGCGTGCGTCACTCTCGAGCCGCCGGGCCGCATCCGTCGGGTGTTCCGCCGTGCAAGCCCCGAGCGAGCTGCGCTGTCCGGCGATGATCGGGTGCACTCGGTGACGGTGCTGGCTGTTGATGGCAGCGTGGCGGTCGAATGGCAGTCCGACCGTGATGACAGCGCCACGAGCGTCGTGCCACTCGCCGTGACTCCGCAGCTACGCAACTTCCTCAACGAGCGCGCCGGTCGCGAGCTCGTATGAACCCGGTGTGGCTCGACGTCCCTCGCCGGAGATTTGAGTGTGTCGCCGGCTACGGCAGTTGCTGCACCACGAGCGGCATGACCTCAAGCGCGCCGGCCTCGCGGAGGAGTGCAGCCGCGACGGTCATGGTCCAGCCCGTGCGGTAGGTGTCGTCGACGAGCAGCACCGGCCCGTCGGGAAGCGACTGCAGTCCCGGCGCAACTGCGAGCGACGCGAACAGCGCTTCGACCCGTGGTCCGGACGGCACGTCGTCGGGTGGGCGCGGCCCGGTCACGGTGAGCGCGTCGACGAGCTCGAGCTTGCCGATCGCGGCGATTCGTTCCGCCAGGTCGTGCACCAGCACCGGGTGTCGGCGCGACGGCATCGGAACCACTGCGACGGGCCGCGCGTTCCACGACTGCCGCCAACGGGTCAGCACCGCGACCATGCCCGCGATCACATCGTCAGGCAGCGGTGCGTCGGGGCCGTTGAGCGCGGTGATCGCGTTGAGCCATCCGGGCGTGTCGGCGTAGGTGAGTGCCCGACCGGTGGTCGCGCCGACGATCGCGCCCTTGCGCCCGCCGGCGGCACCGGCGGGCCAACGCTTGCGCGGCTCGAGCACGGTGTCGGCGCCGCGCAGGAACATGCGCACGGCTTCGACGGTGGCGGGGTCGAGCTCACGCCCGGGCGCAGGAAGCTGGCCCGTGCACACAGAGCACCGCCCGCACGGTCCCGGATCGGGATCGTCGAGCGCCTGTTGCAGGAACTCCATCAGGCAGCCGCGCCCGCGTGCGTACGCGCGCATGATGTCGGCTTCCGCTTTGCGCACGGCCCGGATGCCGTCCCACTTCTCCGTGTCGTACACGTAGGGCACTCCGGTCGCGATCCATCCTCCCTGTGTGCGTTCGACCGCGCCGTCGACCGCGATCACGCGCAGCATCGAGTCGAGCCGACCCCGTCGCAGTCCTGTGGCCGATTCGAGCGCGGGCACGCTCATCGGCTCGCCGGCACCGTCGAGCGCGTCGAGCACCGGCGCGACGTTGACCGGGTCGGGCACTGCGGCGGTTGCGAAGTACTCCCAGATGCGCTCGTCGGTCTCGGCCGGGAGCAGCACGGCGTCGGCGCTGTCGATGGCGCGCCCCGCCCGGCCGACCTGTTGGTAGTAGGCGACGGGAGAGTCGGGTGAGCCCACGTGCACGCAGAAGCCCAGATCGGGCTTGTCGTAGCCCATGCCCAGCGCCGACGTCGCGACGACGGCCTTGAGCTCGTTGTCGCGCAACTTCTGTTCGACCTGCTCGCGCGCTGCGGGGTCGAGCTGGCCCGAGTAGGCGGCGACGGTGTGGCCGCGGGAGTGCAGATAGCCGGCGAGACGCTCGGTCTCGGCGACGGTGGGGACGTAGATGATCCCGGAGCCCGGCAATGTGGCCAGCGCGGTGTCGACCCACGCGTACCGCTCGAGTGGACCGAGGCCGTCGACGACCGACAGCCGCAGCGACGAACGTGCGAGGCCACCCCGCAACACGACCGTGGCGTCACCGAGTTGTGTTGCCACGTCGGCCGTCACCCGTGCGTTCGCGGTCGCGGTCGTGGCCAGGACGGGAGTGCCCGGCGCACTGGTGAGCAGTCTCGAGAGACGCTGGTAGTCGGGGCGGAAGTCGAAGCCCCAGTCCGAGATGCAATGCGCTTCGTCGATGACGATCAGGCCCGCGCCGGCGACCAGCGTGCCGACTCTGCGTGCGAATCCTGGGTTGGCGAGGCGTTCGGGCGAGACGAGGAGCACGTCGACGGTGCCGGCATCGATGTCGGCCAGGATGGCGTCCCAGTCGTCGATGTTGGTCGAGTTGATCGTGACCGCCTGCAACCCGGCTCGCTCGGCGGCGGTGAGCTGGTCGCGCATGAGGGCGAGGAGTGGCGACACGACCAACGTCGGGCCGCCGCCCAGGGCGCGGATCGCTGAGGTCGCGGCCCAGTACACCGCCGACTTCCCCCACCCGGTTGCCTGCACCACCAGCACGCGTGCCTGATCGGCGACCAGTGCGTCGACGGCCCGGGCCTGGTCCGCGTGCGCGCGTGCCGCATCGCCCGCCATTGCCGCCAGCACCGAGACGAGATGTTCGTCGGCGACCTGCGCGAGGTCAGCGCGCTCGCGCTCCGCCCACGCCGGTCGGATCGCTTCACCACTGGGTGCAGGCATCGCCCGAACTTACGGCCCATCTCGTACGGGTAGGCAGGGGTGATCCGGAATGGCGATGGAATACCGCCGGCTCCCGGCGTGGTTGACCCCAAGCTCACGACCGTTCGACGTCGTGGAGAGTCCGGAGACCTCAGTGGACATGAGACTGGTCGAGATCACGGGGATCGCCCTCGAGGCGAGCACCGGCGCACCCCTCGTGGTGCTCCAGGAGACCAACGAGCCGCACCGGACCATCCCGATCTTCATCGGCGGCACCGAGGCGGCCTCGATCGGGCTCGCCCTTGCCGGCGAGACGCCCGATCGGCCCCTGACCCACGACGTGATGGCCGAGCTCGTCGAGCTCCTCCACGCGCGCGTCGACCGGGTCGACGTCACCGAGCTGCGCGACGGCGCGTTCCTGGCCGAGATGACCGTCTCGGGCCCCGGGGGTGACCAGCGCCTCGATACCCGACCGTCGGACGCCATCGCGCTCGCGCTGCGCCTCGACGCGCCGCTGTACGTCAGCGACGAGCTGTTGGAGGAGGCCGGCTCCGTCTTCGAGCTCACCGCTGATGACGAGACCTTCGATGACGCCGAGCTGCTCGACGACGACGCCATCGACGCCGCGGTCGCCGCGTTCCGCGCCGAGCTCGACGACGTCGATCCCGCATCGTTCGACGCCGATCCGGACTCCGAGTGGACCGACGACCCGGACGACCGCCAGAGCTGAGGCGACTGAGCGGCTGAGTGACTTAGTCGCTCAGCACGCTGTCGAGCAGACCGGGGAAGCGAGCTTCGAGGTCGTCGCGCCGGAGCGTGTGGTACTTCCGCGTGCCGTCGACCTGCGCGGTGATGACGCCAGCCTCTCGGAGCACCTTGAGGTGGTGACTGCCGGTCGACTTCGCAACCGGGAGCCCCATCTCGTGACAGGCGATCGGGGTGTCGGCCTGGTCGAGGATCCGCACGACCTGCAGCCGGATCGGGTCGCCGAGGGCCTGGAGCACCTCGACGAGGTCGAGCTGCTCGACCGACGGACCCTCGAGGATGCCCGCGTCGTGCATCACGCGACCCCGTCGACCGCAACCGCGTCGAGAGCGACATGACCGCGCGCGTCCTCGGCGTCCTGCGCCTCGACCATTGCGTCGGCCTTCGCCGTCGCCTTCGGGCGCAGCAACCACGCCACCAGGCCCGACGCGACCACCACGACGATCGCGGCGACCCACAACGTCGATGTGAACGCGTCGACGAACGACGTCTGTGCCGCGTGCACGATCGCGCCGCCCTTCGCGCCGCCGGCCGAAGAGGCTGCCTGCAACGCGTCGGCGAGTGAGTGCGTCGCCTTCTCGGGCAGGCCGCTCACCGCGCCCTTCATCGACGACCGGAAGTGCGACGACACCAGGCTGCCCAGCACCGCCACACCCAGCGCGCCACCGAGCTCACGCGTGGTGTCGTTCACCGCCGAACCGACACCGGCCTTGTGCAGTGGCAGCGATCGCATGATCGCCCCCGTCGACGGGGCAGTGGTGATGCCCATGCCCAGCGCCTGCACCACGACCGCGAGCGCGAACCACCAGTAGCTCGACGTCACCGTGCTCGTGACGGCGAGGATCGCGATGCCGAGTCCGGCAATCGTCAACCCGGACGCGACCACCGCGCGCTGACCGAACCTCTCGACCAACTTCGCTGACTGCGTCGCCGACACGAGGTAGGCGAGCGCCCACGGCAGGATCCGGATGCCCGCGGACAGCGGGTCGTAGCCGTGCACGAACTGCAGGTATTGGGTGAAGAGGAAGTAGGAACCGAACATGGCGAAGAACACGAGGGTGATCGCCGTGGTCGCGGCCGTGAACCGAGGGTTCTTGAAGAACCGCAGGTCGAGCATCGGCTCCTTGGCCTTCAGCTCCCAGAACACGAACCCGGCTAGCACCACGATCGCGAACGCGAACGTGCCCAGCGTCTGCGCCGACGTACAGCCGTTGTCGGGACCTTCGATGATCCCGTACACCAATGCTGCCAACCCGACGATCGAGAGCAGCGCGCCCAGCGGGTCGAGCGGGGCGTGGATCTTCTCGCGCGACTTCGGGATGAGGAAGAAGCCGGCGACGAGCGCGATCACCACGACCGCGACGTTGATCAGGAAGATCGAACCCCACCAGAAGTGCTCGAGCAGCGCGCCGCTGACGACGCCGCCCATCGCGACGCCGACCCCGGCGAAGCCGGCCCAGATAGCGATCGCCCGCGCCCGCTCCTTGGGCGGGAACACGTGCGCCAGGATCGACAGCGTCGCCGGCATCACGAACGCCGCGCCGACGCCCATCACCGCGCGGGCGCCGATCACCGCGCTCGACGAGCTCGACAACGCCGCGAACAGCGATGCCGCGCCGAACACGACGAGGCCGCCGTTCAGCGCGAGCCGTCGCCCGTAGCGGTCACCGAGCGATCCGGCGGTCAGCAGCAGGCCGGCGAACACCAGGGAGTAGGCGTCGACGATCCATTGCAGGCCGCTCGACCCCGTGTTGAGGTCCTTGGCCAGGGTGGGCAACGCCACGTTGAGGCTGGCGTTGGCCATCACGATCATCACGAGGCTGATGCACAGCACGCCGAGCGTCCACCATCGGCGCTCGTACTCCCGTTCGTCCGCGGTCTGCTGGCGGTCCAGCTCCTGCTCGAAGGGGGACTCCTGGGGGAGGGAGTCCTGGATGGTGTCTTGTTCGATGGTCATCGAATGATCTCCAACGTTCGACGTTCGTCGAATCATTCCGCATGAGGTCGGATTTCCCCGGGCCTTTTCTCTGGGACGACGAACGACCGGGTTCCGCGTCGACTTCGGCCGGAATGGTGCGAGCGGCGCGGACGGAGCGTCAGCCGCACGCGCGACAGCGCGAAGTACTGCCCGCTGGCGCCGACGGAGAAACGACCTGACGGAAGGTTGAACCCGTGCCGCGGGCGACGACGGGCGCATCCGTCTGGACGATCCCGCCGAACGTCAGACTGACCCGGCGTGCCCGACTCACCGACCGACGGTCGCGAGTCGAGGCCGGCCTCGTGCACCGGTGGCTCGCGCCGGCGTGACGCGCCGGTTCACTCGTCGCAGTAGTAGCAGTGACCGTTGGCCATGGCCGGCAGCACGATGTTGCACTTCGGGCACGTCGCCTTCGGTGCATCTTCCCGCGCTGCCTTCGCGGCCTTGCGCCGCCGAGCCGTCACCTCGGGCGGGAGCTGGGGGCGACCGCCGTCGGCCGGCATCACCGCACCGAAGTGCTCGTAGCACCGCAGGCGTTCCTCGGCCGCTTGCAGGTCGAGGTCGTCGGGAGCGGTGCCGCCGCGGATCGTCACCAGCGCGACCCCGTAGCCGTCGCCGATCGTTCCGTCCTTCTGCACGCACAGGGCCGAGAGCAGCGGCTCGCCGCGCCCCTCGCAGTCGGTGCCCACGCGGGTCAGCACGTCGCCGATCCACGTGCGCATCAGCTTGCGGGTCCTGATGCCGGTGCTCACCTGCACCGCCTCGGCGAGCTCGGCGTAGCGGAGGACCTCGCCGTAGGACCGGGCGACCCGTTCGAGCTCCGGCCGCGCCGCCACCGCCCATTCCTGCTGCGCCTCTGCCATCTCGACCGGGCTCGAGTCGATCTCCCGAATCGTCGTAGCAGGTGTGCTCATCACACCTGTTTACACGCCAACGGGCCGCAGCATCCCGTTCGCCGCACGACGGCGGCTCTCGCCGAGGCCCGGCCGAGCATTCCGACGAGCTGGTGGCCTCGGGTGGGAGGATCGTGTGATGCCGATCCATGACGTCGAGATGAGCATCCCGACCACCAAGGTGGTCCTCCACGCCGATGTGGTCTTCGAGATCAGGAGCGACGACGAGAAGCTCGGTGAGCTCCGCGTCAGCAAGGGCTCGATCGACTGGTATCCCGCCAACGCCAAGATCCCGGTGAAGCTCACCTGGGAGCAGTTCGACCGCGTGATGCGCGAGCGCCGGAGCTGACTCGCTACGCCGACAACGAGTGCTCGACGTCGTCGACCAACTGCTGCAGCTCCGTGAGCTTGGCGTTGTACTGATCCACGATGGTGTTGTTGCGGTCGACCGACGCGTTGTAATCGTCGGCCGACGCCGCCGCGTCGGCACCGATGCGCTGGGTGGTCTGCGCTTCCGTGGCCTGCTGGTCGGCGATGGCCAGCAGCTCGCCCATCTTCGCGATCGCCGTCTCGGCCGGACCGACCTGCATCGACGCCTGGTGCTTCACGTCCGCGACCTTGTCCTCCGCATCGTGAGTTGCGGTCCGCTCGACGGCGAGGAGCCGAGCGGCCTGCTGGTGTGACTTCACCGCCGCGTCGCGATCGACCGACGAGCTGCGGAGGAAGCCGTACGCGGCGGCGAACACGAGGACCGCGACGCCGAGCGCGAACCACTGCCACACGCGCACCTTGGCGCGGGACGCGGTCGGCGTGGAGTCGTTCGGTGTCGGTTCCATCACATCCCGTCCTTCAGGGTCTGCACCGCATCGCGCACGGTCTGGATCGATTGCTTGGCGGCGTCGTTCTTCTGCACGAGGGTGTCGAGCGCCCCTTGCCCGTCGGCACGGAAGATGCCGGTGGCGCCGGCCTCGTCACCTGCGTTGTGTACGTCGGCGGCGTGGTTGGCCATGTCGGTGAAGCTCGCCTGGGCGTCCGCCAGCTCGCCGCCCGCGGTGCCGACCTTCCCGATCAGGTCGGGGAGCGCGTCGACGTGGGCCTGGAGGTCGGCGCGTTCGCGCTCGAGCTGCTCCTGTCGCTGCTGCAGGGGAGGTCGCGCGGCGTGCGCGGTGGCGGCGGCGTCGTGCGCGTCCGACGCCTCTGAGCGCTGGCCCATCGCCGCGACCACGAGCGGGATCGCGCCGAGCAGGAGCAGGCCGGCGACCACGAGGATGGCGACCGCGAGCCGGCTGCGGCCAGGGGGTCCCACCGCAGCCGACTCGACCGCGAGACCCAGCTCGGTCGAGCCGGTGGTCAGAGTCGTGTCGATGCCCGCGTCGACGGTCGTCTCGTCGTCCATCTCGGTCCCTCCTCACACCGGCGGGTGCCGGTGTCGATGTCCGTACCTTCGTCCGGACGGGGAGACCGCAACATTGCGCGGAGGCGAGTTCTGCCTTGCTCGCGTGCGCTACGACGTGGTGGGGTTGGGCGAGCGTTCCAACGACAGCCTGCCGGTCCGCAGGTCGTCGACCATCGCGGTCACCGTGCTGTGGCCGTACGGGCGCGGCGTCGCGATCGCGAACTCCACCACCGTCGGTCCGCGCAGCGCGTCGACCTCGAAGTAGTTCTCGCCCGCGGCGGCGACGCAGTTCCACGACAGCGCGATGCCGCGGACGCCGTCGTCGACCTCGATCTCGTTGTCGACCTCGGCCTTCCAGAGGCGCTCGCGGTACTCGGGCGCGAGACCGAGGTTGGCCAGCTCGGTGTCGCCCATCGCCTTGTGGATCGCGAACGCGGTGCCGGCCCGCAGCTCGTGGATGACCTCGTGCGATGCGACCTGCGGCCAGAACCGCCCACCGACGTCGCCGAACGCGAGCGGATCGTCGGGGTACTGGGCGTGGATCCAGTCGCCGCGGAAGTGCTCGTCGAGCGCCATCCTCGTGCGCAGGCCGCGGTTCGGCATCGCCCGCCACTCGTTGTCGAGCGCGTCGGCGCGGCTGTAGAAGTCGGCGCCCTCCAGACGTGCGAGCGCCTTCAGGTACCGGTCGAGGAGTTCCTTCTCGTCGACGTCCCGGGTGCTGAAGTAGCGGTCGAAGGCCGCCATCTCCTTGGTCTTGGCGAACCAGTTCGGCATGCTTCCCATGGAGCCCCTCCTTGCATCGGCCCCGCCCCGGTGCCGTGAGATTACGCCAGTGATGGGGCGATTTCTACCGAAGTGACCAACGAGTACACGTGGTGCGCGGCGGCGATGCCCTTCAATTGGTGCTCGCCGCGATCGACGAGCCGCACGTCGTCGCGTCCGGTGAGCGGGTCCTCGAGCACGGCGCGGATCGGTTCCGACACCAGGATCTCGTCGGGCCCGCTCAACGCGCACACGCGTGCCGCGAGGTTGACCGCGGGACCGTAGATGCGGTCGCCGTCGACGATGATCTCGCCCTGGTGCACCCCGACGTGCAGGTGCAGGCCGGTGGTCGGTACGTCGGTCGTACAGCGCCGCGCCGCGTCGACGGCCTGCGCGACGGTGGAGAAGAGCCCGATGAACCCGTCGCCGAGGCTGATGCCGGTGACGATGGTGCCGCCGTTTGACGTGATGGCGCCGGTGATGACGCGCTCGGCCTGCCGGGCGCGAGCGCGGTAGTGCGTGGCGCCGAGCTCCTCGGTGAGGCGGGTCGAGTCGACCACATCGGTGAAGAGGATGACCGACGACGCATCGGGCGTGATCGGCTCGAGCGCACGCTCGGGCGCGGTGCCGCTGAGTTGCGCGGCGCGCGCCGCGTCGGCTTCGAGGTCGAGCTCGCGGAAGGTTCGCAGCGCGGCGTCGAGCAGCGCGAAGCCTTCGCGTTGTTCACCGCGCCGCAGCCGGATGACTGCGAGGTCGGTACGGGCGCGTGCGAGCTCGGGGACCGCGCCCAGCGAGTCGGCCAGCGCGATCGCGCGTGTGAGCGTGTCGATGGCGCCGCCTTCGTCACCGAGCAGGTCCTTGGCCACGCCGAGGTGGCGCGCTGCCAGCGATGCGGTGCCGCCGATCAGCACACCACCCAGCTCCTCGATCGCTTCGAGCAGGTCGTGGGCGGCGCGCAGGTCGCCGGTCGCGCCCTCGCGCTGCGCCAGCTCCACCGCGAGCACCGCCCACGCGTCACCACCGACCATCGGATGCAGGGGTAACCCAGGGAGGGGCGCACCGAGCACCGCGAGCCGGCGTTCGCACGCGGTGACCCAGCGGGAGAAGAGGTCGACGCTCGCCTGCTCCATCGCGTCGGCGGTCTCCGCCCACGTGGCGAGCATCGCGTGCGCCTGCTCGTACTGCCCGCGCGCGACGTACGCCGAGGCGAGTGGAGGAAGGAAGAGTCCCGCCGCCCAGTGGTAGCCGGAGAGACGTTGGAGCAGGAGCGCGCGGTGCGCGTACTGCTCGGCGTCGTCGTACTGACCGCGGGCGACCGCGAGTTGGGTGAGCGCCGCGAGCGGGAGGCCGAGCTCGAGCGGGTACTGCGTGCGGTCGGCGATCTCGATGCACTCCTGCGCGCGCGTCTCTGCCTCGGCGAAGCCTCCGAGCCACGCGAGCACGAGCGGGGCGCGGAACACGGGCCCACCCGCGAGCAGTGAGTCGTCGTGCCCGGCGCGCGCGTGCGCCACGCCGTCCTCCAGGGTCGTCAGCGAACCGCGCAGGTCGTACCGCGCCCACTGCGGGACGCTCAAGGTGGTGGTGGCGCGTGCGTACGCCGAGTGGTCGTCGTTGGCGGCGGCGATCGTCATCGCCCGCTCCGCGCACTGCGTCGCCTGCTTCATGCGCCACTCGACCCAGTACGACTGCGACAGCTCGACCAGCGCTTCGGCCGCGAGCTCGGGCGCGTCGCCTTCCACCTCGTCGACCAGCGCCTCCAACGGACCGCGGTCGCGCACGACGTCGAGCAGCTCGTGGGTGCCGATCGCGCAGCGGATGCGCCACAGGTGGAGCTCGGTGCGGGTCTCGGCGTCGGCGTCGTCGCCGAGGATCTCGAGCGCGGCCTCGAAGTGGGCGACGGCCGGCGCCAGCTGGAGGTTGCCCCGGCGGCTCAACCCCGCCCGACGGTGGAGCTCGGCCTGTTCGTCGGGCGCCTGCGGGTGCGCGAGCGCGGCCTCGTAGTAGCGCGCCGCCTCACTCCATTCGCCGCGTGCGAGGGCGTCGTTGCCGGCGGCCCGCACGCGCTCCATCGAGTCCGCATCGTTCACCGCGTCGCCGGCGACGAGGTGGTGCGCGACCGCGCGCGGTTCGAGCAGGGTCGCCGCGACCTCGCGGTGGAGGTCGCGCCGCGTCGTCGCCGGCGCGCGGTCGTACACGGTGTGCGCGTACACCGGGTGGCGGAACGCGAGCCGCGTGCCGTCCTCCACGAGCACGCCTCCGTCGATCGCCTCGCTGATCGCCGCGTCGTCGGTGCCGCTGATCGCGAGGACGCGTCGGCGTTGCGCGTCGGGACCGAGGACCGCGGCGGTGAGCACCGCGCGCGCCGCGTCGGGTGAGAGCGCGTCGAGGGTGGCGGCGATGGCAGCGACGATCGGATGTGCGGCCGTCGGTCCGATCCCCGCCGCGCGCCCGTCGCGCGCGAGCGCTTCGACGAGCAGCGGGTTGCCTCCACTGGCGACGGCGAGGTCGCGCGCGCGGTCGGACGACGTGCCGGGCTCGCGGAGGCGCAGGAGCTCGGTTGTCTCCAGCTCGGTGAGCGGGTTGAGGTGCACGACCGCGGTGCGGGGCTCGGAGCGCAGCCGCGACACCCCTTCGGCGGCGCGGGCCGACGGATCGGCGCGCGACGTGGCCAGCACGAGCAGCGGGACCTGCTCGTCGTCGAGGCGGAAGAGGAGGTGACGGAGGAGGTCGATGGTGGCGGTGTCGGCCCAGTCGACGTCGTCGACGAACACGACCGTCGGGGCGGTGCGCACGTGTTCGAGCACGAGGTCGGCGAGGGCGAAGAGCTGGCGGGTGCGCTCGCGCTGGATGCTCTCTGGGGAGGTGTCGGCGAGCGGTTCGCCGAGGTCGGTGCGGGCGCGTTCCACCAGCGCGATGTCGGCGTCGCGCCCACCGCGCGCGGTGAGGGCGTCGTTGACCGCGGTGAACAGCGAGTCGCGCAGGGGGAGGTAGGGGAGGTCGAGGCTGTCGTAGCAGCGGCCGCGCTGCACCGCGGCCCGACGCCGGCGCGCGTGGTCGAGGGCTTCGTGGGCGAGGCGGGTCTTGCCGATCCCCGACTCACCCTCGACGATGACGAGGTGGGCGAACCCGCCCAGCGCGAGATCGACGCGGGCGCGCAGCCAGGACAGTTCGGCCCGCCGTCCGATCAGCGCGCTCGCCATCGGGCGAATCGTACAAGTCGGCGCGGATGAGTGTCACAGGGTCGCGGCATGCTCGACCGCACGCACTCGCATGAGCGACACCTCATGCTGTTCGTGCTGGCGACGAGTTCGCGTCGAGTCGACATCGTTCGTGTCCGCGGCGAAGGGGGTCATGAGTGCGAGCCAACGGATGGCGGTGATCGTGGGCTTCGCCGACCGGGTCGAGCAACGCGCGCTCGACGAGCCGCACCGCATTTGGGTCTTGCAATCGAACACACGTTCGACTAGCGTTGCCCGTACTTCCTCCTCTTCACTTCCCCGATTCGATGGTTCCTCTCGTCCCGGAAGTGCGATGTTCGACGTCCTCCACGATGCGATCCGGCAGCTGCGCCAGGCGCTCGCCGAGTTCGAAGCCGACCGCTTCGATGGTGCGGGCGCGCGCTCGCTGGTGGAGGCATTCGGTGAGCTCGAACGTCTGAGCGCGGCGGGCAAGGCGCTCGCCGCCCGCCAGATCGTGGCCACCGGATCGTGGAAGCAGGGTGGCGCGCACCGCGACGCCGCCGACTGGTTGGCGGCCACGACAGGATCGACCGTGGGCGCTGCCCGAGCCACGCTCGAGACGTCGTCCCGGCTCACGTCGTTGCCGTCGACGGAGGCGGCTCTGCGATCGGGGGCGTTGTCGGCGGTGCAAGCCGACGCGATTGCCGATGCTGCGTCCGCCGACCCGAGTGCCGAGCTCGACCTGTTGGAACGCTCGAAGCACGACGGTGTCCGCGGGTTGCGCAATGAATGTGCCCGAGTCAAGGCCGCCGCGTGCGTCGACGAGAACGAGCGCTACGAGAGGGTGCGGGCGGCGCGGTCGCTGCGGCCGTGGATCGATGCCGAGGGCGCCGGTCGCATCGACATCCGCGGCCCGGTCGATGCCACCGCCAAGCTGCTCGAGGCGCTCGCTCCGTACGAGAAGGCACTGTTCGAGGAAGCGCGCGCAGACGGCCGCCGCGAACGACACGACGCGCTCGCGTTCGACGCGTTGATCGCGCTCGCGGAGGCGCCAACTGCCGGTGGTGACGAATGCGGGGCGAGACCGCCCCGTGCCATGACCGGCGTCGTGAGGATCGACCATGCCGCGCTGGTGCGAGGGTGGACCGAGGCGGGCGAGGTGTGCGAGCTCGTCGGGCAGGGTCCGATCCCGGTAACGGTCGCATCACGGCTGCTCGACGACGCGTTCCTCAAGGCCGTGCTGGTCGACGGCACCGACGTGCTCGCGGTGTCGCATCTCGGCCGCAACATCCCGGAGCGCTTGCGCACCGCGGTCATGGAGATGCATCCCGAGTGCGACATCGAGGGGTGTCAGGTCACGACGAACCTCGAGATCGACCACAACCAACCGGTCGAGGAGTTCGGCAAGACCGAGCTCTGCAACCTCGGACGCCTGTGCCTGCACCACCATCACCACAAGCACCGGCACCGATTGCGACTCGAGGGTCCGCCCGGTCGCATGCGGTTCGTCCCTGCCCCGATTCCCGTTGCGATCTGCTGACCCGGAGGTTCAGCCCGCGAGTGCTTCGGCTCTCGCGTCGGATGCGAGCGACACGTGGAAGGTGCAGACGTGGCCGCTGCACTCGACCGTCGACGGGCCGAGGCGGCGCACCATGCGATGGACGTGACGCGAGTCGGCGAGCGAGTGCGCAACGAAGGTGGTGACGCCGGCGTGGCGCGCACTCTCGGCGAGGGTGTCGAGCAGCGCGGCGCCGAAGCCGCGGCGCTGCCAGGCGTCCTCCACGAGGAGGCCGATCTCGGCGGTGTCACCGTCGTTGCGGAACCAGCTGGCGACGGCGACCACGTCACCCGTCGCGAAGTCGTCGACCACCCACGAACGGCGGATGGGCGACGAGCGCACGACGTCGACCAGATGAGACGCAGGGAAGTGTGCGAGCGGTCCGAGGAACCGGCCGTAGCGGGAGGCCGGGCTGCACCGCTCGAACATGGTGACGAGCCGCGGCGCGTCGTCGGGCACCGCAGGCCGCAGCACCCCGGACATCACCTGGGGGGAGGTGGCGCGGCCCGTCACCAGTTCGAGTCGGGGAATCATGACGATCAGCTCGCCTGCAGGTCCTTGACGTCCTGCGTGGTGAGCGCCTTGCCGCCGATGCTCCACTCGCCGCTGGCCACCTCTTCGATGGTGACCCACGTGACGGGACGCATGGCCTCGCCCTCGATGTCGAC
>DASXXX010000228.1:0-1682 GCA_036502765.1 Acidimicrobiia bacterium | reverse complement strand
CGGCACGTGGTCGTCGGCATCGACATCTCTGAACGTCAACTTCAGATTGCGCGGAGGCTGGTCTCGAGTGCGCGATTCGAATGCGCCGATGTCACGACGCTGAGTTGGGAGGAGCAGAGCTTGGACGCGATTGCCGCGTTCTACTCGCTCGGTCACGTGCCTCGAGGTCTGCTCGGTCACGTCCGCGGGAGTGGTGTTTGAGCCGACCTCCGCGTGATCTTGGGTTGGGACTCTAGGCGGTAATGGCGGGCAGCGTCACCTCCTCGCTGTTGGTGTCGTCGGTGTCGGTGTTGTCGACGAGGCGCAGTCGGGACTTGGCGAGGACTTCGAGGCCGATGTAGCGGCGCATCTCGGTCCATTCGTCGTGCTGTTCGGCGAGCACGGCACCGACGAGGCGGATCAGTCCGTCGCGGTTGGGGAAGATGCCGACGACGTCGGTGCGGCGGCGGATCTCGCGGTTCAATCGCTCCTGGGGGTTGTTGGACCAGATCTGGCGCCAGATGTCTTTCGGGAATGCGGTGAAGGCGAGGATGTCGGTGCGGGCGGCGTCGAGGTGCTCGGCCACGGTGGGCAGCTTCTCGCCGATCGCGTCGAGCAGCCGGTCGAACTGGGCGTGCACCGCGTCGGCGTCGGGCTGGTCATAGACCGAGTGCAGCATCGCCTTGACCCACCCCCATTGCGCTTTCGGCGTCGCCGACATCAGGTTGGCGGCGTAGTGCGTTCTGCAGCGCTGCCAGCTGGCGCCGGGCAGGGTTGCGCCGATGGCGTCGACCAGGCCGCGGTGCGCGTCGCTGGTCACCAGCGCGACCCCGGTGAGTCCTCTGGCGACGAGGTCGCGGAAGAACGCGAGCCAGCCGGCGCCGTCTTCGGCACTGGTGACGTGCAGGCCGAGGATCTCCTTGTATCCCTCGGCATTCACCCCGGTCGCGAGCAGCGCGTGGACGTTGACCGTGCGCCCGCCCTCCCTGACTTTGAGCACGAGCGCGTCGGCCGCGACGAACGTGTAGGGCCCGGCGTCGAGCGGTCGGGTGCGGAACGCTTCGACCTGGCCGTCGAGATCTTTTGCCATTGCCGAGACCTGCGACTTGGACAGCCGGTCGATGCCCAACGTGGAGACCAGCTTCTCCATCCGCCGCGTGCTGACGCCGAGTAGATAGCTCGTCGCCACGACGCTGATCAACGCAGCCTCCGCGCGGCGGCGCCGCTCGAGCAGCCAGTCCGGAAAGTACGACCCGGAGCGCAGCTTCGGGATCGCCAGCTCGATCGTGCCGGCCCTCGTGTCCCAGTCCCGGCGCCGGTAGCCGTTGCGGGTGTTGGTGCGCTCGTCGCTGCGCACGCCGTACTCGGCGCCGCAGACCGCGTCGGCCTCGGCACCCATCAACGCCGCCACGAACGTGGTGATCATGTCGCGAAGCAGGTCGGGACTCGCCTGACCCAGCTGCTCGGTCAGCCAGCCGGACAGGTCAATACTCGGTGGTGCGGTCATCGTGTGACTCCTCGATCTCGAGCTCTTTAGCGGGAACTCGTTGAGGATCACGCGGTGGCCGTCTCACATCACGACGCCACGCTCAACGGCGAAGATCAAACACCACGACTGTGGACGCAACTAGATGTCGACACTGCTCGATCCGGACGGCAATCTCATACGCATGATCGCGGAGAACTGAGTCGACAGCATCGAG
>DASXXX010000227.1:0-11027 GCA_036502765.1 Acidimicrobiia bacterium | reverse complement strand
GAAGCTCGCCCCCGACTTCTTCGACTACGTGCAGCAGACCGCGTTCGGGATGATCTGGACCCGCCCCGGCCTGCCCACGCGTGACCGCTCGCTGATCACGTGCACGATGCTCGCCGCGCTGGGCCACCACGAGGAGCTGCGGGCGCACCTCGCGGGCGCGCTCAACGTCGGCCTCACGCGCGACGAGTTGGTCGAGGCGATCATGCAGGTCGCCGTCTACGCCGGCGTCCCCACCGCGGTCAGCGCCCTCCGCGCCGCCGCCGCCGTCCTCCTCACCGACGAGTAGCACGAGGTTGCGTCACCTGGGCGCGTATATCGCGCTCGAGTGACGCAACCTTGGTCAGGTGGGGGTGTTCCAGTGAAGCTCGACGTCGCCCTGGCGTTCGGCGGCGGCGACGAGGTCGCCCCAGTCGTGGTCACCGAGGCCGCCGGCGATCGCGCCCACCAGCACCTGCAGCACCGCCGCGCCCGCAGGTGTCGGCACGCCGAGGGCGCGGCCGGTCTCGACGATGAGGCCGGCGTCCTTCGCTGCGAGCCCGAGCGCAAACTGCGTGGGCGCGTTGCGGGTGTCGATGTTCTCCACCATGCGGTCGAGGTAGAAGTTGGCCACCCCGTTCGTGCGCAGGACCTGCACCGCTTCCTGCACGGGGATCCCTGACTTCGCCGCGATCGACAACCCCTCGAGGCTCACCCAGGTGGTGGTGAACGCGATCAGGCTGTTCACCAGCTTCATGGTGTTGCCGAGGCCGAGTGCGCCCAGGTGCACGAACGCGCGGCCGAGGGGATCGAGCACTGGCTGCACGCGCGCGACGGCATCGTCCGCGCCGCCCACCATGAACGAGAGCATGCGGTTCTGCGCCCCGATCGCGCCACCGGTGAGCGGCGCCTCCACGAGGTGGTGCCCCGTCGTCGTCAGGCGCGCGCCCAGCTCACGCACGACCTCCGGGCTGTTGGTCGACAGATCGACGAGCACCGAGCCCGCGGCCGCGGTGGTCACCCACTCGTCCGCCACCGCCCGTACGACCGCCGGAGTGGGCAGCGACAGCACCGTGACCTCGCTGGCAGCACCGACGTCGGCCACCGAAGCGACTGCACGAGCGCCCTCGATCGATGCCGCGCGCTCGGCGTCGACGTCGTAGACGACCACGTCGTGACCGTCGACGGCGAGGTTGGTCGCCACGTGTCCACCGATGTTGCCGAGCCCGATGACGCCGACCTGCATCTGATTCCCCCGAGACGTGGGGCTCCGGTCGGAGCCCGGCCGGCGCACCGTACCCCGTGGCGCGCGCGACGGGGCAAGCGGTACGTTGCCGCGATGAGCCTTCGTGACCACGTGATCTGCGACAGCGACCTCCACGTCATGGAGCCGCCGGACCTCTGGGAGCGCTACATCGAGCCCGAGTACGCGCACGCCGCGCCGCGCGGGCTCAGCGAGATCCAGCGCGACATGCGCGTGAAGGTGAAGAACCACGTGATGTTGCGCCTGGGGAGCGTGCGCCCCCAGCGCGTCGAGGGCCGCAAGACCGGATGGCGCGAAGAGCACGACGACGTGTACGCCGCGTCCGAGGCCGCGGGTTGGGACGCCGCGTCGCAGGTGGCGGCGATGGACGCCGAAGGCCTCGACATGGCGGTGCTGTACCCGTCGCGCGGGTTGTTCGTGCTCGGACTCGACAGCGTCGAGCAGGTCGGGCCCGACGGGCTCGAGCCCGAGTACGCCACCGCGATCGCGCGTGCGTACAACAACTGGATGAAGGACTTCTGCGATGTCGCGCCGACGCGCATGTTCGGTGCCGGCATGGTCGCACCCCACGACGTCGACGGCGCGGTGGTCGAAGCGCGCCGGTGCGTCGAGGAGCTCGGGTTCAAGGCCATCTTCCTCGCGCCCGCGACGGTGAACCGTCGGCCGTGGCACCACCCCGCGTACGACCCGCTGTGGGCGGAGGTGGAGCGCCTCGACGTACCGATCGCGTTCCACGGCGGAGGGCAGACGTACCTCACCCCCGACTTCAGCCTCGAGGTGCTCCCCGAGATGATGCTGTGGCACAGCTTCAGCCAGCCGCTCGGCATCCAGTTCGTCACCGCGTGCTTCACCGGCGGTGGCATCCTCCAGCGCTTCCCCGACCTGCGCGTCGCGCTGCTCGAGGGCAACTGCTCGTGGGCCCCGTGGTTCATGTACCGCCTCGACGAGCACTACGAATGGACGGGTTGGTACGAGGCGCCGAGCCTCACGATGAAGCCGTCCGACTACTTCCGGCGCAACTGCTGGATCTCGGTCGAGAGCGACGAGGACACGGTCACGCACTTCGTCGACACGTTCGGGTACGACAAGCTCGTCACCTCGACCGACTACCCGCACGGCGACTCGAAGTACCCGCATGCGGTCGACGCGTTCGACAAGCTGCCCATGACCGACGAGGCCAAGGCCGCGACCGTGAGCACGAACTGGTCGGAGCTCTACAAGATCCCGTTGGTCAAGCAGGTCTGACTGCGTGATCGACGGGCCCGACGACATCACGGCGGCCTGGCTCACCACCGCGCTGCGCGCCACGACGCCCGACGCGCACGTGCGCTCGGTCGAGGTCGAGCAGATCGGCACCGGCCAGACCGGCGCGAGCTTCCGGCTCCACCTCGACGCCGATCCCTTGCGCAGCGGCCAACTGCCGGCGACCCTGGTGGCGAAGACCGCAGCCGGAGAGCGCGAGCAGCGGGAGCGGGTCGGCCCGGGCTACCGCAACGAGGTCGGGTTCTACACCGAGTTCCGCGACCGGGTGTCGATCCGCACGCCGCGCTGCTGGTTCGCCGAGATCAGCGACGACAACTGCTCGTTCGTGCTGCTGCTCGACGACCTCGCACCCGCGCGCCCGGGTGTGCAGGTCGACGGGTGCGCCGTCGACCAGGCCGCCGACGCCGTCCGCAACCTCGCCGGGCTGCACGCGCCGGTGTGGAACGACCCCAAGCTCTCCGGACGGGGCGACTGGCTCAGCACCATGACCGGGCCGCGCGCGGAGTTCCTCGGCACGGTGACGCAGAGCGCGGCCGAGGTATTCATCGAGCGCTACGCCGAGGAGCTCGGCGACGACGCGGCCACGCTCCGTCGCGCCGCGGCGCTCACCGCCCAGTGGGGAATGATCGACACCGGCGTGCTCACGCTCGTGCACGGCGACTACCGCCTCGACAACCTGATGTTCCCCGACGATGGTGACGGCGCCAACGCCGATGATGGTGCTGGTGTCTTCGCGGTCGACTGGCAGACGCTCGTGGTGGCCCGACCTGGTCGTGACCTCGGCTACTTCCTCGCCACCAGCCTCCAGGTCGACGACCGGAGCACCCACCAGGACGCGCTGGTCGCGGAGTACGTCGACGAGCTCCACCGCCTCGGCGTGACCGACTTCACCGTGGAGCAGTGCACCGTCGAGTACCGGCTCGGTGTGCTGCAGGCGCCGATGATCACGATGATCGGCGCGGCCTACGCGACAGCCGAACGCTCGGCGACCGCCGACGCGATGTTCCTCGCCATGGCGACGCGCGCGTCGGCTGCGCTGCGCGACCTCGACTCGTTCGCGTTGGTCGAAGCGTCGTAAACCCGCCGCGTCCACGCCGCGTCCACGCTGCGTCCACGCCGCGGTCAGGCGTCGCGGTACGCGCGCACCAGCCGACGGCTGCGGTGCCCGGTGTGGTGCATGATGACCTCGTCGGACGCGCCCACTGCAGCCGCCGACAGGATCATGCCGAGTCGCAACGATCGGCCGGAGTAGGCATCGGCGTCGAGTCCCGCACCGGCGGCGGCGCGTCGCACGACGATGGTGACGGCTCGATCCGACAACCGGGTCGTGCTGACGTGTCCGTGCCGATCGATGGCCCGGAACGCAGGGCCGTCGTCGAGCTCGGCGACCGCGCTCCACGCGCACCAGGCGCGTACCGCGCACAGGTGCGGTCGCGAGCCGGGTGGGATCACCACGCCTCCCCTTGCCAACGCGATCCGCAGCGCACCGCCGCCGGTGACGACGACGTCGTGGGCGTCGAGCGCCACCAGTTCGGTGCGGCGCAGCGCGGCGCCGTAGCCCAGGAGCAACAGCGCGCGGTCGCGGGTGCCGCCGATGGTCGCGGGGAGGCAGAGGCTCAGGCGCGCCAGTGACTCCGCGTCGAGCGCCCGGGTGGGGCGGCGCCGGCCCCGGTGGTGCCACTCGATGCTCGCGAGCGCGTTGCGCACGTCGGGATCGTCGCGGGGCGATGCCAACCCGAGTCGATGGTGCGCGGCGACGATGGCCGCGAGACGGCGCGCGACCGTTGCCGGGGCGAGGTGCTCGGCCTGGTCCCGGAGGTACTCGGCCACGTCGCCGGGCGCGGCCGGGCAGTGCGGGCGCCCGCGCGCCGCGCACCAGGCCGCGAAGTCCCGCAGGTCCGACGCGTACGCCCGCTCGGTGTTGGCGGCCTGGGGCCCGGGCGCGGAGCTGCTCACTTCCGATAACTAGCACTTCATTGACACCCGTGTCACGACAGCGTTGTGTGGTCGCCAGCAGCGTCCGGGTCCGGGGGGAGCATCGATGGGGGAGTTCGCGCGCCGAAGCGCGCACGTGGTGATCGACGCCGATGGCCACGTGTGTGAACCGGTCGACCTCTGGGAGCGCGAGCTTCCCCCGTCGATGAGGGAACGGGGCCCCCGCGTCCGGTACTCGGAGGGCGTCGGCACCCAGCAGGTGCTCGTGGAGGATCACGTCGCCATCCCGATGGGTCTCGCCGGCCTCGGCAACGCGGGGATGCACCGCAACCAGGAGTTCGGCAACGCCCTCCGTTATCCCGACGACCTCAACCCCGGTGGGTGGGACGCCAAGGAGCGGCTCGAGGTCATGGACGCCGAGGGGATCGACCTCGCGGTGCTCTACTGCGGGCTCGGGCAGTCGCTCGGCGGCTTCGACGACGTCGAGCTCGCGGTCGCGTCGCACCAGGTGTGGAACGACTGGATCGCCGACTGGACCTCGGCCGATCCGGAACGGTTGGTCGGCACCGCGGTCATCCCGCCGCACGATCCCGCGGCCGCGGCGCGCGAGGTCGAGCGCGCGCAGGGCATGGGCCTCGTCGCCGGCGTCATCCGACCCAACCCGGTGCACGGCGTCGCGCTCTGGTCGCCGCACTTCGACCCGATGTACGAGGCGCTCGCCGGGACCGGTCTCCCGCTCGGTCTCCACGGTGCGGGTCTCTTCGACGTCGACGGTGTGAGCAAGCGCATGGTCGACCTCATGGCCATGGGCACGCACCACGCGCTGATCCTGTTCATGGATCAGTACCTCACTCTCGCCGGCCTCGTGTACGGCGGCGTGTTCGACCGCCACCCCGACCTGCAGGTGCTCGTGCTCGAGTGCGGCGGTGGGTGGATCGCGCACTGGATGGACCGCTTCGACGAGTTCCTCGAGGCGTACGACTGGGCACTCACCGCGCCGCTGAGCCTGACGCCGAGCGAGTACTTCCGGCGCAACTGCGTGATCAGCTTCGATCCCGGCGAGCGCACGATGGGAGCGATGGCCGACCTCGCGGGCGAGGACAACCTCATCTGGGCCAGCGACTTCCCGCACTCCGACGCCAAGTACCCCGGCGTCGTCGACGAGCTCATGGAGCGCGTCGAGGACCTCACGCCGGAACGGCAACGCAAGATCCTCGGCGCCAACGCGGCGCGCATCTACGGGATCGACGACAAGTACGAGCGCCGTGCTGCAGAGAGCCGTGTCGCGAGTGCCTGAGCTCGACCTGCTCGTGCGCGGCGGCACCGTCGTCGACGGCACCGGCCTGCCCGCGTACACCGCCGACGTCGGCGTGCGCGACGGCCGCGTCGTGGCGGTCGGTCGCCTCGGTGACGCCGCCGCCAGCGACACCATCGACGCCGACGGGTGTGTCGTTGCGCCGGGTTTCGTCGACATCCACACGCACTACGACGCCCAGCTGCACTTCGAACCGACCGCGTCGCCGTCGTCGTGGCACGGCGTCACCACGGTGATCACCGGCAACTGCGGGTTCTCGCTGTTCCCCGCGCGTGCCGACGACGTCTCGTGGCTCTGCGACATGCTCAGCCGCGTCGAGGGCATGGCGCCGGCGACGCTGGCCGAGGGCGTCGGCTTCAGCGGCGGGGGGATGAACGACTTCGCCGCGGGCATCGACGGCCGGATCGGCGTGAACGTCGGCCTCCAGGTGGGGCACTCTGCACTCCGGCGCCACGTGCTCGGCGACGACGCCGGGAGGCGCACCGCGACCGATGCCGAGACCGCGGCGATGCAGGAGCTGCTCCGCACCGCGCTCGACGAGGGTGCGGTCGGGTTCTCCTCCAGCCAGCTCGACATGCACGTCGACCAGTACGGCAACCCGGTGCCCTCGAACCTCGCCGCCGCCGACGAGCTGGTGGCGCTGTCGGCGGTGTTCGCCGACCGGGCCCACGGCGTCATCGAATTCATCAGCCGCAGCAACCTCGAGGGCTACGACGACGCCGACCGCGCGCTCATGCTCGCGATGTGCGCGGCGTCGGGCAAGCCGATGAACGTCAGTCCCATCGTGAACCTGCCGATGATGGGCGACGGCTGGAAGCGCAGCCTGGAGTTCGTCGACGAGGCGCGCGCCGCCGGCCACCGTGTGCATCCGCAGTCGCAGCTGCAACAGATGCAGGTGTTCTTCGCGCTCCACGACACGTTCCTCTTCGACGAGATGCCCGAGTTCCGCGAGGTGCTCACCGCGGGCGACCGACGCGACGGGATGTTGCGCGACCCCGCGGTGCGCGACCGCCTGCGCGCCGCGCTCGCGCACACGGAGGGTCGCGCGCTCGTGTTCTCGTGGGACGCCGTGAAGGTTGCCCGCGCCGACGAGCATCCCGAGTGGGTCGGCCTCACGGTGGTGGAGCTCGGTCGCGCGCTCGGCGTCGATCCCTTCGACGCGTTCCTCGATGCGTCGCTCGCCGAGGAGCTGCGCACCACGTTCACGCTCGGCGGCTCGCTCGGCGCCAAGTCACGTCTGACCACCGAGGAGGTCGTGCGCCACCCCGCCAGCCTCCCGGGCAGCAGCGACGCCGGTGCGCACCTCACCAGCTACTGCGGTGTCGACTTCTCCACCCGGTTGCTGAGCGAGTACGTGCCCGACGTGACGTCGCTCGAAGAGGCGGTGCGCCGCCTGTCGACCATTCCCGCCCAGCTCTACGGGTTCGTCGACCGGGGCTGGCTGGGCGCGGGGGCGTGGGCCGATCTCGTTGTGTGGGACCCGAGCGACCTCGGGGTCGGCCCGACGCGGTGGTCGGAGGACTTCCCCGCAGGTGGCGGGCGCTTCGTGGTCGACGCCACCGGCTACCGCGCGCTCGTCGTCAACGGCGTGCTCGTACGCAACGCCGACGGCGACACCGGCGCGCGGCCGGGTCGTGTGCTCCGACCGGGCGGGCCCGACCGCTCGGCTTAGGCCTCGAGCTGTTCCTTGAGCGCGCCCAGCGCACCGGTGTACGCGCCCTGCATGACTTCGACCATGGCGTCGTCGGTCTCGACGTCCCACGTGACGAACGAACCGCTGCCCGCGGGCATCACCGTGATGGTGGCGCGGTGCACCTCGGGGTTCATGTCGCCGTCGACGATCCCGTAGGTGAGCGTGCGGTCTTCGTCGTCGCGCGCGAGTTGGCGCTCCACGATGCGCATGCCGAACATGCCGAGGATGCGGTCGTCGCCGTCGAGCTCACAGGTCTCGACGCCGGGCATCCAGGTGAGCTCACCGAAGTTCCCGATGACCGCCCACACGTCGTCGGCAGGTCGGTCGATCGTGATCTCGGCGCGTGCTTCGCCCATCGGTGCTGCTCCCTGGTCTGCGGTCTTGGTGTGCGGTCTTGGTCTGCTGGCGAGCTGGCGGGTTACCGTCGTCCGGCACTGGCAATTTCCGAGTTGTGTCTAGCCGAAGCGAGGTCCCCGTGCCGTCACCCGCCGAACTGTTCGACCTGACCGGCAAGGTGGCCGTCGTCACCGGCGGCAGCCGCGGCATCGGCCGGGCGGTGTCGTTCGCGCTCGCCGCGGCCGGGGCCGAGGTCGTCGTCGCCAGCCGGAAGCTCGACAACTGCGAGACCACCGCCACCGAGATCACGGAGGCGACAGGGCGACGCGCGGTCCCGATGGCGTTCAACGTCAGTCACTGGGAGCAGTGCGACGACCTGGTCGAGCGCGTCTACGGCGAGTTCGGTCAGTGCGACGTGCTGATCAACAACGCGGGCCTCTCACCGCTCTACCCCGATCTCGCCGCGGTCACCGAGGACCTCTACGACAAGACGCACGCGGTCAACGCCAAGGGCCCGTTCCGACTGGCGACGCTGATCGCGACGCGCATGTTCGCGGGTGACGGCGGATCGATCATCAACGTGTCGACGGCGGGTTCGTGGCGACCCGACGAGCACGACCTCCCGTACGCGATGGCGAAGGCGGGACTGAACGCACTCACGCTCGGTCTCGCGGGGGCGTACAACCCCAAGGTGCGTGCCAACACCGTGCTGCCGGGTCCGTTCGAGACCGACATCACGAAGGCGTGGGGCGAGGGGACCATCGACATGGTCAACCAGAGCAACCCGATGCGCCGGATCGGTCAACCCGACGACATGGCGGGCGTGTGCGTCTTCCTCGCCAGCGACGCGTCGAGCTACGTGAACGGCGCGCAGATCCTCTGTGACGGTGGCGCCTTCAGAACCCTCTGAGCATCCGCACCGGGAGAGGACGGAGCGAGCGACGCGAGCGAGGGCGGAAGGGTGGCTACCGGAACTCGCCCTTGCGCATGACGTGCTCCTGAGCGATGTGCGCGAGCAGCCGGCCCTCGCGGTCGTAGACCATCCCGGTGTAGAAGCCGCGCGCGCCAGAGGCCGCGCCCGGGACCAGGTCGACGAGCACCCAGTCGTCGAGGCGCGCCGGGCGGTGGAACCAGACCGAGTGGTCGAGGCTCGGCCCCCACCACGGTTCCTCGAAGTCGACCTTCTCGAGTCCGGTGCCGACGTCGGAGAGATAGGTGAGCACGCACGCGTGCAGGAGCTGGTCGTCGGGGAGTGGCCCACGGGCGCGGGCCCAGAACTGGTGCGGCGGTCCACCCCATGCGCCGCGCGGCCGTCCGGTGCCGGTGATGCGGAGGTCGAGCACCGCGAGGTGCGGGAACCTCCCTGCCGGCGGCGGGACGTCCTCGGGCATGGGCACCCCTTCGGGGAGCCCGGCGGCCTGGTACTCGGGGCCGTCCTCGTCGACGTGGAACGACACCAGCAGGCTCATGATGACTTCGCCGTCCTGGCGCGCGGTGACGCGTCGGGCCGAGAACGACCGGCCGTCGCGATCGCGGTCGACATGCAGGATCGTCGGACGGTCGGCCTGACCGCCACGCAGGAAGTAGCCGTGCAGCGAATGGATCTGGCGGTCGTCGGGCACGGTGAGGCTCGCGGCGCGCGCCGCCTGCGCCGCCACCTGACCACCGAAGAGCCGCGGCCGACGGATGTCGCCGCTCGGGTTGAGGCCCCGGAAGATGTCGCGGTCGAGCTCCTCGAGGTCGAGCACCTGCAGGAGTTCGGCGACGTCGCGCGACTCCGCTTCGCCCCGATCGACCGGATCCGTCGTGTCGTCCACGCCGGGAACCGTAGACCGGCGCGCGCGGAGCGCCGGGCGTGCCTATCGTGATCGGATGGCAGGGCCACAACCATTGGGGCGGCGCGAGTTCCTGGTCGGCGCAGGGCTGATCGCGGGTGCGACCGCACTCGGCGGCCGACGCGCGTTCGCTGCGCCACCTCGACTCGGCCCACGACTCGGCCCGCGGCTCACTCCCACGAGCGTCCTCGACGCCACCGCGTCGGTTGCGCCGTTCGACACCGTCGTCGTGGTGATGATGGAGAACCGATCGTTCGACCACCTGCTCGGGTGGGTGGGCACCGACGCGGCGTACCTCGACGCCGGTCGTCAGCGTTACGGCGCCGACTTCACCATCGACGGCAATCAGGTCCAGTCGTTCACCGACGCGCAGGGCCAGCAGGTGGCGACGCACTGGCTGCCCGGCACCGCCGGTGAGCAGTACCCGTACCAGGGCTGCGGCGAGAACATCCCCGGCCACGGCTGGAACGCGGGCCGGGTGCAGATGAAGGACGGCTTCCTCGCCAAGGGCAGCGGCAACGGGCCGTTCGCGCTCGGCTACTACGAGGCGTCCGACATGACCTTCACCGAACAGCTCGTACGGCGCTTCACCACCGCCGATCGCTGGTTCTCGTCGCTCCTCGGACCGACGTTCCCCAACCGCCAGTACCTGCACGCCGCGCAGTCGGCGCGCCAGAAGCACGACCCCGGTCCGCTCACGCCCGGCATGTTCCACACCAAGACGATCTGGGACAACCTCGCGCGCGCCAAGGTGCCGTCGGGCTACTACTACACCGACCTGCCCATCGCGCCGCTGTGGGGTGAGCGGTTGTACGACGTCACGCACTCGCTCGACCACTACTTCGACGACGCGCAGCAGGGAAAGCTCGCCAACGTCGTCATGGTCGATCCGGGGTTCCAGTTCGCGCAGCGCACCGACGACCATCCGGTGGGCGACATCCGGTCCGGCCAGCGCTGGCTGCGGTCGGTGTTTCAGGCCTTCGCGCAGTCACCGCAGTGGGAACGGGGCGCGTTCGTCGTGCTCTACGACGAGTGGGGTGGCTTCTTCGACCACGTGAAGCCTCCCGTCGCGCCGGGTGCGCCGGCCGGCAAGCTCGACGGCGGGTTCGCGCAGCTCGGCTTCCGTGTGCCCGCGATCGTCGCGTCGCCGTTCGCGCGCGCGGGGTTCGCCGACCACACCGTCTACGACCACACGTCGGTGCTGCGGTTGCTCGAATGGCGCTTCCTCGGCGCGCCGGCCCAGGGCACGAGTGCGGGCAAGGGCGGCAAGTGGTGGCTCGCCGAACGCGATCGCCACGCCGCGAACCTCGGCGCCACGTTCGCCGCGGAACCGCAGGTCGACGTCGGCTTCGACATGACCATGGACCTGCCCGCGCCCGCGGATCCGTGCACGTTCGGCGCCAAGGGCGG
>DASXXX010000226.1:0-20720 GCA_036502765.1 Acidimicrobiia bacterium | reverse complement strand
CCATCTCCGCGGCACCGGCGCCCGCATCGGTGTGCTCGCAGTCGATCCGAGCAGTCCCTTCACCGGCGGCGCGATCCTCGGCGACCGCGTGCGCATGCACGACCACACCACCGATCCCGACGTCTTCATCCGCTCGATGGCGAGCCGCGGGCACCAGGGCGGACTGGCCCGAGCGGTCCCGCAGGCCATCCGCGTGCTCGCGGCCGCGGGTCACGACTGGATCGTGGTGGAGACGGTCGGTGTCGGTCAGGTCGAAGTGGAGATCGCCGGCACCGCCGATACCACCGTCGTCGTGGTGAACCCGGGCTGGGGCGACGGCGTCCAGGCGGCCAAGGCGGGTCTGCTCGAGATCGGCGACGTGTTCGTGGTCAACAAGGCCGACCGCGAGGGCGTCGCCGCCACCGTGCACGACCTCCAGGGGATGCTCGAGCTCGCGGGAGCGCGCGCGTGGAGCCCGCCGATCGTCGAGACCGTGGCCACCACCGACCAGGGCGTCGATGCGTTGGTCGACGCCATCGGTCGTCATCGGGCGTCGTTGGCGGGCTCGGAGGAGCTTGCGCAACGCCGCGAACAGCGCATAGCGGACGAAATTCGTGCACTCGTGCTTGATCAGTTGATCAAGCAGGCGCATGATTTCTGTAGCGGAACGCGCTTCGCTACGGTGGTCCGCCGAGTAGCTGACGGGACGTCAGATCCTTACACTGCGGCGACCCTCCTCACCGAGGGCGGCGACGGAGGAGAAGCATGAGCGAGTCCATCGAACGCGTCGGGGTCATCGGCGCCGGGCTCATGGGCGCGGGGATCGCAGAGGTCGCAGCGAAGGCCGGCACCGACGTCACCGTCTGCGACATCAACGACGCCGCCGTCGCCGCCGGCCGCTCGCGCATCGAAGCCTCACTGCAGAAGGCGGTGCGGGCGGGCAAGCTCGAGGACGATGCAGCGATGGCCGCGCTCGCACGCGTCCGCTTCGTCACCGACATCGGCGAACTCGCCGACCGCCAGCTCGTGGTCGAGGCGGTGCGCGAGTTCGAGGACGAGAAGCTCGAGGTGTTCCGCAGCCTCGGCAAGATCGTCATCGACGAGGACGCGATCCTGGCGTCGAACACGTCGTCGATCCCGATCATGAAGCTGGCCGTCGCCAGCGAGCGTCCCGAGCACGTCGTCGGGCTGCACTTCTTCAACCCGGTGCCGGTGATGCGCCTCGTGGAGCTCATCCCGTCGATCATCACCAGCTCCGAGGTGGCCGACCGGGCCGAGGACTTCATGGTCGACGGTCTCGGCAAGCGGGTCATCCGCTCGCAGGACCGCGCCGGGTTCATCGTCAACGCGCTGTTCGTGCCCTATGTGCTCGCCGCGATCCGCATGCTCGAGTCGGGCTTCGCGTCGGCCGACGACATCGACGCCGGCATGGTC
Organism: Acidimicrobiia bacterium; assembly: GCA_036502765.1. GTDB lineage: Bacteria > Actinomycetota > Acidimicrobiia > IMCC26256 > DASPTH01 > DASUAS01. The sequence continues at coordinate 19,307 of DASXXX010000226.1, read as the reverse complement.
GAGGGGTGTTCGCACCCGATGGGTCCGCTGGCGCTGGCCGACATGATCGGGCTCGACACGATCGAGGCGGTCGCCGACTCGATGTACGGCGAGTTCAAGGAGCCGTTGTACGCGCCGCCACCGTTGCTCTCGCGCATGGTCGAAGCCGGCCTGCTCGGTCGCAAATGTGGCCGCGGCTTCTTCAACTACACCTCGTAACCGACCGCGCCTGCTCGCCAACGTCGCTCGCCAACTTCGCTCGCCAACTTCGCCGGAGACGCTGCCATGTCCGACCCGCTGGTGCTCAGTGAGGCGCGCCCCGACGGCGTGACCCTGCTGCGGCTCAATCGTCCACCGCTCAATCCGTTGTCGACCGCGCTGCTGCGCGAGCTCGAGGGCATCGCCACCGACATCACGGCTGACGCGTCGGTGAAGGCCGTGGTCGTGACCGGGAGCGAGAAGGCGTTCGCCGCAGGGGCTGATGTCGCCGAGTTCACTGCCGATGGCGCCGCGCCCATGATCAGCGCGGGCATCCGCGCCGGGCTCGACGCGCTGGCGGCGATCCCGCGGCCGGTGATCGCGGCGATCAACGGCTTCGCGCTCGGCGGAGGACTCGAGCTCGCACTGGCGTGCGACCTGCGGGTCGCGTCGGAGTCGTCGCGCCTCGGGTTCCCCGAGATCCAGCTCGGCATCTTCCCCGGCGGGGGCGGCACGCAGCGCGCCGCGCGTCTCATCGGCCCGGCGAAGACCAAGGACCTCGTGTGGACCGGCCGTCACGTGCGCGCCGAGGAGGCGCTCGCCATCGGGTTGGTCGACCGGGTGGTCGCGCCCGACGCGGTGCTCGACACCGCGCTCGAGTGGGCGGCGTCGCTGGCGTCGGGCGCCGTCGTCGCGATGGGCCTCGCCAAGCGCGCCATCGACGGTGGTCTCGACGGCTCCCTTGCCACGGGACTCGACCTCGAGGCCGCGGGCTTCATCGACGTGTTCGCCACCGACGACGCGCGGCTCGGCATCCGCAGCTTCCTCGACGACGGCCCCGGCAAGGCCACCTTCTCCGGCTCCTGAACCTGCCGGAGATCAGCCGCCGACGGTGGACTGCCCGGCGGCGGCCTTGACGTTCTTCGCGTCGGCCGCGAGGAGGAAGCCGGCCTTGACCGCCTTGTCGGTGGCCGCGTTCCAGGCCTTCACGAACGCGGCGTGGGTCGGGTACTTCGCGGCCAGGGTCGCGGCGTCGAACGGCTTGGTGGTGCCGAAGATGCTGCAGAAGTTCGAGCCCGTCTGCCCGAGCCCCGACAGCGTCGCCACCGGCGCCTCGACCTGCGGCGTGCGGATCCCGCCCTTCACGTTGCCGTCGGCGTCGAGCGCGAACGGCGCCGCGTCGTCGCCGGTCGTCTGCAGGCGCGGCGCCTTCGGGGGCGCGGTGCCGTCGACGACCCATGTGTTCAACGCGTCGATCGACGCGCGCAGCACGTAGGTCATCGGCCCCGTGTTGAACGGCGAGCCGCACTTGATGATGTCGTTGTAGATGCCGCTGGGCGGATCGAGCATCGTCTGGAACAGCTGCACGTCGCCCTCGGGTGTCCCGCTGTCGCCCATGCCGACGACGAGTGTGTAGCTGTCGGCGTGCGCGGTGCCGGCCACCTCCCAGTTGCGGAACAACTTGGTGTCGGGCTGACGCGCCGCGAGGTAGCCGAGCGTCGTGAGGTCGGTCTCCGTGGTGAACGTCATGACCGGGACGGTGATGTCGGTGCGGATGAGCGTGGGTGACGGCGCCTTCAGGTCGGGCTCCGGGGCCTGGGTCAGTGCTGCGCCGTCGTCGCCGCGGCTGTACACGAGGTAGCCGTCGTAGACACCCTTGCTGAGCGGCTCGACGGCGTCGATGTACGTGGTCATCCGGAACGCCGACTGCGACTCGCCCGCCGCGATCACGTGCTTCGGCTTGAGGCCGCCCAGCAGTTCGGCGGCGTCGTCCCGCGCGGCCACGCCGGCTTGGCGGTACATGTCGTACGAGTACGAGTCGCCCGGGTGCACGAGGGTGCCGTACCGGTCGGGGTCGGAGTGCTTGAGGTCGAGGTTGGGGACGATCGCGTTGGGGCCGCCCTCGACACCGACCCGTTGCGCGGTGACGCCGACCCACGCGTAGCCCTCGCGGATCAGCTCGTCGTGCGCGGCGAGCCAGATCGGTGCGCTGTCGAGGCCCGCGCTCACGTTGTTCCACTCGACGATGACGGTCCCGTTGAAGTCCTTGGCATCGACAGGGCGGTACACGACCAGGCGCGTCTTGAACGGCGCGGTCGACCCGGCGGTGACCTTCCACTTGCCGTCGTTCGTGAGCGGTGCGGCGCTCGTGTACGTGGTCGCGGTGCCGCCGAAGAGGTACTCCGACTGTTCGTAGCCCACCGTCGCCAGGTCGAACGAGGTCGACGCGATCTGCGGAGCACCCTTGCCGCCGGTCGCCGCCTCGAGCGTCGTGGTGGAGTCGGACGAGCTCGACGCCGCGCCCGCGACCGAGGTGGTCAACGCCACCGTCGTCAGCCCGACCAACGTGGCAATCAGCACCTTGCGTCGTCGCACGGAATCCCCCCAGATCCAAACAGAACGCCTCGATGGCCGGGTCACGCTACCGGGTGGGACTCGATCCTCGACTTCAAGCGACGGAGGTTGCCCTCCCAGATGCGCTTGAGCACCGGACGGCCGAATCGCTCGCCTGCGACACTGCCGAGCCACCACGGAAAGGCGAGCGTCTCCTCCCAGCAGAACTCGGTGCTGACGCCGCCCGCGAGGGGGCGAAGGCGGAACTCGCCGATGCCGGTGACCGCGCCCCGGTGCTCGATGCCCATCGCCTCGCCGGGCGCCCACCGGGTGACGACGAAGCGGTCGGTGGTGTGGAACGGACCGACCTTGGTGAGGCAGTCGAATTCGGCGCCGACGCCCTCGTGCTGCTCGCTGCGGAACGTGATGGTCTCGGCGTCGAGCATCCACTCGGTGTGGGTCTCGATGCGCTCGACCGCGCGCCACACGTCGTCGGGTGGCGCCGCGATGGTCGTGCAGATGTGGATGGTGACGGTCACCGGAGCTGGGCTGCGGCCTGGTCGGGCGCCACGATGTTGACGAGGATGCTCGTCGCCAATTCGAAGCCCGCGGGCACGGTGATGCGCGGCGTCACCTCGATGTACCAGTGGTGCGGCACGATGTCGCCGTCGATGGCGCGTGGCGCGGTGTGCACGACGACGTTGTAGGGCACGTCGCCGAGTACGTCGTGCAACCGCCGCAAGGCATCGCGCAGCGCCACCGCGGTCGCGTCGAGCACTGCGTCGTCGGCGAGGTCGAAGCGCCCGCGTGCGCGGTCGTGTGCGATCCGCAGCTGGTACGGGCCCGCGGACGCGTAGGGACACCACGTGGTGACCCCGGCTCCTCGCGCCACGACGAGCTCCTCGGGGCCCGCGTCGGCCTGCACGAGGTCGACGCCGGCGACGCGCACGCGTGCCTGCGCCTCCTCGACCGCGCGCGGCACGACGTCGAGCGCGAACACCTGCGCGTGCGGATGCGCGATCGACGCGCCTGCAGCCTCGAGGTGGTTGATGATCGCGACGCCGTACGCGTGCCCGGCATCGAGGTGCGCGTGCACCCGGTCGCGCAGCACCGCGAACACGGCGACCGATTGCTGGTCGTCGAGCTGCGCGAACGAGCGGTGGTCGGGCGAGAGCACCACCACCTCGTGGGCCTCGACGATCGGGTAGAGGTTCGGGAACGCCCGCACCTGCCAGCCGGGACCGTCGGGCTCGCCACCGCCGGCGCGCGCGACTTCGGGCGGGGTCTTGGCCTCGGAGCCGGGACAGAACGGGCACTCGCCCGAGCTCGCGCCCTCGTCGCCGGTCGCGGTGAAGGTCGTCGGCCGCGCTGCTCGTCCCTCGGCGACGATCACGTCGCGTCCGCTCAACGGATCGTGGCGGAGCTGCGACATTGCGATCAGGTTACGCGGACGACCTCGTGAGAGGGCCGGTCCGACCGGGTCCTAGAATTCGTGGTCATGCCGAGTCTCGTGATCCTGGGTGGTGGGCCGGCGGGCAACACGTGTGCGACGGTCGCGGCCACGCTCGGTGCCGACGTCACGCTGATCGAGCGCGACATCGTCGGTGGCGCCGCGCACCTGTGGGACTGCATCCCGTCGAAGGCGTTGATCGCCACGGGCGGCGAACTGGTCGAGCTCGATCGTGCCCACACGATGGGGCTGCAGGCCGAGGGCCATCTCGACATCGACGCGCTGCGCGAGCGCGTGGCGTCGATCGAGGGCCGCCTCCACCAGATGATCACCACCCAGCTGATGTCGCAGCAGGTGCGCGTGATCCACGGTCGGGCCGCACTGAAGGGCCCGCACGAGGTCGTCATCGACACCAACGGCGTGATCGAGGAGCTGTCGGCCGACTTCATCGTCGTCGCCACCGGTTCTCGGCCCCGCGTCCCCGACTTCGTATCCGTCGACCACGAGCGCGTGCTCACCACGCGCGACGCCTACCCGCCGCCCGAGATCCCCGAGCACGCGATCGTGGTGGGGTCGGGCGTCACCGGGGTGGAGTTCACCCACCTGTTCGACTCGCTCGGCGCGAAGGTCACGCTGCTGGTGTCACGCCAGCAGGTGCTGCCGATCAAGGACGCCGAGGTCGCGTCGGTGCTCGAGGACGCGTTCCTCCAGCGGGGGATCAACCTGCTCAAGGGCGCGCGCGCCAGTGCCGTCGAGCGCGAGGGAGATGTCGTGCGGGTGCGTTGCGTGGACGGGCGCGTCGTCGAGGGTTCGCACGTGCTCCTCGCGGTCGGCTCGATCCCCAACAGTGAGGGCATCGGGCTCGACACGGCAGGCGTCGAGGTCGACCGGGGCGGCTACATCCCGGTGAACCACAACTGCCTCTCGAACGTGTCGCACATCTACGCCGCCGGCGACGTGTCGGGGAAGCTCCCGCTGTCGTCGGTGGCGGCGATGCAGGGCCGGAAGATCGCGGAGCACCTCATGGGCCTGCACAACCGCCCGCATCGCCACCTCGACTACGACAAGGCGGCGTCGGCGGTGTTCACCGACCCGGAGATCGCCGACGTGGGTCTCGCCGAGGCGGAGGCGTTCTCCGAGGGGCGCAAGATCCGCGTGACGAAGGTGCCGTTCACCGCGAACGCGAAGGCGCTCATCAAGGGCGACCCGCGCGGGTTCGTGAAGATCCTCTCCGACCCCGCGACCGGCGTGGTGCTCGGTGGTTCGATCGTCGGGCGCAACGCGGCCGAGCTCATCAGCGTGCTCGCGGTCGCGGTCACCAACGGCCTGCGCGTCGACGACATCGTCGACTCACTCCTCGTGCACCCGTCGCTGGCCGAGCTCCTCGCCGACGCCGCGAGCTGACTCTTCACTGTGGCGGCGTCCCTTGCCCGCAGGACGGCAAGGGTGTCTACTGAGTGGATGCTCGCCAGGTGTTCGGCGTTGCTCGCGGTCTTCGGCATTGCACTTGCGCTGTCGACCGCACCCGCGTCGGCAGCCGCGGTGCCGCTCACACTCGACGCCACGGTCGGGCCTGAAGGTGCGACCATCACCGTCGGAGCACCGGGCTGCGCGCCCACGCCGCCCGGCGAGTTCGAGATCTTCGTCCAGGCGGTCAGCCCGACCGGTGAAGTCGGCGAGGGTGCGGTCGGCGCGGGCACGTTCACCGTGCCCGGTCAGGGTTCGGTGCTGATTCCCGCGGGCACGCCGGTGTCCTCGTTCCTTCTGACCGTGTCGTGCAACGGTGGCGCGCTCACGGGCAGCCAGCCCTTCCAGCTCGCAGCTCCGGTCGCCGCACCGACGGCCGTGCTGGTCCCGGCGCGCTTCACCGGCTAGTTCGTCGTCGCGTCAGGGCTTCACGAAGCGTTGGATGAACTTCAGCGAGGTGTCGGCGACCTTCTGCCAACCGTGGTCGACGGTGAGTGCGTGGCCGCGGTCCTTGATCTTGACGATCTCGGTGACCGCATCCTTGTTGCGCCGCTCCCGCTTGAACGACGAGTTGGCGATCGCCCACGGGACGGTGTGGTCCTCGGCGCCGGAGACGATGAGCAGCGGGCCGCGGTCGGGGTTCTTGGTCTTGACCTTCACCTCGGTCCACGGGTTGAGGTTGGCGCTCGCGGCCTGGAAGAGCGGGAGCCCCGCGGCTGGTACCGCGAACGTGTTGTAGAGCTCGTGCGCTTCTTCTTCTGATACCGCGTTGGCGAACGCGTAGCGGAACTGCTCATAGGTGAGCGGGACGGCACGGCCGTGGTTCCGGGGGTTGCGCAGGACGGGCGACGACGAGCGCAGCGCCGAGATCGGCAGCGGCAGCACGCCGCGGTGCGGAGCAGGGGAGATGGCGACGGACACGTCGCTGCAGCCGCGGCCGGCGAGGATCTCGGTGAGGAGACCGCCGAAGGAGTGCCCGATCACGGCCGGGCGCTGCTTCAGTTCGCGGATGAGGGCTTCGACGTGGTCGGCGACCTGCTGGACCGACTTGCGGGCGAACACCTCGGGGTGACGGTTGGCCTCGTCGACCGAGTTCGGGTCGTCGGGCCAGCCGGCGGTGACCGTCGAGTAGCCGGCGGTCTGGAAGTACTCGGCCCACCGGTCCCAGCTGCTGGGTAGCAGCCACAAGCCGTGCACGAACACGATCGGCTTCTTGCCCGACGCGTTCGCCGTCGCGACCTGCTCGGCCTCGTACTCCATCAGTTCGGTCATGGCGCGCAGTCTGACCGACCGATCCCGTCACGCCAAGCGCGGACGGCAGATCACCCAGGTGGTGACGACGGCGTACGCGCCGTACGGTCGACCGTGAAGCCGAACACGTCGTTGCGCGCGTAGTGCCCGACGACGTCGAGAGTTCGTCGTTCGGACGCAGCTCGCGCGACTTCGAGTTCGGCATACAGGACGCCGTGCTCCTCGTGCAGAGGGCCTGCGATGATCTCCCCGCCGGGCTGCACCACGACGGAGTCGCCCGGATTGATCCAAGCGTCCGCGGCCAAGGTGCCGAACACGACGTCGCGTGACGGGAAGTCGGCCGGGATGTCCGAGACGGCGAGCGCGCACCCGGAACCGATCACGAAGCAACGACCTTCTGCTGCGATGTGACGCAGTGTGGCCAGCCACGTGTCGCCCGAGTCCCAGGTGCACGCGACGAAGATCTCCACGCCGTCTGCATAGAGCGCGACGCGCGCGAGGGGCATGTAGTTCTCCCAGCAGATCAGGCCGCCCAGCCGACCGACCGGGGTCTCCATGACGCGCAGGCCTCGTCCATCACCTTCTCCCCACACCATGCGCTCGGGGTTGGTCGGAACGAGCTTGCGGTGACGGTTGAGCACGGCGCCGTCGGCTCCGATGGTCACGAGTGTGTTGTAGATGGTGGAACGGCCGAACGAACCTTCACGCTCGTGCACTCCGCAGACGACCGTCATCTCCCGTTCGGCCGCCGCGGCGCGGACCGGGGCGAGGCCGTCGGCATCGAGATCCACCGAGTTGGCCAGTAGCGCGGCGTGGAGCTCGGAGGTCAGCGAGTAGTCGGGGCCGGGTCGCAGATACCAGATCCACACCGGATAGCCCGGCACGTAGGCCTCGGGGAACACGGCCAGTTGCGCTCCGGCATCGGCCACCTCGTGGAGCTGAGCGACGACCGCATCGATCGTGCCCGGGCCGTCGAGCAGCGATGGCGGTCGCTGCACGACCGCGACCCGAACGGGCTCGGAGCTCACCAACGCAGTCTCGCACCCTTTCGGAGGTGGGGCGGTGGGAACGCCTGGTTATTCGATGACGACGAGGACGTCGCCGGTGCCGACGGTGTCGCCGGCCCCGACGCGCACTTCCTTGACCGTGCCCGCCTTGTCGGCGCTGATGTGGTTCTCCATCTTCATCGCCTCGAGCACCAGTACCGACTGACCGACCTCGACCGCTTCGCCCTCGGCCACGAGCACCTTCACGATCGTCCCCTGCATCGGCGCACTGATCGTGCCGCTGCCGGCACCACCGCCGGACGCACCGGCGCCGGGGCGCGGACGCGCCGAGCGCTTCTTCGGCGTGGCGGTGCCCGCCGCGGCCTCGGGCAGCCAGAGCTTCACCGAGTAGCGCTTGCCGTCGACCTCGACGGGAATCGTGCGCTCGAGCAGCGGCTCGGCCTCGTCGGCACCGTCGGCCGCAACCGCCTCGGGCGCCGCGGCTTCGCTGAAGCTGGCCGGATCGACTTCGTCTTCCACCCACTTGGTGGAGTGATTGACGGTGGCGAAGTCGTCGGTGGCCAGCAGGGCGACGTGCGCGGGGATGGTGGTGTGCAGGCCCGTGATCTCGAACTCACCGAGCGCACGGAGCATGCGCTTGCGCGCCCGCTCGCGGTCGGGTGCCCACACCACGAGCTTGCCGATGAGGTTGTCGTAGTACTGCGAGACGGTGTCACCCTGCGCGTACCCACCGTCCCAGCGCACTCCCGGACCGCCGGGGAGCCGCAGGTGCGAGATGGTGCCGGGGGACGGGGCGAAGTTCGCGGCCGGGTTCTCGGCGTTGATGCGGCACTCGATGGAGTGACCGGTGTGCACGACGTCGTCGGCCGTGAACGAGAGCGGCTCACCGGCAGCGACCCGCAGCTGCTCGGCGACGAGATCGAGCTGGGTGACCTCCTCGGTGACGCAGTGCTCCACCTGGAGGCGGGTGTTCATCTCGAGGAACCAGAACTCGCCGTCCTGGTAGAGGCACTCGACGGTACCGGCGTTCACATATCCGCAGCCCCGGGTGACCTTCACCGCCGCCTCGTTCATGGCCGCGCGGATCTCGGCGCTCAGCGCGGGCGCCGGGCTCTCCTCGATGAGCTTCTGGTGGCGGCGCTGCGTGGAGCAGTCGCGCTCACCGAGGCACACCACGTTGCCGTGGGTGTCGGCGAACACCTGGAGCTCGATGTGACGCGGCCGGGTCAGGTAGCGCTCCATGTAGCACTCGCCCCGCCCGAAGTAGGCGACGGCTTCCCGCGCCGCCGACTCGAACGCCTCGGCGGCGTCGTCGGCGCTGTGCGCGATCTTCAGCCCGCGACCACCACCGCCGTACGCGGCCTTGATCGCCACCGGCCAACCGAAGTCGTTGCCGAACGCAACCACTTCGGACGCGTCCTGGATGGGGTCGAGCGTGCCGGGCACCGCCGACACTTCGGACGCGGCGGCCGACTTCCGCGACGAGATCTTGTCGCCCATGATCTCGATCGCCTCGGGGGGCGGGCCGATCCAGGCGACGCCCCGCTCGGTGATGGCGCGGGCGAAGTCGGCGTTCTCGGAGAAGAACCCGTAGCCGGGGTGCACCGCCTCGGCGCCGCTCTTCTCGATGGCGTCGAGGATGGCGTCGGTGTTGAGGTAGCTCTCGGCCGCGGTCTGACCGCCCAGCGCGTACGCCTCGTCGGCGTATCGGACGTGCATGGCGTCGCGGTCGAGCTCGGAGTACACGGCGACCGTGGTGATGCCGAGCTCGCGGCACGTGCGCATGACGCGGACGGCGATTTCGCCGCGGTTGGCGATGAGGACTTTGCTGAACAACGTGCCCCTCGGGATGCTCTGGCGACAGGTCGCCGTATCCTACGGCCATGTCCACACCGGCTCGCACCTCGGAACGGGGCCGGTGGCGGGTCGAGTGGTTCTCGACCCTCGACTCCACCAACCGCCACGCGCTCGACGCCGCCCGCACGGGAGCACCGGACGGGCTGGTGGTGGTCGCCGACGAGCAGACGGCCGGGCGGGGCCGGCTCGGCCGCACCTGGGAGGCGCCGCCGGGGTCATCGCTCCTGGTCAGCGTGCTGCTGCGGCGATCTGGTGACCCCGCCCGGGCGGCCGGCCATGTCGTGATGGCGGCCGGGGTGGCGTTGGCGGAAGCCGTCGAGGACGTCGCCGGGGTGGACGCAGGTCTGAAGTGGCCGAACGACCTCGTGGTCGACGACCGCAAGCTGGCCGGCCTCCTGGCCGAGGCCGACGGCGATGCGCTCGTGGTGGGGGCAGGCTGCAACGTGAACTGGGAGGAGTTTCCCGAGGAGCTCGTGGCCACGGCGACGGCCTGCAACCTCGAAGCCGGTCACCTGGTCGACCGTGACGCCCTGCTCGACGCCTTCCTCGACCGCTTCGCCACGGCACTGGGGGCTGGGGACGCGGTGGTCGACGAGTACCGCGCCCGTCTCGCCACGCTCGGGCGCTCGGTGCGCGTCGAGCACGTGCACGACCGCGACCGCGACCTCGTCGGCACCGCCGTCGGCATCACCGACGACGGCGCCCTGGTCGTGCGCGGCGAGCAGGGCATCGATCACCCCGTCGTCGCCGCCGACGTCCACCACCTCCGCTGACCCACCGTCAGCGTTTTGGCGTGGCTACCCCGCGCATATCGCGGGCGAGCCACGCCGAAACGGGGGGCGGGCGAGTCAGGGGTCGAGGTGTTGGGCGACGAGGGCGTTGAACGCGGTGCCGAGGGTGGCGGCGACGGGGCCCGGCACCGACGGGACGGCGCGGTCGCCGACGTGTGAGATGGGTTGGACTTCGCGCGTGGTCGACGTGAGGAACGCCTCGTCGGCGTCGCGCAGCGCGTCGAGGGGGAGCGGAGACTCGTCGACCTCGATGCCGGCGCCTTCGGCGAGCTCGAGCACCAACGCGCGGGTCACGCCGAGCAGGCAGCCCGAGGATCCCGGCGGCGTCGCGACGCGGCCGTTGCGGACGACGAACACGTTCGAACCGGTGGCCTCGCACAGCTCGTCGCGCGTGTTCGCGAAGATCGCCTCGCTCGCGCCGCGCTCGTGCGCGTACGCGAGGGCGCGCACGTTCTCGGCGTACGACGTGGTCTTCAACCCCGCGGTGGCACCGCGGTCGTTCCGCACCCACGGCACGATGACCACCCGCACCGAATCGGGCCACGGGCGCAGGAGACTGCTCGCAACGACGACCGTCGGCCCGCTCGTCCCGCGTTCGGAGCCCAGCGGCGCGACGCCGCCGGTGACCGTGATGCGCAGACGGGCTTCGTCGTGACCGTTGGCCGACAGCACCTCGCACGCGGCCGCCTGCAGCGCGTCGCGATCGGGGACCGGGAGCCCGAGACCCGACGCGGAGTGAGCCAGGCGGTCGAGGTGACGGGTCCAGGCGAACGGCTCGCCGCCATAGACCCGGATGGTCTCGAACACACCGTCGCCCACGAGGAGCCCGTGATCGAACGGAGAGATGCGGGCGTCGTCGACGGCGACCAGCACGCCGTCGACCCAGACCCAGTCGGTGTCGGTCACGACGCCGCCCGCACGTTCGCGCCATCCACACGTTCACAGGCCTCGGCGCCGGCCACCGCGAGGAGCCGCGCCGCCTTGAGCTCGGTCTCGGCCCACTCGGCGTCGGGTCGGGAGTCTGCGACGATGCCACCGCCGACCGAGAAGTGCGTGCACCCGGCGCCCGGCGCGCCGAGGACGGTGAACGTGCGGATGGCGACGGCGAGGTCGGCGGTGATCCGCTCGGGATCGCCGGCCGATGTGTCGATCCACCCGAGCGCGCCGCAATAGACGCCGCGGCGCACGGGCTCGAGGTCTTCGATGACCTGCAGGACGCGCGGCTTGGGGGCGCCGGTCACCGACGCGGGCGGGAACGTGGCGCGCACCAGTGCGCCGACGCCCACGTCGTCGCGCAGCCGGCCGCGCGCGGTGCTCACGAGGTGGTGCAGGCCGGGATGCGACTCGACCGCGCAGAGCTCGGGAACGTGCACCGATCCCGGCTCGCACACGCGGCCGAGGTCGTTGCGTGCGAGGTCGACGATCATCACGTTCTCGGCGTGATCCTTGCTGCTGGCGCGGAGCGCCGCGCTCGTCGCCGCGGTGCCCTTGATCGGTCGCGTCTCGACGTCGCGGTGGCGCAGCCGCAGGTAGCGCTCCGGTGACGCCGACACCACCGCCGTGCCGTCACCGACGTCAGGCAGCTGCAGCAGCGCGAGGTGCGGCGCCGGATGCGCGCGCGCGAGGGCGGTGTAGAGCGCGATCGGATCGAGCGCGTCGTCGCACGTGAGCCGACGGGTGAGGTTGACCTGGTAGCACTCGCCCGCGCGCAGCAGGTCGAGGACCGCACGGACACGATCGTTGTATTCACCGCGGTCGATGCCGGTGCGCCACCGGCTGGGCGCGACCGGGGCCGCCACCGTGCGAACCGTGCCCTGCGCCGCGTGGCCGCTCACGGCGGCGTCGAGGAGCGTGCGGCCGGCACCGTCGCCTCGAACCTCGATGCCGCCGCGGGGGTCGACCACCGCGACCGCGTCGAACCTCGCGAACACCATGTCGGCGACGCTTGGCGGCTCCGTCGACGCGCCCCGCCCGGCCACCCGCTCGACGGCGTGGCCGAGCTCGAAGGCGCACCATCCGACCCAGAAGCCCGGCGTCAGCGAGTCCAGCGCGCCGAAAGCGTCGGTGCCCCGGGCGACCACCACCTCGTCGGGTACCGCCCCCACGACGGTCGACCGCCCGCGACGCACCGCCGCGGCCGCGACACCGGGCGGCACGCTCCTGACCAGCTCGGACGCGGTGACATCGGCCTGCTCCACCGGACCACGGTACAAGGCGGGGTCCCGCCGTCCCCGGGGTTCCCGCGTACCTTCCGCCCACCGGCGGCGGCTCCCGCGACCCTGTCGCGGTCGACCCCGTCGGTACCATGACCGCACCGTGAGATCTCCCCTCGTCGCGCTGCGCGCGCTCTCCGGACGGTTCGTCATCGCCACGGTGGTGTGCTTCGCCGTGATGGGTGCGGCGGTCTTCCGCATCAACTCGATGATCGACGACAGGGTCAGCCAGATCCCGCGCGTCCAGCTCACGACCGCGACCGCGTCCGGCACCGCCACGAACTACCTCATCATCGGTTCCGACACGCGCTCGTTCGTGCAGAGCGAGCAGGACAAAGAGGCCTTCACCGACGCCGACACCACCGCCGACGGCCCGGCGCGCTCCGACACGATGATGGTACTGCACGCCGACGGTGACGCCAGCTACATCGTGTCGTTCCCCCGCGACCTCATGGTGAACGTGCCGACGCTCGGCAGCCAGAAGATCAACGCCGCGTTCAACAAGGGCCCGCAGCTCGTCATCGACACGTTGCAGCAGGACTTCGGCGTGCCGATCAACCACTACGTCGAGGTGAACTTCAAGACCTTCGAGGACATCGTGAACGCGGTCGGGAGCGTGCCGGTCTTCTTCCCGTACGACGCGCGTGACCAGTTGTCGGGGCTCCTCATCGGACCGTTCCCGGGCTGCCACCACCTCGATGGTCCACAGGCGCTGGCCTACGTGCGGTCGCGCTACCTCGAGTACTTCATCGACGGGACGTGGCAGAACGCGAGCCCGCAGGCCGACATCGACCGCATCCAGCGCCAGCAGGAGTTCATCAAGACGCTCGGGAGCATCGCCGTGGCGCGCACGCTCGACGACCCGACCCTCGCACCCGGTCTCGCCGACAAGGTGATCCCGAACCTGACCGTCGACACGGGGTTCGACCGTCCGGCCTTCAACCAGTTCGTCCAGGCGTTCATGGGCCTCTCGGGCGGAAGTGGCGGCCCGACCTTCGAGACGCTTCCCTGGGAACGCGGCAACTCGGCCGGTTCCTTCCTCACCGTCAAGGAGCCCGAAGCCGACGCGGTGCTCGCGGTCCTCAAGGGGCAAGCCCCGATCCCGACGACCACGACCGCGCCCACGGGTGACACGAGCTCCGGAGGGACGACCGCGCCGTCGGCCGTGCGCCCGTCCGACGTGCGGGTGCTCGTGCAGAACGCCTCGGGCGCGCAGGGTGCGGCCGCCAGCACCTCGGAGAAGTTCTCCAGTCTGGGCTTCGTCTCGGGCGGCACCGCCAACGATCCGCGCGGCACGATCGACCACAGCGAGGTGCGCTACGCGCCGTCCGACCTCGCCAAGGCCAAGCTCGTCGCAGGGTACGTGCCCGACGCGCAGCTCGTCGAGGACTCCTCGCTCTCGGGAACCGACGTGGTGGTGGCCCTCGGCAGGTCGTTCAAGGGCCTCGGGAGTGGGCCGGCGACCACCGGCGCCGGCGCACCCACCACGACCACGGCCGCCGGGCCGCCAGCCTGTGAGTAGCGCGCATCGATGAACCAGCTGCAAGGATCTGCCCCCATGTATTCGCGTTGGGACGGTTTCTTCCCCCGCGTCGTGATCTCGCTCGTGGTCACGAGCGTGTTCGTGGTGACCGGCGTCGCGCTGGTGAACCGCGGCATCAACGACCGTGTGCACAAGATCAAGCGGGTCGCCGACCTGACGGTGGCACCGGCGCCACCGGGCGGCGCGAACTACCTGATCATCGGCTCCGACACCCGTGCCTTCGCCACCGACCAGAATGACGTCGAGGCGTACGGCAGCCCCGACGACGCCAACACCTCCGGCCAGCGCTCCGACACCCTCATGGTCGCGCACGTGGAACCCGGACCCCAGCAGACCTTCGTGGTCAGCTTCCCGCGCGACCTCATGGTGGACGTGCCGGGCCTGCCGGGGAAGAACCGGATCAACTCCGCCTACGCGCGACCGGTCGATGCAGATCCGCCGGGCGGGGCACAGGGCGTGATCGACACCCTGAAGACGAACTTCGGCATCGAGATCAACCACTACCTCGAGGTCGACTTCAAGACGTTCCAGAAGATCGTCGACACCATCGGCTCGGTGCGCGTGTTCCTCCCCGGGAACATCCGCGACCAGGAGACCGGGCTCGCGTCCGGACCCGTCACCGGCTGCTACGCACTGAACGGCGGGCAGGCGCTCGCGTACGTGCGCGCGCGGAGCATCGAGATCCAAGATCCGAACGGCACCATCGTCGACGAAGACGGGACGCGCTGGCGCAAGCTCGACATACGGGCCGACCTCGATCGCATCGGGCGCCAGCAGCAGTTCATCCGCAAGATCGCGGGGCTCGCCATCTCCCAGAGCCTGAACGATCCCATCCTGGGTGTGGAGCTCATCGACAACGTCCTGTCGTACATCAGTGTCGACAAGGGTCTGAGCCGTGACGACGTGAACGCGCTCGTCCGGGCCTTCAAGACCGTCGACGTGAACGACCAGAGCTCGGTGCGGTTCGAGACGCTGCCGGTCGACCCGGATCCGGACAACCCGAACGTCACCCTGGTTCCCTCGGCCGACGCCGAGGCGGTGATCGAGCAGCTCCGGTCCTTCGGCGACAACACACCGAAGCCGGCGGCGGTGCAGCCCGCGCAGGTGCAGGTGCGTGTCGTCGACGCCACCGGCACGAGCATCGGTCAGTCGGTGGTGTCGAAGCTGGTCGAGCAGGGGTTCCAGGCCACGAGCGGACCCGCGCGACCGACCAAGGTGGCGGTCACCGAGATCCACTACACCCTCGAGCAGGCCGCGCAGGCGAAGGCGCTCACGACCTACTTCCCCGATGCCAAGCTGGTGCCCGACGCCAACGCGGGCGCAACGGTGCAGCTCGTGCTCGGCTCGTCATTCCCCGGCACGATCACCGTTCCGTCCACCACCACCACCGTGGCGCCGAGCACGGTGCCCGGCGCTCCGGCCACCACCGCGCCGGCAACGACCACGACCACCGGCGCCCCGATCCCCTCCGATCCCTGCGCCTGAGCGCCCGCGCCTGAACCGGCGAAGCCCGAGACATCGAAGCCGGAGGACGCGCGGAGCCGACCCGTACACTGCCCAGTCGTGCGCATCCTCGTGACCGGAGCAGGTGGGCAGGTCGGCTCGCGGGTCGTCGAGGCGCTCGCCGCGCACGACGTCCTCGGCGCGGGGCACGACGTGCTCGACCTCGCCGATCGCGAGCAGGTCGAGCAGGTGGTGGCCGAGTTCGCACCCGACGCGGTCGTGAACGCGGCGGCGATGACCAACGTCGACGGCTGCGAGCGTGATCCCGAGCGCGCGTTCGCGGTCAACGCGCTGGGCGTCCGCCACCTCGCGTTCGCGAGTGCCCGGTTCGGCGCCCACATCGTCCACGTCTCCACCGACTACGTGTTCGACGGCCTAGCCATCCGCCCGTACGACGAGTGGGACGCGGTCCACCCGATCTCCGAGTACGGGCGGTCGAAGCTCGGCGGGGAGCTCGAGGTCGAACGTCACGCGGGCTCGTGGGCCACCGTGCGCACCTCCTGGGTGTTCGGTCGGCAGGGCGCCGACCTCGTGAGCTGGGCGTTCGGCGCCTTCGACCGGGGTGAGCTCGACGGCGTGCTCGCCGATCAGGTGAGCATCCCCACGTACGCGCCCGACCTCGCGGTGCTGCTGGCCCGCTTCGCGGTCGAGCGGCGCCAGGGCCTCTACCACGTGACAAGTGGCAGCGAGGCGGTGACCCGCCACGAGTTGATCGTCACCGCGCTCCGGGCGCGGGGGGTCGATCCGTCCGGCGTCGCTCGGATCGACGCCGCCGACCTCGACCGTCCCGCGGCCCGCCCGCCGATGAGCGCGCTCGACAACCGCGCGCTGCGCCTCGCTGGGATCCCGTCGCTGCGGTCGTGGCGCGACGCGGTCATCGAGTACGTGAAGGACTGGAAATGAGCGAGGTCGCAGTCGTCGGCGCGGGGTACGTGGGTCTCACCACCGCGGCGTGCCTCGCGCGCCTCGGGCACTCGGTCACGTGCGCCGACCTCGACGAGGAGCGCGTGCGCTCGTTGTCGAAGGGCGAGGTACCGATCCTCGAGGAAGGCCTGCCCGCGCTGGTCGCCGAAGGGCTCGCCTCGCGCCGGTTGCGCTTCGTCGTCGGCGCCACCAGCGCGGCCCGCACCGCCGAGTTCGTGTTCCTGTGCGTGCAGACGCCGCAGTCGGAGACCGGCGCGGCCGACCTGTCGGCGGTGGCGGCCGTGGTGCACGAGATCGCGCCGGTGCTGCGCGCGGGCACCGTCGTGGTCAACAAGTCGACGATGCCGGTGGGTTCCACCCACTTCGTCGCCCGTCACCTGAGCGAAGCCGGCGCGAGCAGTGAAGTGGGCGTGGCCTCGAACCCTGAGTTCCTCCGCGAGGGCACTGCGGTCCGTGACTTCCTGGAGCCCGCGCGCGTCGTGATCGGGTGCGACGACACCGCGGTCGCGGTCCGCGTGTCGGAGATCTACCACGACGTCAAGGCGCCGATCCTCGTCACCGACCCGGCGTCGGCCGAGATGATCAAGTACGCGTCGAACGCGTTCCTCGCCACGAAGATCTCGTTCATCAACGCCATCGCCAACCTGTGCGAGGCGGTGAACGCCGACGTGCGCGAGGTCGCGCTCGGCATGGGCTACGACACGCGCATCGGATTCGAGTTCCTGCACCCGGGCCCGGGCTACGGCGGATCCTGCTTCCCCAAGGACACGGCCGCGCTCATCCACACCGCCGACACCGCGGGCTACGACTTCAGCCTGCTGCGCGGCGTCGTCGACGTGAACCGCCACCAGCACGAGCGCATCATCGAGAAGCTGCGCGACGCCGCGGGCGGATCGCTGCGCGACGCGCTCGTCGGGGTGTGGGGCCTCACCTTCAAGGCCAACACCGACGACCTGCGCGACTCGCCCGCGCTGGTCGTGTGCCGACGGCTCCTCGAAGAAGGCGCGCGGGTGCGGGCCTACGACCCCGCGGCGGGGGAGACCGCCGCCGCGCTCGTTCCCGGACTCGACGTCGTGACCGACCCCTACGAGGTGGTGCACGGCGCGCAGCTCCTGGCCCTGCTCACCGAGTGGGACGAGTTCCGCTGGCTCGACTTCGCCCGCGTGGCCGAGGAGATGGCGCCGCCGCGCGCCCTCGTCGACGCCCGCAACCTGCTCGACCCCGCGGCCATGCGCCGACGCGGCTTCGCCTACCAGGGCGTCGGGCGCTGATGCCGAGAGCACGCTGATGCCGAGAGCAGTCGTCACCGGAGGCTCCGGGTTCCTCGGTTCGCACCTCTGCGACCTCCTCCGCGCGCACGAGTGGGACGTCGTCGCGGTCGACAACTTCCTCACGGGCAAACGTGACAACGTCGCGCACCTCGCCGACGACGCCGGCTTCACGCTTGTCGAGCACGACGTGATCGACGACATCCCGGTCGACGGCCCGGTCGACGCGGTGCTGCACCTCGCCAGTCCGGCGAGCCCGCCGGAGTACCTCGCGCATCCGTTCGCGACGTTGGAGGTCGGATCGGTCGGCACGCGCCGCGCGCTCGACCTCGCGCGTGCCAACGGTGCGCGCTTCCTCCTCGCGTCGACGAGCGAGATCTACGGCGACCCGCTCGTGCACCCGCAACCGGAGAGCTACTTCGGCAACGTCAACAGCGTCGGGCCACGCGCGGTGTACGACGAGGCCAAGCGCTACGCCGAGGCGATCACGATGGCGTACCACCGGGAGTACGGCGTCGACACCAAGATCGTGCGCATCTTCAACACCTACGGACCCCGCCTGGGCGCGGCCGACGGGCGCGTGGTGTCGAACTTCCTCGCGCAGGCGATGCGGGGCGACCCGCTCACCGTGTACGGCGACGGCAAGCAGACCCGCTCGTTCTGCTTCGTGAGCGACGAGGTCGAGGGCTTGCGGGCGCTGCTCGAGTCGGACCACGTCGGGCCGATGAACATCGGCAACCCGGGTGAGTTCACCATGCTCGAGCTCGCCGAGCTCGTGCTCGAGGTCACGGGAAGCGCCAGCGACCTCGAGTTCGAGTCCCTGCCCACCGACGACCCCAAACAACGTCGACCCGACATCACGCTCGCCGAGCGCGTGCTCGGTTGGCATCCCCGCGTCGACCTCCGCGAAGGTCTCGCCCGCACGCACGACTGGTACCGGAGGCTCGGTGTCACCTGACGAGACCCACGACTACCGCAAGCTGTCGGTGATCGTCCCTGTCTTCGACGAGCGCAACACCGTGGTGGAGATCGTCCGCCGCATGCGCCAGGTCGAGCTGCCCGTCGACCTCGAGATCGTGATCGTCGACGATGGCAGCACCGACGGCACGCGCGACGTGTTGCGCCAGCTCGCCGACAGCACCGTGCGGGTGATCAACCACGACGTGAACCGGGGCAAGGGCTCGGCCATCCGCAGCGGACTCGCGCACGTCACCGGCGATCTCGTGCTCGTGCAGGACGCCGACCTCGAGTACGACCCCGACGACTGGCCCAAGCTGCTCGCGCCGATCCTCCGGGGCAAGGCGCAGGTCGTCTACGGCTCGCGCTTCACCGGTGAGCGACGCAACATGCTCTTCCTGCACTGGATCGGCAACCGGTTCCTGTCGCTGGTCACGAACGTGCTCTACAACACGACGCTCTCCGACATGGAGACGTGTTACAAGCTGTTCGACCGAGCGTTGCTCGACGGCATCACGCTGCGCGCAGAGCGCTTCGAGTTCGAGCCCGAGGTCACCGCCAAGAT
>DASXXX010000225.1:0-4313 GCA_036502765.1 Acidimicrobiia bacterium | reverse complement strand
CACCTCGACGGCCTCCTCGGCCGACGCTTCGTCCTCCTCCGGGCCCTCGCCGCTGGCGAGGCCGGGCTTGATCGGGTCGGACCCGCTCCCGCCCGCGGCGATCGCGCCGGTCCCGAGCGACGAGAGGTGCGACTCGTCGGCGGCGACGCCGGGCTTGATCGGCTCCCACGAGCGCCCGGTCGTGAGACCCAGGACCTCCTGGAACACGATCTCGTCGGGGAACTCGGCGATCGGCAGCACCGCGCCGTCGCGGGCGCGGCGCACGAGCTCGGCGTCGACCCCGGCGAAGGCGGGCGCCACGCGGGCGATCTCGTCCTGCACGTCGTCGACGGTCTCGTACCCGAAGACGGCGTCGAAGCGCGTCGCGAGCTCCTGCGCGATGCGCCAGTCGTCCATCGTCAGGCCCTCGGGCGTGATGAGCCGCGCCAGGCGCTGCACCCTGCCCTCGAGGTTGGTGGTGCTCCCGCCCTTCTCACCCCACACCGAGGTGGGGAGGAAGACGTCGGCGCGCGCGCCGGCGTCGTCGGTGAACGCGCCGACGGCGACGAGGAACGGCACCGCGTCGAGGCCGGCCCGCATGCGGATGCGGTCGGGGAAGTCGGCTTCGGGTTCGGCGCCGAGCAGCACCAGCGCCCCGATGCTCCCTCCGGCTGCGGCTTCGAAGATGCCGGCAGCGTCGAGGCCGCGCTGCGCGGGCACGGCACCCCACTCACTCGTGTAGTGGTCGCGCGCGGCGTCGAGCGTGACCCGACCCGGCAGGAAACCGGGCGTGAGGCCGAGCTCGAGCGCACCGCGCACGTTGCCGCGCCGGAGCGCGGAGAGGAACTTCACGTTCGGCAGCGCGGCGAGCGCGGCCGCGGCCTGCACGACCGAGGCCGGCGACTCGGCCAGCGACTGGCGCCCGATGACGACCACGATGTCACCGTCGCGACCGTCGAACGCGCTGACCGCCTTCTCGATCGAACCGCTCGCCGAGGCGGTGACGCCCTCGGCGAGAGCCCGGGCGAACTGCTCGGCCATGGCGCCGGCTTCACCCGGCGCGTGTCGCAGCACCGCGGTGACGTCACGCGTCAGCCCGGTGGCGCGCGGGGCGAGCTCGACCACGGGGACACCGAGCTCGACCGCAGCGCGGCGCAGCCGCAGGTGCAGCACCGGGAGCTCCTCGCGGAGGTCGGGGGCGACGAGCACCACACCGCGCGCGTTGTCGATGTCGGCGATGGTGGCGCCGGGCAGCCCGAGCACGACCTCGGCGGGGAGACCGTCGCCCAGCTGCGCGTCGACGTTGTCGGTGCCCAACACGCTCTTGGCGAGGCGGGCCCACACGTAGGCGTCCTCGTTGGTGCCGCGCGCACCGCCGAGCACCGCGACCGAGCGCGGACCGTCGGCATCGAGCGCGGCCTGCAAGCCCGCGGCGGCGGCGTCGAGCGCCTCCGGCCACGACACCTCGACCAGCTCACCGTGCTTGCGCACCATCGGTGCCCGCACGCGATCCTCGGAGTGCACCCACTCGTAGCCGTAGCGACCCTTGTCGCACAGCCATCCCTGGTTCACCGGCTCGGAGTCGACGCCGAGCAGGCGCACGATCCGGTTCGACGTGCTCTGCAGCGCGCCGCGGCATCCGACCGCGCACGTGGTGCACGACGTCTCGACCGTCTGGAGGTCCCACGGGCGGGCGCGGAACCGGTACGAGCTGGCGGTGAGCGCACCCACCGGGCAGATCTGCACCGTGTTGCCCGAGAAGTACGACGAGAACGGCTCGTCGGGGTACGTGATGACCTGGGTGTTGGCGCCGCGCTCACCGAAGTCGATGAGCGGGTCGCCGGCGATCTCCGCCGCGAACCGCGTGCAGCGGCCGCACTGGATGCAGCGCTCGCGGTCGAGCAGCACGAGGTCGCTGATCGGCACCGGCTTCTCGAAGTGGCGCTTCTCCTCGACGAAGCGCGACTCGCCGGGACCGAACGCGAGGGTCTGGTCCTGCAGCGGGCACTCGCCGCCGCGATCGCACACCGGGCAGTCGAGCGGGTGGTTGATGAGCAGGAACTCGAGCACGCCGTCCTGCACCGCCTTGACCGCGGGCGACTGCGTGTTGACGACCATGCCGTCGGTGACGGGCGTGGCGCACGAGATCTGCATGCCGCGCATGCCCTCGACCTCGACCAGGCACATGCGGCACATGCCCACCGGCTTCATGCGCTCGTGCCAGCAGAAGCGCGGGATGTAGGTGCCGTGCTCCTGCGCGACCTTGATGAGCAGTTCGCCGCGCGGTGCCTGGACCTCTTTGCCGTCGATGGTGACGGTCACGACGTCGGGTCCCGGCGCGACGGGGATCACGTAGCGCTGGTCCGACGGCCACTGGCTCATGCGGACGGCATCGATGCTCATACGGGGACCTCCGACCGCACCACTGTCTCCGTTTCGGCACGGACCGGGATCTCTCCGCGCGCTTCGGCGTCGCGCGTCATGCGTTCCTTGATCTCGTCGTACCAGAAGTTGCGCAGGCTCTGCGTGGGCGACATGACGCTCGGGCCCAGCTGGCAGATGGTGGTCATCCCGGGCGGCCACGACATGCCCAGCGCGAGGTTGTTGCCGAACCCGAGGAGCAGGTCCAAGTCCTCGGGCCGGCCGTAGCCGTGCGACATGCGGTAGAGCACCTTCTCCACCCACCCCGAGCCCTCACGGCACGGCGTGCACTTGCCGCACGACTCGTGGGCGAAGAACTTGGCGATGCGCCACGCGACCAGCAGCGGGTCGACGGTCTCGTCGAACACCATGACCGCGCCGGAGCCGAGCATGGTCTTGAGCTCGCTCTGCACGGAGTCCATGTCGAGCGGCGCGTCGAGGTGCTCCTCGATGAGCCACGGCGACGACGCGCCGCCGGGGATGAAGAACCCGAGCCCCTTGCCGTCCTTGATGCCGCCGGCGAGGTCGTAGATGAGCTCGCGGAACGTCATGCCCAGTTCGATCTCGAAGTTGCCGGGCCGCTCGACGTTGCCCGACACCGAGAAGATGCGCGTGCCGGTGGAGCGGTTGACGCCCATCGACGCGTACCACTCACCGCCACGGTTGATGATGTGCGGCACCGTCGACATGGTCTCGATGTTGTTGACGATGGTGGGCGCCGCGTACACACCCTGCACCGCGGGGAACGGCGGCTTGATGCGCGGCATCGCGCGCTCGCCCTCGAGGCTCGACAGCAGTCCCGTCTCGTCACCGGCGATGTAGCAGCCGGCGCCGCGGTGCAGGACGATCTCGAGGTCGAAGCCAGAGCCGAGGATGTCCTTGCCGATGAAGCCCTTGTCGTAGGCGTCGGCGATGGCTTGTCCGAGCCGCTCGGCGCCCAGACCGAACTCACCGCGCAGGTAGATGAACGCGGTGTGGCACTGGATCGCGAACGCCGTGATGATCACGCCTTCGATCACCTGGTGCGGGTCGCGCTCCACGAGCATGTGGTCCTTGAAGGTGGACGGCTCGCCCTCGTCGCCGTTGACCGCGAGGTAGCGCGGGAACACGTCCTTGGGGAGGAACGACCACTTCTGCCCGGTGCCGAAGCCGGCACCCCCCCGACCGCGCAGCCCCGAGGTCTGCACCTCGGTGATGATGTCCTCGGGCGTCATGGTGAGGGCCTTCTTCAGGCCCTCGTACGCGCCGTTGGCGATCGCGGCGTCGATGGTCCACGAGTCGTCCGGGTGCTCGTTGAGGAACTTGGTGACGACGAGGGTCTCGTGTGCGGCCATGTCGTCAGCTGCTCCGACCCGATGGCACTCGCGTTCCGGAGATGGTGCGCGCCACCCGCTTGCCTGCCTTGTACTCGTCGATCACGGTCTCCGCGTCGGAACCGGTGACCGGGCCGTGGAACTCGTAGTTGACCTGGAGCACCGGTGCGAGATCGCACGCGGCGATGCACTCCACCTCTTCGACGGTGACGTCGGAGTCGGCGGCGTAGCGCCGTTCCAGGTGGTCGAGGAGGTCGGGGCCGCCGTTGACCAGGCAGCTCACGTTGGTGCACACCGACACCACCAGCTTGCCGACCGGCTCGCGCTTGAACATCGTGTAGAAGGAGCACGTCCCGAGCACGACCGCGGGCGTGAGGTCGAGGAGGTCGGCGATCTCCTCGATGGCGTCGGGCGTGACGTGACCCTCTTGGTCCTGTGCGAGGTGGAGCAGCGGCAGCATCGCCGACTTCTTCTGCGGGTACTTCGCGATGAGGTCTCGCGCGAGGTCGAGGTTCGTGGGCGTGAACGGCACTAGCGGTCGACCTCCCCCATGATCGGATCGATGCTCGAGATGACCGCGACCGCGTCGGCGAACATCCC
>DASXXX010000224.1:0-15746 GCA_036502765.1 Acidimicrobiia bacterium | reverse complement strand
CGCAGCTCCTCGTGGTGGCCCAGCGCGGCGAGCATCGTGCACGTGATCAGCGAGCGGTCACGCGTGGGCAGGCCGGGGCGGGTCCAGATCATCCCGAACGCGGTCTGCTGCACGTAGTCGAAGAAGTCGGGGGCGAGCTTCGCCGCCGGGAACTGGCCCGTCGGAGCGTTGAGCGTGGCCGGCCAGAGCTGGCCCTGCACCGCTTTTCCGGCCGCGCGGAGATCGTCGTCGGTAGGCATGGAGTTCTCCCTGTCAGTCGGTGACGCCGAGGAGGTTGACGGTGCAGACGCTGCCGCCGCCCACGAGGTGCGCGAGGGCGACGCGCGCGCCGTCGACCTGACGGCCGGTGGCGTCACCGCGCAGCTGCTGCACGCACTCGTGGACGATGGCGAGGCCGGTCGGGCCGCCGGGGTGCCCGCGCGCGAGCAGGCCGCCGTCGGTGTTGAAGGGGATGCGCCCACCCGGACCGGTCTGGCCGTCGGCGACGAGCTTGTCGCCCCCGCCGGGCTCGGCGAACCCGAGCAGCTCGTAGTACTCGAGCTCCTCGTTCACGAACGCGTCGTGGATGAACGCGACGTCGACGTCGTCGGGACCGAGCGACGCCGCCTCGTAGCACTCGAGCGCGGTGTCACGCGTCATCGTCGACGGCCCCACGACAGGTCCGACGAACGTGTGGCCGCGCGCGTACGACTCCGACTGCAGCGCCGACGCCAGCGGCTTCACGATCTTGCGACCGGGCTGCTGCTCGCGCACGAGGTCTTCGCGCGCCAGGATGACGCAGGCAGCGCCGTCGTCGGCCGGACAGCACATCATCGACGTGAGCGGACGGGCGACCATGCGTGACGCCAGCACCTCTTCGGGCGTCACGACGTGGTCGGCCTGCCGGTGCGCCATGGGCGACACCGCGCCGTAGTTCCAGCTCTTCGCCGCGATCTTGGCGTACGTCTCCACCGTGGTGCCGCGCTCGTACATGCGCCGCTGCGCCCACAGCGCGAAGTACGACGCGGGGAGGATCGGTGCGTCGATCACGTCGCGCCCGCCGCCGCGACTCGCGCCGCTGCCGCCCATCTCGGTCATCTTGTCGAAGCACAGCGCCATGGCGACGTCGGCGCGGCCCGTGGCCACCGCCCACGCCGCTTCCCGGAACGCGACCAACCCGGTGGCCGACGCGTTCTCGATGTGCGTGACCGGCAACCCGGTGAGGCCGAGCTCCTTCATCGCCTTGACGCCGATCATCGAACCCGGCGTGATGTACCCGACCATCGCCTCGTCGACGTCGGCCAGCGTCATCCCCGCGTCGTGCAGTGCGAGCAACCCGGCGTCGCGTGCGATGTGCATGAGCGGCACGTCACGCAGGTTCGCGAAGCGCACCATCCCGATGCCGGCGACCGCAACGCCCTCGAACTTGAGTCCCTTGCGCATCAGGCGGCCACTCCACTCGGCGCTCCTGCGACCGGACGGAACCGGTAGATCACGACGTCGTCACCGTCACGGTTGGTGTTCAGGGTCTCGAGGTCGAGCTCGAGCTCCATGCCGATCTCGAAGTCGTCGGGACCGCCGAGCAGGATCGCCTGGATCCGCGGCCCTTCGGGCAGGTCGACCTGCCCCACCCCGTAGCCGGGCACGTCGGAGTCCTTCTTCCCGAACAGGGGGATCTCGCAGTACGTCCACGTCCACAAGGCGCCGCGCGTCGACAGGTCGACGTCGTCGGTGCCCTCGTACAGGCACTTGGCACACACCATGCGGCGCGGGAAGAACACCTCGCCGCAGTTCGGGCACTTGCTCCCGAGCAGCACCGGCAGCGCGTCGGGATCGTCGGGGATGCGGAAGTAGCCCTCTTCGATCGGCACTCGGGCCATGCAGTCGACTCCTTCTCGAATGGGCTCGTCAGGGCACGGTTCAGATCGCGCGCTCGCGCCCGACCCAGTACGGGTCGCGCAGCGTGCGCTTGTACAACTTGCCGTTGGGGTCGCGCGGCATCGCGTCGGTGAACTCGATCCGGCGCGGCAGCTTGTAGCGGGCGAGCATGGTCTCGCAGTGCGCGAGCAGCGCGTGGGCAACGACGTCGGACGCGTCGACACCGGGCGCAGGCTCCACCACCGCGATCACGATCTCGCCCCAGTCGTCGTCGGGCACGCCGAACACTGCGACGTCACCAACCGTCGGATGCGACAGCAGCGCAGCTTCCACCTCGGCGGGATAGATGTTCACGCCGCCCGACACGACCATGTCGATCTTGCGGTCACGCAGGTAGAGGTAGCCCTCGTCGTCGAGCACGCCCATGTCACCGACGGTGAAGTAGTCGCCGTGGCGGTTGGCGGCGGTCTTCTCCGGGTCGCCCTTGTACGCGAACTCCCCCATGAGCTTGAGGTAGACAGTGCCAACGGTCCCGGGCGGCACGTCGTTGCCGGCGTCGTCGAGCACCTTCACGTCGGCACCCACCCACGGACGACCGACGGTGCCCGGGTGCGCGAGCCACTCCTCCGGACGCGCCAGTGTGCCGCCGCCCTCCGACGCGCCGTAGAACTCGTAGATCACCGGACCGAGCCACGCGAACAGGCGTTGCTTGAGCTCGACTGGACACGGCGCGGCGGCGTGGATGACCTGCCGGAGCGACGACACGTCATACTGCGCGCGCACGGTGCCCGGCAGTGCCATGAGCCGGTGCAGCTGCGTGGGCACCATCGCGACGTCGGTGACACCGTGCTCGTCGATCAGCTGCAGCGCGCGCTCGGCGTCCCACTTCTCCATGAGCACGACGGTGTGCTCGAGGTGCATCGAGAAGTAGCCGAAGTTCAGCGGCGAGAGGTGGTACATCGGTGACGTCACGAGATGCACGGCGTCGCCGCCGGCCTCGATGTCGTAGCGAGTGAGGTTGGCGCTGTACGCGGCAACCCAACTCTCGGGGTCGAACTTCGGCAGGTCGCGCTGCACCGCCTTCGGCCGTCCCGTGGTGCCCGACGTGTACTGCATGAACTGCCCGGCGACGCGGTCGTCGGGGGTCGTGGTGGGTTGGCCCGCGAGCACCGCGCCGAACTGCGTGAAGCCGGGGATGTCGCCGCCGATCGCGATGCGGCCGTCGACGGGCACCCCTGCCTCGTCGGCTGCCGCCTGGGCGACATCGGCGAGATCGGCGTCGGCGAACAACGCCGTCGCGCCCGAGTCGCCGAGGATGTAGGCGAGCTCGGCCGCGGTGAGGTGCGTGTTGAGCGGTACATACTGCCAGCCACCCTGGAACACCGCGAGGAGCACCTGGAACAGCTCGGCCGAGTTGTCGGTGAGCGTGGCGACGGGGTCGAACGGCCGCACGCCCCGAGCGCGCAACGCGTGCACGAGTTGGTCCGCGCCCGCGAGCAACTCGCCCGCGGTCCACGCGCGTCCGGTGGCGTCGACCAGCGCGAGGCGATCGGGCTCCTCCCGGGCCGCGGCCCAGAACCCCCTCGGCACCTGCTCCCCCACGCTCCCCCTCACTCATTCGCGGTTTTGGCGCCGCTGGATCCTCATATATGTACGTCGAGCGGCGCCAAAACGCATCGATGCGGGCGCAGTCTCGCGCCCGCGGACGCGCGCACCCCACCTTGGTCAGGCGCGGGTGAACTGCGGGAGCCACTCGGCGGTGGCGGCGAGCATCTCGTCGGTCATGGTGGCGACGTCGTCGTAGTCGAGCCGGCTCGTCATGGGGTCGAGCAGCATCGCCGCGAACGCAGCGTCGCGGTCGCCGCTGACCGCGGCGTCGACGGTGAGCTCCTGCGACGACGACACGCGTCGCAACGCCTCCGCCATCGGCGCGGGCAACGACACCGCTTCGCTCCCGCGCACGCCGCCGCCGTCGACGATGCACATGCTCTCGACCGTCGCGCCCAGCGGGAGGTCGGCGACCTGACCTTCGTTCGGGATGTTGAGCGGGTAGCGCCCCGGCTGGTCGAGCACCAGCGAGTGGATGACGGCCGCCACCATCTCGCCTGACGGCATCGCGTCGACGGTGTCGGACGCGAGCATCGTCTCGAGCGTGGCCATGTGCTGGTGCTGGTGGCCTTCGCGCCGCTCGATGCTGGTGAGCCCGAACCCCCACCGCTCGCCCCACCCCGACGCGTCGGTGACGAAGTTGGGGAAGAACTCGGCGACGTGGCGGTCGCCGGCACCGGGGAGCACGCCGAAGCGTTCGAACAGCTCGAGCTTCACCCGCCAGTTCGCGATGAGGTCGCCGCGGGTCCAGTGCGGGGCCGACGAATGCTTCACCAGCTCGAGCTCCTCGGGCAGGTCCATCGGGAGCGGCTCGTCGGCCCGGGCCTCGGCGTCGGCGAGCAGCTCCCGCAGCCGGGCGAACCCGTCGTCGCCGGCGCCGTCGGCAGCGATGGCAACGGCAGTCACGAACGGCAGGTGGTTGACCCCACCGACCTCCAGCGTGAGGTCGAGGAAGCTCACGTCGAGCAGGAGGCTCAACAGGAACTGGGTGATGGTGATCTCGTGGCACAGGCCGATCGTCTTGAGTGGCGTCTCCCGGGTGAGGGCCCGGCAGATCGTGGTCATGGGGTTGGTGAGGTTCAGCACCCACGCGTCGGGACAGCACTCCTCCGCGTCACGGGCGATGGCGAGGAACACCGGGACGTTGCGCAGGGCACGCATGACGCCTCCGGGTCCGACGGTGTCGCCGACCGATTGCCGCACCCCGTGACGTTCGGGGATCTCGAGGTCGTGACGCATCGCACGGAACCCACCGGTCGAGATGTTCACCACCACGAAGTCGGCGTTGCGCAGCGCGTCGCGCCGATCGGTGGTGGCGCGCGCGGTGAGCGACACACCGCGCACCGACGCGAGGTGCTGCGCGAGCTCGACCATGCGCGGCAACGGTGCGGCATCGACGTCCTGCAACACGACGTCGGCATCGCGCACAACAGGGGTGTTGACGAAGTCGACGAGCAGCTTCGGTGTCCACTGGTAGCTGCCGCCACCGATGATGGTGATGCGCGGCCGCTGTGTTCGCCGCGTGCGCGATGGTGCAGTCATCGTTCGACACCGTACGCTGCGTCCAGCACAGCGCGCGGGGGTCGTTGACGACACATATGAACGTCGGCGTCGTACGCTGCTGCCCGTTCACGAACCGGGGGGATCCATGGCCAATCGAAGAACTGCGCGACGCACGACGTTCACCGTCTGCGTCGTCACACTGCTGCTCGCCGCGATGACGTTGGGTGCGACATCGCGACAGAGCTCTGGAAGCACACAGCAAGGCGTCACGAAGGACACGATCAAGATCGGGGTTCCGCTCGTCGACTTCGACTCGATCAAGGATTTCGTCGACTACGACTTCGGCGACACCGAGGGCATCAGCAAGGTGCTCGTCGACGACATCAACGCCAACGGCGGCATCGACGGCCGCAAGCTCGAGGTGGTGTACAAGAAGTACCCGCCGATCCCGGGCCAGAAGCCCGACCCGGTGTCGCTCTGCACCTCGTTCGCCGAGGACGAGAAGGTCTTCGCGGTCGTCGGGGTGTTCATCGACTTCACCGGCGCGGCCCAGAAGTGCGTGACCAACGACCACAAGTTGATCCACATCGGTCACGAGCTCGACCAGCCGTTCATCGACTCCGCGCCGCCGGGGCTCATGCTCACGCCCGACCGCACCAAGGAGCACGTGGCCACGGCGCTCATCTCGTTGCTGGCGAGCACCGGCAAGCTCAAGGGCAAGACCGTCGCCGTCGTCGGGGCCAAGGACAACGAGAGCAGCGTCAACGACGTGATCGTGCCCGCGCTCAAGAAGGCCAAGGCCAAGACCGGCTCGACCGCCATCCTCAACATCACCGGCACCGACACGACGTCGGCGCAGGCGCAGGTCGACAGCTTCATCGAGAAGTGGAAGACGGAAGGCGTGAACGCGGTCTTCCTCTCCGGCAACCTCGTCTCGGCGAAGCAGTTCGCGGAGTCGATCAAGAAGGGCCTCCCGAAGGCCCAACTGATCACCGACACCGACACCACCCTCGACCAGGCCAAGGGCGAGCAGAACGCCGGCGTCAAGCCCAACCCGTACGAGGGCATCCTCAGCGGCATGGGCGAGACGCAGACCCAACGCTGGGACAAGAAGAGCCCGCAGTACCAGCACTGCGTCGACGTGTACCAGAAGGTCAGCAAGACGACGGTCCCGGGGCCGAACGAGCGCAAGCTCAACAGCGCCGGCAAGCAGATCAACACCGACCAGGCCGTGCTGGACGCGTGCAGTGACCTCTACATGTTCAAGACCATCGCCGAGAAGGCGGGTCCGAACCTCACTGCCAAGACCTGGCAGAACGCGGTCAACTCGTTCGGAACCATCGACCTGGCACCCGACAAGTTCGCGTCGCTCTGCAAGGGCAAGTACGACGCCCAGGACGACTTCCAGCTCATCACGTACGACTCGAGCATCGGCGACGCCGGTGACTGGAAGACGATCTCGCCGCTCAAGGACGTGAGCAACGGCAAGTGCGCCACGGCGGCCAAATAGGGGCCGACCACCTCGTCGATCGATGACGGCAACGCGCCCGGGTGCTCCATCCGGGCGCGTTGTCGCGTCACGGCTGGATCAACCGGCTTCCGATCAACCGGAGTGCTGGTCGGCCTCGGTGAGCAACTCCGGGGTCCATCGATGCTCGCCAGCGTGACCGTCGGGCTCGAGGCACCGGAGTTGGTAGCCGTGGAGGCGGGCGCGCACCTCGTTGCAGATCGCCACTTCGGTGAGCGTGGTCACGCCCGGGCGAAGACGAGCTCTTCGCGGTGCGCGGTGCGCAACGCCCAGCAGACGGTGATGACCACGGCGGTCGCACTCACGAGGAGCGACGCAGCCGGCTTCAGCAGCACGAACAGCGTGGTCGGCATGCTGAACAGCATGCCGAGCGTCGCGCCCGCGTTGACCAGCTGCACGGTCGCCCAGAGCACGGTCAGTCCCGCGAACAGGCGCACGACTGACGGACGGGCGGCGACCTCGGGCGAGATCGGGCAGAAGTCGTGCGCGATGCGGGCGATGAGCGGGCGGCCGATGAGCACCGATCCGAAGAAGAGCGCCCCGACCGCGACCGTCGTCGCGATCGGCTGGAGGAAGTAGGCGAAGGTGCTGCCGCTCACGACGCCCACGAGCGTCTTCACCGTCAGGCCGAACATCGCGAGCACGAGCACCGAAGGGATCGTCTGTCGGCAGAGCACCCGGCGCAGGATGGTGGCGTAACCCCACACCAGCACCGCGACCATCGCCGTCGTGGATCCGAACAACGCGGTCACGATGGCGAAGATGGCCGACGGCACCAGCGAGGCCTCGATGATGCCGGGCAACCCGCGCCGCGCGACGGCAGTGAGCACGTGGCGACGGGGCAGGGTCGACGCCGAACCGCGCGTCTCGTCGTGGGGTCGCGAGCTCAACGACCAGGCGGGCGCGGCAGGTGCTCGGCGGGTGCGGATCACGCGGCACTGGACGCGACGACCGGGACCCGCCGGAGGGCGAGCTTGGTCACGTCGGGCCAGTGCACGCTGTGCACCAATCCGAGTCGTTCCCAGACGCGGATGCACGCCGCGGTGAGGTCGACCTGGCGCCGGTCGACCCCGTGGCGGGCGAGCGTCGGGAACGCGTGGTGAGCGTTGTGCCACGACTCCCCCATCGAGAGGAGCGCGAGCGCGCCGACGTTGCGCGACTGGTCGGTCGTGCGGAAGGGGCGCTTCCCGACCATGTGACACACGGAGTTGATGCTCCAGGTGAGGTGGTGCGCGAGGAAGATCCGCACCAGGCCTCCCCAGATCAGCGCGGTGACCGCGCCGCTGACGGTGCCGGCCACTGCCCACCCGGCGAAGAACGGCACCGCGAGCGTCAACGCCGCGAACACCGGGAACAGACCCGACACGACCCGCAGGTCGCGGTCGATGAGCAGGTCGGCGGCGTCGCGCCGACGGGCCGGCGCGGGCACGCGGAACAGCCACCCGACGTGCGCGTGGAGGAGACCCTTCCACTGCGACCGCGGCGTGGGCGACACCGGCGAGTGCGGATCGCCGGGACGGTCCGAGTACTGGTGGTGGCGTCGGTGCGTCGTGACCCAATCGACGAGCGACCCCTGGAGCGCGAACGAGCCGAGCACGGCCAGCGCGATCTTGAGCGGCCGACGGGCCACGAAGCTGCGGTGGGTGAACAAGCGGTGGTAGCCCGCGGTGACACCGAGCACGGTGACGGCGTAGCCGGCGACGAGCAGTCCGAGGTCGAACCAGGACACGCGCTCGCCGATCAGACCGGTGAGGGCGAGGAGGGCGGCGAGGAACGGGACCAGGATCACCGCCCCGGTGACGAAGAGTTGCAGTGGTCCTCCGAGCGGGCGTTGCTCGGTGTCGTGCTGATCGGGGCGCGACGAACTCCGCTCCAAGTCGAGCTCGTGGATTGCCATTGCGCTCCGTTCCGAGACGGACGCAACGCGTACGCCGCGAGAGATGCGGGGACTGCAGTATGACCGACGAACCTGTGAATCAGCCGTCGCGGCGGTGACAAGACGGTGACACGTCGGCGACAGGCGCCGCCGAGATGCGGCAATTCGCAGCGGAACCGCCCTGGCGGGCGGTTCGATCAGGCGCCGGCGTTGCTCCGCTGGATGGCGCGGTCGTCGGTGCCGAGGTACGACGAGACGACCCGGGGGTCGTCGCGGACCGCGGCCGGGAGGCCCTCGGCGATGACGCGACCGGCTTCGAGGCAGTAGACCCGGTCGCTGATCGAGAGGATCAGGGGCAGGTCGTGCTCGACCACGACGAGGGTGGCACCGAGCTCCTGCTGCACCCGCAGGATCAGCGGGCCGAACGCCTCGGCTTCACGCTGCGCCACGCCCGCGGTCGGCTCGTCGAGGCAGATGACGCGCGGCGCGACGGCGAGGATGGTCGCCAGCTCGACGATGCGACGCGTGCCCGTCGAGAGCTCGGCGACGTAGCGATCGGCGTAGCGACCGAGGCCGAGGTAGTCGATGAGCTCGTTGGCTTCCGAGTACTTGCGCCGCTCGGGCCGGATCGACGGCACCCAGAGCAACGAGCCCCAGAACGAGGTGGCGTCGCGGGCTTCGAGCGCGAGCTGCACGGTGTCGCGCACGGTGAGCTCGGGATAGAGCTTGGCGGCCTGGAAGGTACGGCCGAGGCCACGGCGGGCCCGTTGGTGGGCGCTCGACCGGCTCACGTCGCGGCCGAGCAGCTGCACGTGGCCCTTCGACGGCACGTACCCACCGATGGCGTTGAGCAGGGTCGACTTGCCGGCGCCGTTGTTGCCGATCAGACCGATGACCTCGCCGGGCATGGCTCGGAACTCGACGTTGTCGACCGCGACGAGGCCGCCGAAGCGCACGGTGAGCTGGTCGGTGAGGAGCACCGAGCCGTCGGCGTTGGTACGCGCCGGTTCGAGCGGCGCCACGCGCGTGAGTGCGGGGGGTGGCGCGGTCGAGACCTTCGACGTGTCCTCCGGTCCCATGCGCTTGTCGACCCATCGCAGCAGCGAGTCGCGCGCGTAGTACCCGATCTGCACGAAGCCACCGGGGATGTAGAGGAGGATGATCAGCAGCCCGATGCTCGACGTGAACAGCGGCACGAGCTCGTTGTCGGGCCAGAACGAGGGGAGGCCGATCACCCACAACGCGCCCACCACCGCGCCGCTGAGGCTGCCGAGACCACCGATCACGACGATGGCGACGAGGCGGATCGAGTTCTCGACCAGGAAGTAGCTCCGGTCGTCGGTCGGTCCGAACGTCAGGTTCACGGCACCGAGGAGCACACCGCCCAGACCGGCGATGAAACCACCGAGCGCGAACGCGATCAGCTTCGCCCGCGTCGGCGAGATGGTCATCGCCGACGCCGCCAGCTCGTTCTCACGCACGCCCACGATCATGCGGCCGATGCCCGTGCGCTTGAGGTGCCCGACGAGCACCAGCACCACCACGAGCATGAACAGGCAGAAGTAGTAGTACGCGCGGTTCCGGTGCGTGAGCTCCAGGAACAGGAAGTCGGTGCGCGGGATCGCGACCGTCGTGCTCCCGGCGGTGAAGAAGGTGCGGTTGAAGAGGTACGCCTGGGCCGCGATCGCGAACGCGAGCGTGCTGATCGCGAGCAGGAGCCCGCGCACGCGCAGCGCGCCCAATCCGACCACCACGGCTATCAACCCGGCGAAGCAGGCACCCAGCAGGAGGGCCCAGATGAACGGGATCCCTCCGATGCCACCGTCGAGGATGCGGGTCGAGTGCCATCCGATGTTGAACTCGAGCCCACGGATCAACGCGGCCGCGGTGAGCGCACCCAGGCCGGCGAACGCCATCTGCCCGAGCGACAGCTGACCCCCCCACCCGGTCAGGACCACCACCGAGACCGCGCAGAGCGCGAAGGCGATGATCGTGGCCCACGTCTGGTGCCGCTCCGACTTGTCACTGAGCATCGGGAGCACGAGCGCCGCGATCAGCGTGAGCAGCGCGATGAACTGCGGCAACCGTTTGACCCACCAGATGCTGCGCAGGCGTGCTGGCACTGCGGCGACGCGCGGTGCGAACTGGAAGCTCTCCCCGGTGGAACCCCCGTCACGTCGGCTCACCCGCGCCACGAGGATCAGCACGATCACGAAGAGCACGAACTGCACGAGTCCGGTCTCCGACGTGTAGTTGAAGAACAGCACGCGGTCGAGGATGCCGATCGCCACCGCGCCCGCGACCGCGCGCGGGAACGACACCATGCCCCCGATGAGCGCGGCCACCATGCCGCGCAGGAGCGTGTCGGGCCCGATGTGCACCAGGTCGGCCGACGTCGAGTCGGTCGCGATCAGCAGGATCGCCACCGTGCCCAGGAAGCCCGCGATCGCCCAGACGCCAGTGGACACCATCTTGGGGTTGATGCCGGTCATGCGGGCGAGGTCGGAGTTCGACGACGACGCCCGGACCGCGTCGCCGAACGCGGTGTGCCCCAGCAACCACCACAGCCCGACCGTGATGACGGGCACGACGATGAGCACCAGCAGCTCGCTGGCCGAGACCTCGATGCCGAGGAAGGGCTTCCAGTCGCCCTGGAACGGCAGTGGGAAGGTCGTCTGCAGCGTCCCGGTCCGGTAGTTGGGCAACGCGAGGGTGATCGCCTCCATCAGCTGGGCCACGCCGATGGTCGCCACCAGCACGATCACCCGGGGCGACTTGAACAGGCGACGGATCACCGCCAGCTCGACGATGACACCGGTGAGCGTGCCGAGGATGAGCGACATGATCAAGGACGGCCAGTACGGCCATCCGTGCACGCCGACCATCACCGCGAAGAGCGCGGTCGCGGGGATGCCGATGCTGCCCACCGCGAAGTTGATGACGCGCGACGAGCGGTACACCAGCACGATGCCCATCGCGATCAACGCCGTGATCAATCCACCGACCACACCCTTGAACACCAGGTTCCAAGTCATCAGGGTCGAGAGCGTCATCAGCCGCCCTCGGTCCCGAAGAACACGGCGCGAGCGAGGTCGCCGCGCTCCATCAGGCCGTCGGTGGAACCCTCGAAGCGCACCTGGCCCTTCTCCATGAAGATCGCACGGTCGGCGAGCGCAATGGCCACGTTGAGGGATTGCTCCACGATGATCATCGTCTGCTCACGCGCCTTGAGCTCCTCGACGACCTCGATGAGTCGCGCGACGACGAGCGGCGCGAGCCCGAGCGACAGCTCGTCGATCATGAGCAGCTCGGGTTCGTGGATGAGCACGCGCCCGAGCGCGAGCATCTGCTGCTGGCCGCCCGACATGCTCGACGCGATCTGCTTGCGGCTGTCGGCGAGCTCGGGGAAGAGCTCGTAGACGCTTGCGATGCGCTGCTGGATCTGGGCGCGACTGTCGGCGTTGAGCCGGGCGCTCACCGTCAGGTTCTGATCCACGGTGAGGTTACCGAACACGCCGTGACCGCCGGGGAGCTGCATGACGCCGAGGTACTTGGCACGCTGTTCGGGCGACACGTAGGTGATGTTCTGACCGTTGAGACGCACGACGCCGCGCTCGGGCACCGCAAGGCCGCTCACGACGCGCAGGGCGGTGGACTTGCCCGCGCCGTTGGTGCCGAGCAGCGCGACCGTCTCGCCCTTCTGCACCTCGAAGTCGACCCCGAAGAGCACCTGCACGGGGCCGTACGAGAAGTCGATGTTGGCGAGCTGCAGCACGGGGATCGCGGTGTTGCGCACGTTGCGCTTCTCGTGCTCGTCCTTCTCCTCGAGCAGCTCCTCGACCACCAGTGAGAGGTCGTTGCGGATGAACCGGGCTCCGTTCATCAGCAGGGCGCCGCCGATGATCGCACTGGGCACGCCGAGGATGATGACGGTGGCGCGGATCCCGACCGCGTCGGTCAGGAAGCCCGAGACGAGACCACCCATGAAGCCGCCGATGAAGAAGATGTACAGCGTGGACAGGGCGGTGCCCATGCCGCGCAAGCGGTAGGGCACGACCGCCTGCAGCACGGGGCCGACCATCGCGAACGCCGACGCGGTGAGCACCGCCTGCGGCACCTTGAGCATCCAGAAGAGGGTGGGGCTGCTGACGCTGAACTGCAGCGGGACGAGCAGCGCCGATGGCATGATCAACAAACCGACCAACGCCAGCGCCCGCGCCGGATCCTGGCGGTACTTGCGGTCGAAGTACCGCCCGACCAGCGGCAGGGCCGGCAGGGCGAAGATGCCCGAGAGACTGAGGATGATGCCGCGCTCGAGCACCCCCTTCACGTGCAGGTTCTGGTCGAGGTACAGCGACTCGATCGCCGGCTGGCTGAAGAGGCCGAAGCCCAGCGCGCAGAACCCGACGAGCACGGTGCGGATCGTGCGGATGCGGCGAATCCGCGCGAAGGCGGCTTCCATCGAGATCGGAGCCGGTTGCTCGTCCTCGATCAGCTCGCCGAGGACGTCCTGCTTCTCGAACTGGCCGCGCGGTGGCTCCTTCATGCGGAACGCGATCAGCGCCACGAACACGACCGGGACCGCGAGCAGGAACCACGCCCACCGCCAACCCTCGACGCCCCCGGCCCACGTGGCGATCGCCGCACAGACGACCGGACTGATCAGCCCGATCCCGTGGCCACCCATGTTGATCGTGGCCGACATCCGGGCGCGGATGCCGATCGGATAGTTGTCGGCGAGCAACGACTGGTGTACCGGGATGCTGTTCGCCTTGGCGATGCCGGTCGCGAAGCGCGTCCAGAACAGCATGAACGCGCTGACCGCGAGCCCCGACATGAACACGAAGGCGGCGAACGCGAGGCTGGCCCACCCGACGATCGGCACGCGCTTGACGCGATCGGCGAGCCAGCCCATCGGCACCGCGCCGAGCACGAAGAACGCGGCCGACGCGCTGGCGATGAACACGATCGTGCCCGAGCTGATGTGGAACGTCCGGCGGATCTCGGGCGCGAGCACGTTGATCGCGGCGCCTTCGAGCTCGTCGAACGAGTACAGCAACAGCAGCACGACGAACATGAGCTTGCCGCCGACCGCGAACGCTTCCTTGAAGGAGACGGGATCCGAGCCGACGCCCGGGAGGAGATCGTCGGGGAAGATGACCTGTTCGCGCGAGCGCTTCTGCGCCTCTTCACGCTTGTCTTCTTCATCCAGGACGGTCGCGGCGAGTGACGCCGCGCTGTCTCCCTCATGCGTATCCGTCAACGCGTCCCCCGACCCGTCTCGCTGTGTGCTCGGCGGCGGAGCGTACTGGCTTCGCGCGGAACGCAACAGTTGGCGAAACTACTGTCCGATAGGTGGAACCCCTCGCGACCGACCACGCGGTGCAGCACTTCGAGCTGCACGGCTGGGTCGTGCTCGACGTGCTGCCGCGTTCCACACTCGCGTTGCTCGCGTGCTGGGCCGACGAGGTCGCGGTGCTCCCGGAGTCGAGCGGCGTGCTCCAACACCGCGAGCAGACCGACGCCGGATCACAGCTGTGTCGCAGCGAACACTTCGTCGAGGTCCACGCGGGTCTGCGCGAGCTGCTCACGAGCGGTCCGCTGCTCGACACCGCGAGCGCGCTGCTCGGTGAACCGGCAGTGCTCTACAAGGAGAAGATCAACCACAAGCTCCCAGGTGGTGCGGGCTACTCCGCACACCAGGACGCCCCCGCCTACCCGATGATCGCCACGCACGTGTCGGCGATGGTCGCGATCGACGACGCCGACGCCGACAACGGCGGGCTCGAGGTGGTGTCGGACTGCTTCGCACAGGTCCTCCCGATGGACGACCGCGGCTGTGTCGATCGATCGGTCCAAGCCGCACTCGACTGGCAGCCGGTCTCGGTCCCGGCGGGCTCGACGCTCTGGTTCCACAGCCGGACGCCGCACCGCAGCGGCCCCAACCACTCGGCCCGGCCCCGGCGGGCGCTGTACCCCACCTACAACGCGGCGCGCGAAGGCGACCGGCGCGCCGAGTACTACGCAACCAAGGCGGCCGCGTTCGCGGCGGCGGCGCCGGGCGACCGCGCGCAGGTGTCGCTGATCGGCGACTTCGAGGGACGGCCCGCATGAAGGTCGTGTTCACCGTGCTCGACTCCCTCCCGGCCCGCCATGTGGGCGCGGAGCACACGCCCGTGCTCGCCGCGCTGGCGCGCGCGGTCGGGGTGGCACCGGGCCGGGCGCGCGCGGTGATGACCGCCGCCACCTACCCGAACCACGCGACGTTCGCGACCGGCGCGCGGCCGCGCGAGCACGGGATCGGCACCAACTACGTCCCGCGCGTCGGTGGCTTCACTCCGGCATGGGAGCTCGGCCCGGCGGTGCCGAC
This sequence comes from Acidimicrobiia bacterium, assembly GCA_036502765.1. Classification (GTDB taxonomy): domain Bacteria; phylum Actinomycetota; class Acidimicrobiia; order IMCC26256; family DASPTH01; genus DASUAS01. The sequence goes on along the minus strand of DASXXX010000224.1, from coordinate 1,004 downwards.
GTTGTTCGACGCGTGCGTCGCCGCAGGTCGTTCCAGCGCGGCCGTCGTCGGTGACCAATGCCTGATCGGCGTCATGGGCGCCCGGAGCGCCGACACGCACTGGCCTCCGAACGGTGAGATCCCGATTGACGCGCGTCGCGATGCGCACGACTACATCGACGACGCCGACACCATCGTGCACCTCCTGGCCGCGGTCGACACCCGTCCCGACCTCGTGATCTCACAGCTGAACGCGCCCGACACGGCGGCGCACGTGCACGGTCCCGACAGCGATGCCGCGCTCGCCGTGTACCGCGAGACCGACGCGCGGCTCGCGATCGTGCGCGACCACCTCGACTGGGACGACACGGTGTGGATCGTCGTGTCCGATCACGATCAGGAGACCGTCGTCGACCCCGAGCCGATCGACCTGCGCCCCGCGTTCGCGCGCCGAGGGGTCGACCTGTTCGCCCTGCCGGAAGGAAGCGCGACCGTCGTCTGCGGCGACGGCGCCGTCGACGCGGCGCGGTGGCTGCCCGGAGTGGATGGCGTCGAGGGCACCGCACCGTTCCACCTCGCCGACGCCGGCCTCGAGGCGTGTCTGGCGTGGTGCGTGCCCGGGCGCACGTTCGGGTTCGCCGAACTACCCACCGAGCCCGGGACCCACGGCGGTCCGCGCACCCGCACGCAGGTGGCGGTGGTGACCGGTGGTCACCCGCGGGCCGCACACGTCGCGCGGGCCGCGGCGTCGAGCGCCGTGAGCGCGGCCGACTGGGCTCCGACCATCGCCACCCTGCTCGACGTCGCGCTCCCCGACGCGCGCGGCCGCTCGCTGGCCTGATCGCGACGTCTTCATTCGCGCAATCACCGACGCGCCGGTTCCGGCGTGCGAACCTGGGCGCGTGGCGGTGCAGGTACCGTTCACGACCGACGGGGATCAGGCGGGCGCCGACAACTGAGCGTCGGAGCGCGCGGTGCGACTCACCGCGACGCGATCACCTGCTCCACGACCGGGCGCCACGTCT
>DASXXX010000223.1:0-10490 GCA_036502765.1 Acidimicrobiia bacterium | reverse complement strand
CTGATCCGGTGCGTCGAGTGACGGGTCGACGACGATGCGGTGCTCGTCGCGCTGCACGATCGCGGACCAGGGGACGAGGCGAGGCGGCCGGCGGAGAAGCCGACGCACGAGCCACGGTCCCTCGACAGTGCCCTGGGCATACCCCAACTGCGAGCCGACAGAACGCGAACCGACGGCAATCGCGTGGAGCCGGAGCCCCGCTCGTCCGTTCGCGCCCATCGGCCCGTCCTGCACGAGGACCACGTCGTGCACCCGCCCCAGTTCCTCGCCCTCGGTGGTGACGACCTGCGCGCCGCGCAACTCACTCAGCAGCATGACCGGCTCCCGGGATCTTGCCGATGATGACGTCGCGCACCCAGCGCTCGCCGCGGTTCGTGTCGAGGTCCTCGGCGTGGTCGTCGAGCTCGATGGCCGAGCCGATGTCGCGCACGATCGCGATGTCGACGCGCGAAGGCTGGCGGTCGCGCCGCTCGGCGAGTCGACGTTCGGCCGCTGCGAGGGCGGCGCCGCTGTCGCCGCCGATGTTGTTGGCCAACGCGCCGAGGCCCGCGAGCAGTGCCGTCACCCGCGGCAGCGCGTCGGGTTCGCCATCGAGCTCGAACTCCACGTCGTCGACCTTGCCGACCAGTCGGCCGTCGCGGTCGACCAGCTGCCGGTCCAGCAGCTCGAGCACCGCCGACACCTGACGGCCCGCGCCGCCGGGTTCGCGGTTCACGACCCCGCCTTGGTGGCGATCATGAGCGGGATGGTCGCGAGCGCAACGACGGTGAGCACCACCATGTAGAAGGTCGCGATCGCGTTCTTGAACGGTCCGTTCACGTCGTCACCCATGTAGGTGCGGTCGTTGGCCACGACCAGGATCGGGAAGTACGTCAGAGGGAGCGCGGCGGCTGAGAGCACGATCGAGTACTCCGTGACCTTGATCGGGTCGATCGCGGTGACACCGACCACCACGGCGACGAACAGGGAGACGAGCACGACGAGGTGGAACCGGGCGGCCTCCCGTGGCTTCACGAGCTTGCCCCACTGCCAGCCGAAGTACTGCGACACCGTGTACCCGCACGAGAGCGCGGTCTCCAGCGCGGCGCCGAAGGTGCACGCCACGAAGCCCACGATGACGAACGCGAGCCCCACCTTGCCGACGGCCATCGAGGTCGGCAACGCCACCTGCGAGAGGCTGTCGACTCCCACGCCCAGCGGATGGAACACCAATGCCGCGCCCGCCATGAGCCCCAGCGACAGGAGACCTCCGAGGGGGAACCCGAGGTACACGTTGGCGCGGTTGAGGACGAGGTCCGACCGTGTCCACTTCTCTTCGACCGCACCAGAGGAGAAGAAGAACACCTCGTACGGGGTCATGGCGGCACCGAACAGTGCGATCGCGAAATAGAAGTAGGTGGGACGGCCCTCGCCGCTCGGCACGCTGGGGTGGGAGGCGTGGTGCCACAGCTGCGACCAACTCGGGTGCAGATGCACGACCGCGACCACCACCACGATCATGCCCAGGCCCATGAGGCCGAACACGGTCTCCAACGTGGTGAACTTGACTCGCCAGATCACCATCCAGACGGCAAATCCGACCAACGGGATCCACAGCAGGTAGTTCACGTCGACGACGAGCTGCACTGCGAGCGCCACGCCCGCGACCTCGGCGATCAGCGTCAACATGGTGATGAAGAACGACGCGCCGAGGTTCAGGAGTCCTGCGCGAGCGCCGAGGCGCTCGCGCACGAGGTCGAAGGTGGCTCGTTTCGTGACGCTGGCGACGCGTCCTGCCATCTCGGCGTAGACGATGATGCCGACGACGCCGAGCAGCACCGCCCAGGCGAGCGACATGCCGAAACGAGCACCGGTCTCGGAGTTCGCGACCAGGTCGCCGATGTCGACGAAGCCGCCCATCGCGGTGAGGATGCCGAGCGTGACGCCGAAGACCTTCTTCACGGACGGGGCCCCGGATCGTCGATGAAGGCCTGCAGTCGGGCAGCCAACCGGTGCAGCGGCTGCGCCTGGTGCTCCAGTCGGTCGAGCTCGCCCCGGCGCGCGGTGATGCGCAGCTGCGACACGACGTCACTGGATCGCACGAGCAGACGACCGAGGCGCGCACGCGTGGCGTCGGACCACGCGTCAGGTGGCTGGATGCGGTCGAAGGAACCCTGCGCCTTCGCCACCGCGTCCTCCGACTCCGACATCAGCACCGAGACGTACGGTCCGAACGCATCGCCGCGGGTACCGACGCGCGCCGCGAGTCGGGCGGTCTGCACCGACGAGAGCACGCTCTCGGCCGTGTCCTTCGACTTGTGGGCGAAGTCGTCGCGAGTGCGCGCCGGCGTCATCGGTTTCAGTCCGACGATCAGTGCGACCGCGATGATCAGCACCATCACCGCAATCGTGATCCGGCGCACGAGGCGTGGGTACCCGGCGCGAACGCCCGTCAATCCCGCGTTTGTCGTCTGCGCGGCGCGGGTACGGCAGCGGCCATGCCGACGAAGCGCGCGAACGTCAAGAACGAGAAGCAGTACGAAGCCCTCAAGAAGAAGGGCATGTCGAAGGCCCGGGCGGCCAAGATCGCCAACTCACCCGACGCGTCCAAGCACGGCGGCAAGAAGTCGGGGAGGGGTGGGAGCGCGAAGCAAGGCGGCACGACCGCGCAGCACAAAGCTGCCGGCCGGAAGGGCGGCAAAGCCGCGGCGAAGAAGAGCACGAAGCGATGACTGCGTTCGGCTACACGCTCTCGAGTGAGGAGCACGCACCAGCCGAGCTCGTGCGCAACGCGGTGCGCGCCGAGGCGGTCGGGTTCGACTTCGCGTCCATCTCCGACCACTACCACCCGTGGGTCAGTGCGCAGGGACACAGTCCGTTCGTCTGGAGCACGCTGGGTGCGATTGCGGCGTCGACATCGACCCTGCGAGTAGGGGTGGGTGTGACCTGCCCGATCATCCGCCTCCATCCCGCAGTCGTCGCCCACGCTGCCGCCACCACTTCGCTGCTGTTCGACGGCCGATTCTTCCTCGGTCTCGGCACCGGGGAGGCGCTCAACGAGCACATCATCGGCACGCGGTGGCCACCGCCCGCGGTGCGTCGTGAGATGCTGGAGGAAGCAGTGGAGATCCTCCGGGCGCTGTTCACCGGGGAGACGCTCGAGCACCGTGGCGCCCACTACGAGGTCGACAACGCGCGCCTGTTCGATCCGCCGGTGGCCGACCTTCCGCTCATCGTGTCCGGGTTCGGCCCCGGAGCAGCGTCATTGGCCGGTCGCATCGGCGACGGCTACTGGGGCAACGCGCCCGACTCAGAGTTGGTCGGCGCGTTCGAGGAGGCCGGTGGCAAAGGCCCCCGCTACGCGCAGCTCAACGTCTGCTGGGCGCCCAGCGAAGAGGAAGCCCGCCGGACCGTGCGTGAGACGTGGCCGAACGGGGCAGTGCCGGGACAGTTGTCACAGGACCTGCCGACGTGGACGCACTTCGAACAGGCCACGGAGATCGTCACCGGGGACGCTGCGACGGAGCACGTGCCCTGCGGGCCCGACATCGTCGACGCCGTGGTGAACAGCGTGCACGAGTACGTCGATGCCGGATACGACCACCTCTACTTCCATCAGATCGGCGACGACCAAGAGGGCTTCGTCCGATTCTGGGAGGCGGAGCTGCACGCGTCGTTGACCTGAACGTCGCGCGCCGCATCACCGATCGGTACGTCGCGGAGCGACAGCTTTCCGTCGAGGCCCGCGAGTTCGAGCAGGCGTCGATGGGCCGCGGACAGCCCCACCCAGTGCACGTCCGTGCCGCGCGCGATGCCGTGCCGGTGCACGCGCTGCATCATCGCCATGCCCCGGAGCTCGAGGAATGCGAGGTCGCGGCAGTCGACGAGCAGCGTGTCGCCGGCGCCGAGGTCGAGCACCCGATCCAGCAGCTCGCCGTGAGCGTCGGCGTTGGTGAGGTCGATCTCACCGACCAGGCTCACCTGGAGGAACACCGGGGACCGATTTCTCGTCGCCACACCTCCGTCAACGGTGGGACGGAACGTCGGGATACGGCTCCCGCGTCAGCTGCGAGGAGTCCGAGCTGTTTCCTGCGATGCGCCCGTGCGGCGTCGACGGCGCGCAGCTCCTCGGCGACCTCCAGCAGGCCGACGCGCGCGAACCGTCCCGCTGATCAGACGCGGAGCAGCTCGACGACGGCGCGTTGCGCCGAGACAACTGCCACGTCGATGACCTCGAGCGCCGTGTGATCGGCGCGCGTCAATGCGTCGACCAGCTTCGCCTGGCGTGGGCCGCGCACCTGCAGCACGAGGACGCCACCGGGGCGGAGCACCCGCTCGGCCGTCGGCAAGCACGCGCGCACCCCATCCAGACCGTCCTCACCACCGTCGATCGCGTGTCGGGGGTCATCCGGATATAGCGGCGTCTCGCGCGCGGGCACGTAGGGGGGATCGGCCAGCACGAGCGCGCACCGAGCCGATGCGACCGGCACGGCGTCGACATCGCCGCAGATGATCGATGCCGGCACCCCATTGCGGTGCGCGTTCCGTGCCGCCCACTCGCAGCACGTCGGGTTGTCGTCGAGCTGCACCAAGTGGCGTCTGCTCCAGGCCGCGGTGGCTTGACCGATGTGGCCTGCGCCACAATGCAGCTCGAGCACCGGACCGCCCGGTACGTGGGCGAGCCGTTGTGCCGCGCGAGCGCTCTGCACCAACGTCCACGGACGGGGTGTCAACACGCCTTCGCCGAACTCGACGTCGAGTGGACCGAAGTTGCACGTGAGCACGGTCATGCCACGCGCTGCTCGAGTCCGAAGCGGCGCTCCATCGCGTCGAAGAACCGTCGGTTGACGGACGCCCTCCACCAAGCTCCGGTGAGGATCCGAGGCCCCCAGTCGGGGTGTTCCGTCACGAGCGGGGTGACGGCCGCGTCGAGCCAGTCCTTGCCGTGGTGGGGGTCCGCGACGGCGTGCTCCGCGTAGAAGGGCATTGCTGCGTCGGGCACGTCGAGCCGCCGCATCGCCGCGACGACACGACGGCAGCGAGGCCCGGCCTGGCACTCGATCATCCCCAGGCTGCCGACCATCTCCGGTTGCAGCGCACGCGTGGTGGCGAGGTATCCGTTCAGCGCCTTGCGCTCCAGGGCTTCGATCGGCAGCTCGTCGGCCGTCATCGCACGAACCCCGAGTGCGCGGGCCATGCCGTGGTGGAGCTCGGTGTGCACCGCCGAGAGGTCGCCCCGTCCCATCTCGTCCCAGTAGTTCGCGCCGAGCGTCAGCTTCGGCAGTCCCCGGAGCCCCACCTGGCAGATCGCGACGAGATCGTCGAAGTCGGCGTCCGGACCGCCCTCGAGCGAGATGAACTCGACCAGCTGGTCGAGGTTCGCGTCCTCGGCGAGCCAGTCGTAGATCGGCGGCACCATCTCGTCGTGGGCGAGTCGCCGCATCGCGTCGGCCGGATCGTCGTCGAGCGGGGGCGCAGGGTCGGCGTCGAGCTGGGCCCGCAGGGTGGTCTCGAGGCGCTGCTTCACCGCGGCGACGCGCGGATCGTGTTGCCAGCCTTCGGCTCCGCCGAGCTCCTCGATGGGCGCGAGGTGCAGGGCATGGACGTCGAGCAGGATCGACATCGCTTCGCGGCGGTCAGGTGTGCCCAGCTCGCGACGCAAGGACTCACGTAACCGGGCCGTCAGCACCTCGTCATCCACGTCAGTGATCTGCCCGTTACGACAACCGTGTAATCACCATCGGTGACGTGCCTGCTCAGCCGCGCGCGAGCTCGTTGAGCGTCAGCGGTACCTGCTCGAGCAGATCGCGGGCAAGCAAGCCGAGGCCTCCGCGCTGCGCCGCCAGCGCCGCACCGCGCGTGCACGTGCACGCCCCAGAGGACCGCACCCAGCGGTTCGGAGCCCCGCGACCAGTGCGGCGACGATGCCCGGGAACCGCACTTCGATGCAGCGCGCGTGAGGCGGTCGAGGACGCCGAACTCGCGTTCCCGAAGAAGCTCGTCGAGCACCACTCGACCACGTTCCCGGCGTGCGCGCACGTGATGCGAGCGATCTCGGCAGCGCGGACGTAGGCGAGGAGAGCACGGCGGTGAACGGTTTGGGTTCGTGGTCGGCGAGCCAGGGTGCCCAGACGCGCCGCCTGCTCCTCGCCGGTGGGCGACAGGGCACCATCCATGTCGCGCGTCGCGATGTCGATGAGCTGGTCGCCGTTTGATTCCGCGAGATCGCGAGCGAGGTTGCCGACGCTCTCCGCGTGGCGCACCAGGACCAGTCGTGTAGGCGTGGAGCGCTCGGTCACGGGAGTTCCGCTGTCGACGCGGGTCAGTCCGCGTCGCCGCGCTCGTCGTCGCTCAGGCGGCGGCGCGTGTTCGGCGCGCCGGCTTCTTGGCCGCAGCGACCCGGTCGCCCAGCTCCGCCAATTCGTCACGGTCGATCTTGCGCTTGAGCTCCGGGAAGACCTCTTGCTCCTCTTCCTTGACGTGGTGACGGACGCCCGCGGTGAGCATGGCCACCGCGGCACCGAAGCCGGGGTCGTCGACCAGACGCCGCAGGTCCGCCAGGCCCTCTCGCACCAAGCCGTGCTCGATGCCCGCCTCCTCGGCTTCTTCCTTGCCGACGACCCGCCGCACGACCGGATAGATGTCGCGCTCCTCGATCTCCATGTGCAGCTCGAGGGACTGGGTGAGCTTGTCGACCGTCTGGCGTCGGCGCGCGCCGGGCTTCGAACCGTCGAGGGTCTTCAGCATCTGTGCGACCTCACGATGGTCACGCTTGAGAATCGCCACAGGATCGTTCATCGGAGCACCTCCAATCGAAGAGTCGGTCCTTCCCGTTGTCTCCCGGTCGCACCGCGTCGAAACGTCAACCGGTGCGTCGCAGCGCGCGTGGCGCGGTCTGCGCGCGCGGCCGTCGGCCGAGCAATGCGCGTGTTCGTCGCTCGTCGAGGGTGAGTCGCGCACGTCGTGGCGGTGTCATCGACCACGCGTCGCGCAGTGCGCCGGTCGGAAAGGCCTCGAGCACGCGCGGGTGCACGTACGACGCGCGACAGACGGTCGGTGTGTTGCCGAGATCGGCGGCGACCTCGTCGATGACCGTCTTCACGGCCTCGCGCTCCTCGCGCTCGGAGGTCGGCGGGTCGAGGTGGCCGAGGGCGCTCGCGGTCGCGACGGTCGCGACCCAGGTGCGGAAGTCCTTGGCGGTGATGTCGGTGCCGGCGGCATGCCGCAGGTAGTCGTTGACGTCCTGGGAGTGCACCGGTGAGGGAGAGCCGTCGTCGTCGAGATACTGGAAGAGCCGCTGGCCGGGGATCTCCTGGCACTCGCGCAGCACCTTCGCCAACCGGCGGTCGTGCGCACGCACTTCGTGCTCGATCCCGCTCTTGCCGGTGAAGACGAAAGCGATCTCAGCGCCCGAGACGCGCGCGTGCCGGTTGCGCAGTGTCGTCAAGCCGTACGCGCCGTTATCACGGGCGTATTCCTCGTTCCCCACCCGGATGAGGGTCGTCTGGAGCAGTTCGGCGACAGTGGCGAGCACCTTGTCGCGCGGGATGCCGACCAACGCCAGGTCGGTGTCGATCTGCTTCCGCACCGCTGGGAGCACGTTCGCGAACGCGGGGAGGTGGTCGAACTTCACCCGATCACGGAACGCAGTCCAGTCGGGGTGGTACTTGTACTGGAGGCGCCCGCGTTGGTCGCGCCCCACGGCCTGGAGGTGCGAGTCGCGATCGTTGCTGATGCGCACATCGGTCCAGGCCGGCGGGACCGCGATCCCCCGGATCCGTTCCAGCGTTTCGGCGTCGGTCACCCGCGTGTCGTCGTCGTCGTCGTGGTAGCTGAACCCGCGCCCGCGCCGTACTCTGCGGATGCCGAGCTCCTCCGGGGAACGGTGGTGCAGCGACGGGACGGCGACAGGGCTCACGCTCGGGGCAGCGTGCCCGCGCGGCCGCGCGCGTCAAACTTCGGTCAGCGGGTCGGGCGGAGCGGTTCCGGATCCGTCACCAGCTCGAGCGCGTGCGTGCGCGACGCGAGCTCCGCCGGTTCGTCGACGTCCTCGAACACCGCCAGCCACACCGGACCATCGGGCTCGTCCTCAAAGGTCAGCGGCCACGACTCGGAGAAGCCGACCATCTTCGAGATCGCGAAGAAGCACCCGAGCACTGCGCCGCCCGCGGCGAACCACACCGTCAGGAGCAGGAACACCCAGCCCGTGGCGTCGAGGCCCTGCCACACCAAGAGCACCACTCCGACCACTGCCGCGCCGAAGACGGCGCCGAGGAGAGCACCACCGAGCACACCCACGGCGAGCGCCAACATGGTGTGCGACAGCATGCGGGAGTCGGCTCGGTGGCGATCGGTGCCACCAGGCATGTCGTCGGCAGGAGCGACGATGGTCAGGTGATCGCCGTCGACCCCGTCGCCCTCCAGGGTGTCGATGGCGCGGCGCAGATCGGGAAGCGACGCGTAGCGCGCGAGCAGCGATGGACGTCCGAGATGGGAACTTCCGACCGGGGTGAACAGCGGTTGCATGTGTGCGGCCATCATCAGTCCTCCGTGACGCGAGCACGTTCTTCGGGCAGGTACCCAGTTCGATCGATGCCCATGCGGCGCCCGCAAACGTCGCCGCATTGCGCCGGTCGCGTCGTGATCGACAGAATGCGCGGATGGCCGACGAACTGGATCTCGACGAACTCGCGGCGCGCGCCACTTCGGCCGCGCAGACCTGGTCACCCGGGTGCACGATCTCCGACGTGCAGCCGCTCACCGGCGGCGCATCCAGCCTGACGTTCACCGGGCTGGTGACCGGAGGGCCGATCGAGGGCGAGCGCATCGTCCTCAAGGTCGCGCCGCCCGGCCTCGAGCCGGTCCGCAATCGCGACGTCGCCCGCCAGGCCCGCCTGATGCGTGCGCTCGCCGGCGCGCCCGGCGTGCGCGTCCCCACCGTCTACTTCGAGGACGACGGCGCACCGCCCGAGGTGTCGCCGTTCCACGCCATGAACATCCTCCCCGGCGTGTGCCACGAGCCCATCCTCACGCCGGTCCCCGACGACATGCTCCCCGACATCCCGGAGCGTGCCTTCGGTGCGGCGCGCATGCTCGCCGCGCTCCACGAGGTCGACCCCGACGCCATCGGCCTGGGTGACGAGAAGCGCTACACCCTCGAAGGTGAGATCCATCGCTGGACGCGCGCGTTCTCGACCGTCGACGAGCGCATGAGCGCGCGGCACCTCGAAGCCGAGAAGCTGCTCTTCGACACGATGCCGGCCGCGTTCCCCGACGCGGTGTGTCACGGCGACTACCGACTCGGCAACATGCTGTGCGACGGCACCGAGGTCGCAGCGCTCATCGACTGGGAGATCTGGTCGCTGTCCGACCCGCGCCTCGACCTCGCCTGGTTCCTCTTCTTCACCGACGAGGCGAAGCACCCGATGGCGACCAACCCCGGTCCGACCGGGATGCCGACCGCCCAGGAGCTGCTCGACGCCTACGTCGAGGAGTCGGGCGCGGTGCCCGCCAACCTCGAGTGGTTCCACTGCCTGATCCGCTACAAGGAGGCGGCCGCGACGGCACTCCTCATGAAGCGGATCGTGAAGGCGGGCGGCGACGTAGGCGCCGCGTGGGACCAGGTCCCCGGGCTCACCGTCGAGTGCATCGACCGCCTGAAGGCGTTCACCCCGGCCTGACGCCTATCGGGTGCTCAGACGAGGGCGGGGACCTTCATGATGCGGTTGAGGTTGCCGCCCATGACCTTGGCCTTCTGGTCCTCGGGCATGCCTTCGAGCTGGTCGACGAACCCGATCGGGTCGTACATGCCCTCGGGGTGCGGGAAGTCGGACCCGAACAGCACGTTGTCGGCGCCGATGAGCTTCACGAGGCCGATCGGGTCCTCCTCGTGGAACGGGTGGACGTAGATGCAGCGCGTGAACGCCTCCATCGGGTCCTCGTCGAACGCCTTGGGCACCCGCGCGTAGACCTTCTGGAACTTGTCGACCAGCGGGCGCACCCAGGCGCTGCCGTTCTCGACCGGCATGATGCGCAGGCTCGGGAACCGCGTCGCCAGGCCGTGACCGATGATCGACGTCACGACGTCGCTGATCATGCGGTTGTCGGAGTGGAGCAGGTGGTAGAAGGCCGTCAGCTTCGTGTTGAACGGCAGGAATTCGCCGTCGTGGCCTTCCCACTCGTTCACGTAGCGCTGGAAGCCACTGTCGGACGCGTGCATGCCGACGACGACGTCGGCCTCGACGACCTTCTCCCAGAACGGGTCGAACTCGGGCAGGGCGAACGAGCGCCGGCGACCACCGAAGTCGGGGACCGGTGCGGGTCGCACCAGGATCGCCTTGGCGCCGCGCTCGACCACCCACTCGAGCTCCTCGATGGCCTTGTCGACGATCGGCAGCGTGATGACGGGGGTGGGGAAGATCCGGTTCTCGAAGTTGAAGGTCCACTGCTCGTGCATCCACTGGTTGAGCGCGTGGACGACGACGTGCGTCGTCACCGGGTCGTCGGTGAGG
>DASXXX010000222.1:0-14087 GCA_036502765.1 Acidimicrobiia bacterium | reverse complement strand
GCGTTGCGCGACGCCACGCTCGACGCGTTCGGCGCGGTCGACGTGTTGTGCAACAACGCCGGCGTCGGTTCCGCGTCGGAGGGTCAGATGTGGGAGCACCATGTCAACGACTGGCGCTGGTCGCTCGACGTGAACGTGATGGGCGCGGTCAACGGCATCAACGCGTTCCTCCCCACCATGCTCGCCCAGGACACCGAGGGCGCGGTGGTGAACACCACCTCGGGCAACGGCGGCTTCACCCCCATGATCCACAGCGCGGTGTACGCGACCACCAAGGCCGCGCTCACGTGCCTCACCGAGTGCCTCTGGGGCCAGCTGCGTGAGCTCGACGCCAAGGTCACCGCGCACCTCCTCTACCCGTCGACCCGCACGCCGGGCATGTTGAAGACCGGCATCTGGCAGCCCGGCCGCAACCGGCACGCGCGGTACGACCGGCCCGGCGCGCCGCCGGCCGACACCGGTCGCGATCAGCTCACGCCGATGGAGGAACGGGCCGCGGCGGCCGGGCAGGAGCTCTCGTGGGCGCCGCTGTCGGAGGTCGCCGACCTGTGCTTCGAGGGCATCCGCGACGACGTGTTCTGGATGTCGAACTCGACCGGCGACGAGCCCACCCCCGGATCCGCCGCCGCGTCGGTCGCGCGGGCGCAGTCGCAGCACGACCGGACGCTCCCCGACTACCTGATCCAGGCCCCCAACGTGATGACCGGCCGCAAGGCCGGCGCGAAGGACTGAAGGAGCTGATCGTGACGAAGCTCGCCGACGACCGCTACATCGTGATCTCGTCCGACGGACACGCGGGCGCCCAGGTGCACGAGTACCGCGACTACCTCGAGTCGAAGCACCACGACGAGTTCGACGCGTGGGAAGCGACGTTCGTGAACCCGTTCGAAGACCTGCGTGCCGACTTCGCGTACCGCAACTGGGACAGCGCGGCGCGGCTGCGCGAGCTCGAGGACGACGGTGTCGTCGCGGAAGTGCTGTTCCCCAACACCATCCCGCCGTTCTTCCCGTCCGGCAACCTCCTGGCGCGGCCCCCGGCCGACGACGAGTACGAGCTGCGGTGGGCCGGACTCCGCGCGCACAACCGGTGGTTGGTCGACTTCTGCGCCGACACCCCGGGCCGGCGCGCGGGCATGGCGCAAGTGTTCCTCAACGACGTCGACGCCGCGGTCGCCGAGGTCGAGTGGGCGGCCGAGCAGGGGCTGCGGGCCGGCATCCTCTTGCCGGGAGTGCCGCCCGATTCGGGGCTGCCGCCGATCTACACCCGCACGTACGACCGCTTGTGGGCCGCGTGCCAGGACCACGAGATGCCGATCAACAACCACAGCGGCGCCGCCGGTCCGGCGCCGGAGATGGACGCCACCGGCATGGCCGTGTTCATGGTCGAGCTGGGCTGGTTCTCGCACCGCGTGTTCTGGCACATGGTCATCGGCGGCGCGTTCGCCCGCTACCCCGGGATCAGGTTGATCCTCACCGAGCAGTCGAGCGGGTGGGTGCCCGGCACCCTCGACATGCTCGACCACCAGTTCCGGCGCTTCCGCGACCCCAACACCGCGGAGTCGCACTTCGGCGCCGAGGTCGTGCAGACGGTGACCGAGCTGCCGAGCCACTACTGGCACACCAATTGCTACGCCGGCGCGAGCTTCTTCCGACCGTGCGAGACGCCACTGCGCCACGAGATCGGCGTCGACCGCATCATGTGGGGCCAGGACTACCCGCACATCGAGGCGACGTACCCGTACACGACGGAAGCGCTGCGCAACAGCTTCGCCGGGGTCGACACCGACGAGGTCGCGCGCATGGTGGGCCTCAACGCGGCCGCGGTCTACGGCTTCGACCTCGACGCGCTCGCGCCGGTGGCGGCGCGGGTCGGTCCCAGCGTCGCCGAAGTCTCGGTCCCGCTCGACGAGATCCCGGCCGACTCGCGATCGATCGCGTTCGCGGGCGAGAACGTCAAGCCCTGGTAGCGCGTTCGCAGGTGGCGGTTCACCAGCCGTAGACGCGCTCGGCGGTCCCGGCGAAGAGCTGGTCGCGCGTCGACGCGTCGAGATCGGCGGTGAGCTCGTCGTAGGTCGTGTACAGGTCGTCGAACGTCCCGTGCATCCCGTCGACCGGGAAGTTGCTCGCGAACATGCACCGATCTGCGCCGAAGACCTCCATCGCGCCGAGGATCCAGGGCGCGAACGTCTCGGCGGCCATCGACTGCATCGGCATCGCGAGGCCCGAGAGCTTGCACGTCACGTTCGCACCGAGACCGGCGAGGGCGGCCATGCCGACCTTCCAGAGCTCGAACTCGTCGGGATCGTTCGACCGCGGCCACCCGGTGTGCTCGACCACGACCGGCAGGTCCCAGCCGTGCAGCGCGGCGGCGGCCGGGCCCAACGCGTCGGGATGCACCATGAGCTCGAAGATCAGCCCGCGGTCCTGCAGGGCCCGGAGCATCGCGGGCCTCGGGATCGCCTGGTCCCCTTCGCCCATGATCCGGATGCCGCGAAAGCGCTTCGTCGCGATCTGCTCGTCGAGCTGACGCTCGAGCTCCGCGTCGTCCTCGTTGGGATCGAGGCCACCGATGAGCACGTCGGGATGGCCGGTCGCGTCGGCCTGGGCATCGAGCTCGCGGGTCTCGTCGACCAGCTTGTCCGGCGCGGCCGCGGCCACGTGCACGAACTTCTCCACGTTCCACTTCGCCGACTCCGAGAAGTAGATCGACTGGTCGAAGCGACGGCACATGCCGGAGATGTCACCCATGTCGAGCTGCTGCATACCGGCGAGGTACGGATACCAGTCGGCGCGCGCCGGATCCCAGAGGTGCACGTGCGCGTCCACCACTCGTTCGACGGTCATGCTCCGCTCCTCGCACTCGCGCCCTGCACGACGGTGCGCAGGGTGTCGTCGACCCATTCCGGCAGCTCCGGCCCTCCGAACGAGATCGATGCGTCGGGATGCGGGTGGCTGCGCAGCCCGATCCATTCCGCATCGACCACGAGCTCGGCGCCGGACATCGCCCCGGCGCCCTCGGCGCCGGCCAGGTAGGCGACGAGTTCGCCCACCGACGTCGCGCGCGACTCGGCGTCGGTCTCCACGCTGATGGCGAACGCGTCGGTCTCGATGTCGGGCACCAGGTGCGCGGCGCGCGAGAGCTGGGCCGCGGCCTGGGCGCGGCTCCGGCCCCCCGAGGTCGTGGCGTCGGTCACCGTGACGACGCGCATCGGGCGACCGGACTCACGCGCGTGGTCACTCACCGCTCGCACCCACGCGACGTCGCTCCGGATCGCGTCGACGATCTCCGCGTGCTCGTCGAGCACCTGCAACCAGGATGCGCCCGAGCCGCTCGACCCGGACCCGGCGCGGGCGACGACGACGGCGTCGATGCCGTCGGCGTCACTCGCAGCCTGCGCCAGCTGCTCGGCGGCTCCGACGAAGTCGGTCGCAGGAACGCCCGAAGCGATCCCGACGACCTTCACGCCGCGCGAGGCCAACGCGTCCCGGATCCCCGAGTCCAGCCGCGGGTCGTCGGTGACCACCAGGCACGACTGGGTTCCGGACACTTCGCCACCCTCGGTCGACGCGCCCTCGTCGAACCCGCCGTCGAACACGCGCTCGAACCGGCCGTTGCTCGCGCCGTTCGTCTCCTGCGCGGCCTCGGCCGGTGCGAACGCCGCGGGAATGACGACGTCGAGCGCATGGGCGAGGTCGGCGACGTCGCTGGTGCGCGCCACCTCGAGTGCCCGCGGCGGCAGGATCTGCGCCACCTCCGAGCCGTTCGAGAAGATGATGTTCCCCGAGCTCCACGCGAACGCGTCGCTCGCGAGGTACGCGCCGACGGGCCCGATCTGGTCGGGTGAGGGCATCGCGGCGATGGCGAGCGACAGGCCACCCGTCTGGCTCTGGTCGCCGGCACTGGACGCGGGCGCCTGCTGGCGGAGCCCCGACGTGACCATGCGCGTCGCCGCGATCGGCGACAACGCGTTCACCGTGACCCCTGCGGGCGCGACCTTCCCCAGTTGCCACGTGAGCGCGGCAACCGCGCGCTTGGCGCAGCTGTAGGCACCGGCGTTCGCGGGCCGCCAGCCCGAGCCCGAGGTGACCCCGAGGATCCGGCCGCGGCCGGCGGCGCTCATGATCGGCAGCGCCGACCGCAGCACGTTGAGGTAGCCGTCGAGGTGCACGCTCAGGACCGATGCCCAAGCCTGCTCGTCGCCTTCGGCGTACCCCGAGGGACGACTGATCCCCGCGACGTTGATCACCGCGTCGAGCCCACCGAACTCGTCGGCCAGGCCCACGAACAGCGCGTCGATCGCCGCCGCGTCGGTGACCGACGTGTTGGACGCGCGCGCCGAGCCGCCGGCCACGACGATGCGGTCGGCGGTGGTCTCCGCGGGCGCGTCGTCCTGTCCGAGCCCGTCGACGGTGACGCCCGGATCGACGGTGACGACGTACGCGCCGCTCCGTCCGACCGCCTCGGCGATGGCGGCGCCGATGCCGGCTCCACCTCCCGTCACCACGACCACCGGTTGCCGAGCTGCTGCGTTGCTGTCTGCAGTCACCACTCCTCCTTCATCCTCATCGTCCTCATCGTCCTCATCCTTCGGGAGACCCGTCGGGTGCGTCGCCACGTGGCCCCGACAGGTAGGTCGCTTCGATCTCGTCGATGCGGCCGTGGACCTCTTCGCCGGTGCCGCTCATGACGATGCGGCCCCGTTGCATCACGTAGACACGATCGGCGATGTGGAGCGCCTGGCGGACATGCTGCTCCACCAGCAGGATCCCGGTCGACCGTTCGGTCGCGACCTGCCGCACCGTCTGCAGCAGCCGCTTCACGATCACCGGCGCGAGACCGAGCGAGAGCTCGTCGACCAGCAGCAGGCTCGGTTCCCGAGCCACCGCGCGCGCGAGCGTGAGCATCTGTTGCTCGCCCCCGGACAGCAGACCCGCGGTCCGACCCATGAGCGGTTCGAGCTCGGGGAAGAGCGCCACCGCATCAGCCTTGGCGACACCCGCCACCCGGAGGTTCTCCTCGGTGGAGAGCTGCATGAAGACGGAGCGCTCCTCGGTCACGAACCCCATGCCCTGGCGGGCCCGGCGGAACAACGGCGCCTTGGTCACCTCGCCGCGGAACACGACCTCGCCCGAGATAACCGGCAGCTCTCCCGCGAGCGTGAGCAGCGTCGTCGTCTTCCCCGCGCCGTTGGGTCCGATGAGGGCCACGACCTCACCGCGCTCGACGCGGAGGTCGACGTCGCGCACGACCGCGAGCGCGCCGTAGCCGGCGGCGAGACCGCGACACTCGAGCAGCGGGCCCGCGAGCGAGTTGCCGGCGGGAGCGTTGCCGGCGGGAGCGTTGCCGGGTGTCGCGTTCACGACGACTCCTCGATCGCGAGCCCGCTGACGAGCGGCGCGGCGTCGACGTCCGGGATCTCTTCGCCGAGGTACGCGGCGATGACCGCGGGATCGTTGCGGATCTCGGCCGGCGTGCCCTCGGCGATCTTGCGTCCGAAGTCGACCACGACGATCCGATCGCAGACCCGGAGCACGAGCTCGACGTCGTGTTCGATGAGGAGGACGGCCATGCCCGACCGATCGGCGAACCGGCGCACGAGATCGCCGAGCTCGCCGGTCTCGTTGTCGTCGAGGCCGGCCGCCGGTTCGTCGAGCAACAGCACCGACGGCGCCGACGCGATCGCCCGCGCGATCCCGACCAGCCGCCGTCGGCCGTAGGAGAGCTCGGCCGGGAGGCGGTCGAGGTCGGCCTCGAGCCCGAACTCGCGGGCGCTGCTCACCGCGGTCGGCGGCAGGGGCGGCCGAGCCGGCCAGACCAGGTCGCGGAGGCCGGAGTACCGCGCCCGCGTGCCCGCACCCGCGTGCAGGTTCTCGGCCACCGAGATCTCCTCGAAGAGCTCGAGCGACTGGAACGAACGGCGTACGCCGGCGCGCGCCCGTCGGGCCGGGCCCCACGCGCGGCCGGCCATGGGGATGTCGTTGAGGAGGATCCGGCCCCCGCTCGGCTTGGTGAAGCCGGTGATGGCGTCGACGATGGTCGTCTTCCCCGCGCCGTTCGGACCGATCAGCCCCACGACCTCGCGCGGCGACACGCGGAAGTTCACGCCGTCGACCGCGACGACGGCGCCGAAGCGCACCGTCAGGTTCTCGATGTCGAGGGTCGCGGGGACCACCTCGCTCGGCTCGGCGTCGACCAGCTGCTCGCGCGGCGCGGTGCGACGGAGACGGAGTCGCACCTTGCCGATGCCCCGGTCGTCGTTGAGGACGACGCTGGCGATGCCGTTGGGGTTCAGGATCACGATGAGGATGAGCGTGACGCCACCGATGGTGATGAGCCACGACCCGAGGTCGATCCAGTCGAGCGGGATGGACCCCAGTCCCCCGGGCGCGAGGTTCCCACCGAACACCGCACCGAGCACCCAGCCCACACCACCGGCGACCGCGTTGCCGACCGTGTTGATCGACTGGAACGGGTCGTACCGCGTGTAGACGACGGTCGAGTCCTTGAACGCGAGCAGGATCCCGGCGAACGCCGCGATGGCGGCGCCGACGCTGAACGCGTAGAGCTTGGCGCCGAACACGCTGATGCCGAGCGACGCCGCCGCGCGCTCGTTGTTCCGCACCGCGATGAGGCGGCGACCCGAGCCCGAGCGCCGGAGGTTCGCCACCATCAGCGCGGCGATGACGAACACGCCGAGGCACACGGCGAGGTAGCGATCCGGGTGGTCGGCCGCGCTGACGTCCCACCCGAAGACCGAGATGCGACCGATGGTCGTCACCGATCCGAAGTCGCCGGTGAAGTACTGGTTGCTGAAGACCACCTGCTGGACCGCGAACCCCAACCCGAGGGTCACGACCGCGAGGTTCACGCCTCGGGTGCGCAGGGCAGGGATGGCGAAGAGCGTGCCGACGAGGATGGCGAAGACCACACCGGCGAGGAACGCGAGCTCGGCCGGCCACTGCTCCTGGCCCACGAGGCGGGCTGCCATCAGCGCGCCGAGTCCGCCGATCGCGTACTGCGCGAGCGACAGCTGACCCGCATACCCGGTGAGCACCACGATCGAGAGGATGAAGACCCCGACGATGAGCGTCGTGTACACCGCGGTCGACCACTTGGCGTCGAACGCGAAGTTGTTCAGGAGCAGGAGGCCGCCGACGACGACCACCAGGAACCAGCGGGTCACGACGCCGCTCCCGAGATCGGGGAGTCGCTCGAGCACGTGGCTGCGCAACGGCAGCGCCTTGCCGCGGACCACGAGCACGACCACGATCACCAAGAACGGCAGCGCCCGCTGGAGACCGGTGGCACCGTTCTCGATCCCCAGCGTGTCGTGCAGGAAGGTCGAGATGTCGCCCGAGTAGGTGAGCACCTCGGTCTCCGCGATCCCGAGCGCGATGCCGCCGAGCAGCGTCAGCGGGAACGAGCTGAAGCCGCCGATCAACGCGACCGCGAGTGCCGAGACGGTGACGACGATCGTGAACACCGTCAGGCTCAACCCGGCGTTCGGCGCGAGCAGGATGCCGGCGAACCCGGCCGTCGCACCACCGATCGCCCACGTCACCGTGGCCAGGAAGTTCGGCGACCACCCGAGCGAGGAGACGGCGCGCTCGTTCTCCGCGCTCGCCGAGATCGCCAGGCCGATCCGCGTGAACCGGGTGAAGGCCCACAGCGCGAACGTGAGCGCGATCGCGATGCCGAGCAGGAACAGACGGTCCTCCTGCACGACGACGCGTCCCATCGCGCCGTCGAACCCGAACCAGCCGTGGAACGTGTAGTTGTGCGTCGGCAGGAACTGATCCACCTGGTGGAAGTCGTTGTCCCAGAGCTTCTGGCCCGCCAGGCCCTGGAGCACGATCAGCACACCCAGCGTGGCGACCAGTCGGACCAAGGGCGCCGCCCCGCGCATGAAGCGCAGGATCCCGTTCTGGATCGCGACCCCGAGCAGCGCTGCGACCAGGACCGACACCGGGATCGCGGCGCCGATCGGCCAACCGTGATCGCCGACCAGCGTGAGGAAGCAGAAGAACGCGCCGAACATCGCGATGGCGCCGTGCGCGAAGTTCACGATCCCGGACCCGCGGTAGATGAGCACGATGCCCTGTGCGAGCAACGTGTACGCAGCACCCGCCCCGAGTCCGAGAATCGCGAACTGAATTGCTTGGGCCACGACCAGCTCAGTCGGTTGTCAGCACGCCGTCACCGGTGCCGTCACTTGATGTATTGCGTGACGTCGACCGGAGTCTTGTTCGTGATGATGTTCTTGCCGTCGAACTTGGAGATGTACACGTAGTGGTTCGAGCTCGAGGTGAACACGCTGAACCCGGGCGTCGACGGGGTCCACGGAGGCGTCAGCCCGAGGAGGTCGACGTCCTTCGCCGACTTCAACGCACCGATGACGGTCTCCGGCGTGAACGAGTCGAGCGCCTTGGTGACGTTGACGAACGCGAGCGTAGAGACCCACGGTCCGAAGTCGGCGGCCTTGAGCTTCGCCTGGCTGAGGGCGCTCTTGCCCGACGCCTTCATGTCGGCGAAGTACTGCTTGAGCCCCGGGAACGCCTTCGTGTTCGCCTGCGACGGATACGGGAACGAGTCCGAGAGCACCGTGCCCTTGGTGATGGCCGGGTACTTCTGCAGCGTCTCGAGCTTGAACGATCCCGGATTCCCGCCGAGCGGGATCTTGGCGTTGAGCTGTGCCATCGCGCCGATCAACTGGGTGGTCACGGCGTCGGTGTGCGAGATGAGCACCGCGTCGGGGTTCTCCTGCTGGATCTGGGCGATGTACGGCGCGTAGTCGGTCGATCCGGTCGCGACGGCGACGTCACACGTGATGTCGACGCCGATCTGGGTGAACGACGGAGCGAGGAAGCCCTTGAACGTCGCGCCGGTGGGCGCATCGGTGCGCATGAGGCAGATCTTGGTGTCGCCGTCCTGCTTGAAGCCGACCGCGGTGCCGAGGTACGCGGCGATGACACCGGCGGAGATGGGGTACGACACGCTCGACCCGAACTCGGAGATGTCGGTCCCGCCGATGCCGATGCGCGGGATGCCGGCCTGCTCGAGGACGTCGACGACACCGGCTGGGTTGTTGAATGTCAGGTCGTTGAGCGTCGCCACGACGCCGTCGTCGACCATCTGGCGCGCGCAGTCGACCTCGCCGTTCGCGTCACCCTTGCTGTCGCACACGTCGGCCTGGAGCTTGGCCTTGGCGGTGCCGACGCCACCGCGCTTGTTGAAGGCGGCGACCGCCGCCAGCAACGAGTCCTTGACCTCCGGATTCGAGGCGAGCGGCCCGGTCAGGGACGTGATCATCCCGACCTTCACCACCGGCGCCGACCCGCTGTCCGACTGTGCGGACGCCGCCGTGGCGCCGAACGGAATCGCGACCGCAGCCACGAGGGCAGCCAGCACCCCCAGGCGCAGACGCCGCGCGTGCACTCCCACTCGAACCTTCACACCCATGGTTCCCCCCACGGTGACGACCGCTGCGCGCGGCCCCGAACTCGGTATCTGCGCGCACCCTACGGTGGGCGTCCGAGAGATGTCAAAGATGCAGAAGATAGAGCAGACGCGTATCCTGGAGCCCGGGTCAACTCGCTCCTGGAGGCACGCCCGGTGACAGTCCCGTCGGAACCCATCGTCGTGCCGAGCCCCCGCGGCCAGTTCACGCAACCGAGCGTGGCCGAGCTGGTCGCCGACGCGATCCGGACCCAGATCGTCGCCGGGACGCTCCCCGACGGCAGCCTGCTCCCGAAGCAGGACCAGCTCATCAGCGAGTTCCAGGTCTCGCGACCGTCGTTCCGGGAGGCGTTGCGCATCCTCGAGAGCGAGGGCCTCGTCTCGGTGCGACGAGGCAACGTCGGCGGCGCGCAGGTGCACGCCCCGACCCCGGAGAACGCCGCCCGGACGCTCGGGCTCGTCCTGCAGGCCCGCAACGTCGCCCTCGACGACCTCGCCGCCGCCCTCGACGTGATCGAGCCGGCGTGTGCCGCCCACTGCGCGCTGCGCGCCGATCGCAACAGCACCGTGGTCCCCCAGTTGCGCGAGCTCAACCGGCGGGGTCGCGCCGTCGAGCTGCAGGACCTGGCCGGCGCCGCCCTCATCTTCCAGAAGTTCCACCAGGCGATCATCGACGGGTGCGGCAACGCGACGTTGGTGATCGTCATCGGCGCGCTCGAGAGCCTGTGGTCGCTGCACAAGAAGGCGTGGGCCGATTACGCGGAGGACACCGGCGAGATTCCAGAGCCGAGCCTCCGGCCCAGCGTGATCGCGGCGCACGAGGAGATCACCGACGCGATCGAAGCGGGCGACGCCGCTCGCGCGCACCAGTTGGTCACGGCGCACCTCGCGACCGTTTCGCCGTTGGTGCTCGACCATCGCGCGCCGCGCATCGACATGACCGGAGCGCGACCTTGATCGGGGCGCACGTGATCGAGGGGGTTCCACGGTGGGGGTGAGCGACGAGCGTTCGGGCTTCGATCCGAACGCGGTCCGCGCGAAGTACGAGGCCGAACGCGAGAAGCGCATGGTGGAGGGGCGGGCGGCGATCCACGACCTCGCGCACGACGACGCCTTCGCCAAGTATCGAGCTGATCCCTTCACCGCGCTCTCGTCCCGCGATCCCGTCGACGAGGACGTCGAGGTGGCGATCATCGGCGCCGGCGTCGCCGGTGTCGTCGCCGGCGCGCAGCTGCGCAAGCACGGGATCGAATCCATCCGCATGATCGACCAGGCGGGTGGGATCGGCGGCACGTGGTACTGGAACCGCTACCCGGGGGTCATGTGCGACGTCGAATCGTACTGCTACATGCCCATGCTCGAGGAGATGGAGTACATCCCCACGAAGCGCTACGCGCAGGGCGAGGAGATCCGCGACCACATCGAGGCGATCGCTCAGCGATTCGACCTCGTCGACGCCGCGCTGTTCCACACCGGCGTGCAGCACACCGAGTGGGACGACGACCGTTCGCGTTGGATCCTCCGCACCGATCGCGGCGACGAGATCCGCGCCCAGTACGTGATCATGGCGGTCGGCATCCTCAACCTCATGAAGATCCCGGCGATCCCGGGGATGGAGTCGTTCACGGGCGCCGCGTTCCACACCGCGCGCTGGGACTACGGGTACACCGGCGGGTCGCAGGAGGACCCCCGCATGACCGGGCTCGCCGACAAGGTCGTCGGAGTGATCGGAACCGGCGCGAGCGCCATCCAGGCGATCCCGCCGTTGGCGGCCTCATCGAAGCACCTGTACGTGTTCCAACGCACGCCGGCGGCGGTCGGTGTGCGCGGCGACCGACCGACCGACGACGAGTTCGCGAAGACGCTGGAGCCGGGCTGGCACCGCGACCGCAACGAGAACTTCCAGGCGGTCATGCTCGGCCGAACCGTCGAGGTCGACCTCGTGGACGACGGTTGGTGTCACCACTTCGCGCGCATCAACAACCAGCCGTTCGATCCGGGGATGGCAGTCGAGGACTACATGCTCCAGGTCGACGAGTTCGACTACGACGTGATGGAGCAGCACCGGGAGCGGATTCGCGACACGATCACCGACCCGGCCCGCGCCGACCAGCTGATGCCGTACTACAAGTACAGCTGCCGGCGACCGCTGTTCCACGACGACTTCCTGCCGTCGCTGAACCGCGACAACGTCACCGTCGTCGACACTCCGGTCGGGATCGACCGCGTGACCGAGCACGGGGTGATCGTCGACGGACGCGAGTACGAGCTCGACTGCATCGTGTACGCCACCGGCTTCGAGCCCGAGGTGACACCACTCCCCCGGCGCGCCGGCCACGAGATCGTCGGTCGGGACGGGAAGACCGTGGCCGGGAAGTGGGCCGACGGTGCGGCCACCCTCTTCGGGTTGATGACCTCCGGCTTCCCGAACATGTTCCTCATGCCGTGTCCCGGTCAGCAGGCCGTCGTCACCGTGAACTACACGCTGCTCGCCGAGGTCGGCGCCGAGTTCGTGGCCGAGACGATCGCCGCCCTCGACGCCGCGGGCGTCGAGGCGTTCGACGTGACCGACGAGGCCGAGGCCGACTGGGTGCAGCAGGTCATGACCGCGTCCATGGCCTCCGCGCCACCGCCCGGCGGCGTGCCGTGCACACCGGGGTCACGCATGCTCTTCGACGACGACGGCAACATGGTGCTGCTCGATCCGCACGCCGGAACCTACGGGGGCGGGTTCGGCGACTACTTCGGCTTTCGCGACCTGCTCGCCGAGTGGATCGCGCGCGGCGACTTCGCCGGACTGCAGCTCGACCGCGGCCGCTGATCAGCGCGAGCCGCGCACCAGCGTGCCGGGACGGGCGTCGGTGAGCTCGCCGGCGTCGACCACGATCTCGCCGGCGACGAGGGTCGCCAGGTAGCCGTCGGATCGCTGCACGAGACGCCCGGCGCCGGCGGGGAGATCGGTGACGCGTTCGGGGTAGCTGAGCGCGAGCTGGTCGAGGTCGAGCACGTTCACGTCGGCGCGCTTCCCCGGCGCGAGCACGCCGCGGTCGTTGAGGCCGTAGAGCTCGGCGGGATCGCGGGTGAGGCGCTGCACCGCGTATTCGAGCGACAACCGGGGGCCACGCGTCCGGTCGCGCACCCAGTGAGTGAGCATGTACGTGGTCATGCTCGCGTCGCAGACGATCGACGAGTGCGCACCACCGTCGCCGAGACCCTGCACCGTCGACGGGTCGAGCATCATCGCGTGCAGCCCGTCGTACGAGCCGCGCCCGAAGTTGAGCAACGGGCGGAGCAGGAACTCGCGGCCCTCGGCGCCGAGCAGCAGGTCGTACATGAGCGACCACGGATCGACACCGTCGCGTCCGGCGATGGCGGCGACGCTCTGGTCGGGTGTGGGCTCGTACTCCAGTTCGTCGCCGAGTGGGAACAGGCCGGCGAAGAGCGCGTCGGGGATGCGGTCGAGGGTCGTGGACGCGCGGTTGCTCTCGGGCGCCTCGGCGAGGATCGCGTCGCGCACCTCGGTACGCCGCAGCCGCTCGACGCGCTCGGCGAGGGGCAGGTCGGCGAGGGCCGCGTACACCGGCGAGTACTTGAACGGGTTCATGCGCGACTGGTGGCCCAGCAGCACGCCGAAGCAGCGGTCGGCGACCTGCGGCCTGAGGTTCCCGCCCGCCGTGTTCACCCGGTGCACCGCCTCGAACCACGGCCGCCAGCCGTCGGGGTCGACGTTGCTCTCCATCACCAGGAACGTCACCGCGTTGCGGGTCGTCGCCGCGAGCTCGATCATCCACTCGAGCTCGGTCTCCATCGAGCCTTCCGGGTCGCCCGCCTCGATCCCGCCGATGCCGGTGGGGACGACCTGGAACACACCACGGCCGGCGTCGTCCATCGCGTGCGAGAGCGCGTCGAGCTCGGCCACGGCAGCGAAGGTGCCGGGCACCGGATCGCCGTGCACGCTGCGGTGCCCGTGCGTGCGGCCGGTCGAGAACCCGAGGGCCCCCGCTCCCATCGACGCGTGCAGGATCGCGGTCATGGCATCGACGTCGTCGGCGGTGGCGTCGCCGTGTTCGCGCTCCCCCATCACGTAGGTGCGCAGCGCGGCGTGCGGCACCATCGCGCCGACATCGAGCGCGCGCGGCATGCGCTCGAGCGCGTCGAGGTACTCCGGGAACGACTCCCATCCCCACTGGATGCCCTCGTGGAGCGCGGTGCCGGGGATGTCCTCCACGCCCTCCATCAGCTCGACGAGGTGCTCGTGCGCGTCGGGCCGCACCGGTGCGAACCCGACGCCGCAGTTGCCGAGGATCGCGGTGGTGACGCCGTGCCAGCACGACGGCGTGAGGTGCGGGTCCCAGGTCGCCTGCCCGTCGAAGTGCGTGTGGACGTCGACGAAGCCGGGCGTCACGAGGAGCCCGTCGGCGTCGATCACGCGACGGGCACCGTCGCTGACCCGGCCGACCTCGGTCACGACGCCGTCGGTCACGGCGACGTCGGCGGTGCGCGCGGGCGCACCGGTGCCGTCCACGACGGTGCCACCGCGGATCACGAGGTCGTGCATCACAGTCCTTTCTGGACCATCGGCGACTGCAACTCCAACATCGGAAACGTCATCAGGCGCGCTGGTTCTCGC
>DASXXX010000221.1:0-4765 GCA_036502765.1 Acidimicrobiia bacterium | reverse complement strand
AGCTGGCAATACGTCTGAGGGGGAATCGACGATGACCGCTACCGAAGAGCTCTTCCTGCCCGAGCCCCTGCCGCGGGAGGTGAAGTACACGGTGATCTCGGTCGACGACCACGTCGTCGAACCGCCGCACACCTTCGAGGGACGCCTCCCCGCGAACCTGCAGGACCGCGCCCCGCGCGTCGCCGACGAGGACGGTCTGCAGATCTGGGAGTTCGAGGACCACAAGTTCACCCAGGTGGGCATGAACGCCATCGCCGGTCGCAAGCCGACGCAGAAGAAGGAACCGTTCCGCTTCGACCAGATGCGGCCGAGCTGTTACGACGTCGATGCGCGCGTCCGCGACATGGACCTCAACGGTGTGTGGGCCGCGGTCAACTTCCCGTCGATGGTCACCGGCTTCTGTGGCCGCGTGTTCTTCAACGCCAACGACCCCGAACTCGGTCAGGCCTGCATCCGGGCGTGGAACGACTGGCTGTTCGAGGAGTGGTACCAGGCGCACCCCACGCGCATCGTCCCGCTCGGCATCGCGTTCCTCTCCGACCCCGAGGCGGCGGTCGCCGAGATCCACCGCAACGCCGAGCGTGGGTTCACCGGAATCTCCATGCCCGAGCGCCCCCACATGATCGGCCTCCCCGACCTCTGGCAGCGCGACCACTGGGACCCCATCATCCAGGCCTGCGCCGACACCGAGACCGTGGTGTCGCTGCACGTGGGCAGCTCCGGTGGATTCATGTCGCCTCCCGACTCCCCCGGTCTCCAGATCGGCGCCACCCTGTTCGGCCAGCTGTCGCTCGGCGCGGCCGCGGAGTGGCTGTGGTCGGAGTACCCGCTGAAGCACCCGAACCTGAAGATCGCCATGAGCGAAGGTGGCATCGGGTGGGTGGCGATGCTCATCGACCGCCTCGACAACATCATCGACCGGTCGGGGTACGGCGCCGGGTGGGACGAGCGGCCGTCCGACATCTTGCGGCGCAACTTCTGGTTCTGCACCCTCGACGATCCGTCGACCATCGACACCCGCTACACCATCGGGGTCGAGAACATCATGGTGGAGACCGACTTCCCCCACGGCGACGGCACCTGGCCCGACACGCAGCTGGTGATCGAGAAGCTGTGGGGCCACATCCCCACCGACGAGCTCCGGATGATGTGCAGCGAGAACGCGGCCAAGCTCTACCGCCACCCGCTGCCCGACAGGGTCTTGCCGGAGTAGGTGCTCCTCTAGACGCGAGTTCCGCGCCTGTCGCCATCTGGTCTGCGATGCTTCGCGCCGGATGACGACCGCCACCGACGCGCCGCAGACACCCGCCGACACATCGGCCGAGCCGTCGCGCATGGCCGCGTGGCGCGCGCACTCGTTCGGGCCCGCGTCGGAGCAGCCGTACCGTCGCCGCACCAGCGACTGGTTCCGCTTCTTCATCGGGCTCGGGATCCTGATCTTCGCCATCTGGCACCAGGACGACCCCGGCACCTTCGAACGCAACCTCTTCACCACCCTCAACGGCCTGCCCAACGACCTCGAGTCGTTCTTCCGGGGCCTGTACGCCGTCGGAGCACTGTGGGCGCTCGCGCTCGTCGTGCTCGCGGCGCTGCTCACCCGTCGGTGGCGGCTCGCGCGTGACATGGCGATCGGCGGCGTGACCGCCTGGGTGCTGGGCCGCTTCATCGGCTCACTCGTCGTCGAGAACGCCAGCCTCACCCACGCGCTCGACGTCGTCACGCGCGTCGGTGACGACTCGCTTGCGTTCCCGGCGGTGCGGATCGCGGTGATCGTCGCCGTCATCTCGGTGGCGTCGCCCTACCTCACGCGCCCCGTGCGCCGCCTCGGCCAGCTGCTGGTGCTGCTCATGGCGATCGCCTCGTTGTACCTCGGGACCACGCTCCCCGACGGTGCCCTCGCCGCGGTCGCGCTCGGGTGGAGCATCGCCGCGCTCGTGCACCTCGTGTTCGGTTCGCCCGGTGGTCGTCCCACCGCCGCGCAGGTGCACGCCACGCTGCTCGAGCTCGGTGTCGACGCCCACGACGTCCACCTGCTCCCGGTGCAGCCGAGCACCGGCACCGCGATGAGCGCGCAGGACGCCGACGGCAACCTGCTCATCCGCGTGCTCGGACGCGACGAAGCCGACGCCCAGATGATGTCGAAGTTCTGGCGTTCGCTGGCGTACAAGGACGGCGGTCCCACGCTGCACAGCACGCGGTTGGAAGACGTGGAAGCGGAGGCCTACGCGCTGCTGCTCGCCGAGCGTGCCGGTGTGCACGTGCCTCCCGTCGTCGTCGCCGGCAGTGCCGGGCCGGGCATGGCACTGATCGCGTCGCGCATGCCGACCGGGCAGGTGCTGACGGACGTCGACCCGGCATCGGTCACCGACGCGATGCTCGACGACCTGTGGAAGCAGGTCGCGGTGCTGCACGCGGCCCGCGTCGCGCACGGACGCCTCAACGCCAACCACGTGATCGTCGACGGCGACACCGTCGGCGTCACCGACTTCGAGTTCGCCACCGGGGCGGCCGCCACGGGTCGTCGCGCCGCCGACGTCGCCGAGCTCCTCGTGAGCACCGCGCTGCTGGTGGGTGACGACCGCGCCGTCGCCGCCGCACACGCCGGGCTCGGCCACGACGCGATCATCGAGGCGCTCCCCTACCTCCAACCCGCCGCTCTGAGCCGCGACCTCCGTCCCGATCGCAAGCACCGCAAGGAGCGCTCGAAGGAGGTGGCGTCGGTGCGCGCTGCCGCCGCGGCGGCCACCGGCACCGACGAGCCGCCGCTCCAGGAGCTCCACCGGGTCAGCGGCACGAACCTGATGATGGCGATCGGCACCCTGATCGCGATCTTCGCGCTGCTCAGCCAGGTGGGGAGCCCCCAGGAGCTGTGGGACACGGTCACCAGTGCCGACATCGGCTGGCTGATCGTGGCGATGATCATCTCGCTGCTCACCAACTTCGCCACCGCGGTCGCGCTGATGGGAACGGTGCCGATCAACCTCCCGTTGGTGCGCACCGCGGAGCTGCAACTGTCGATGTCGTTCTCCAACCTGGCGGTGCCTGCGATCGGGGGCATGGCCGCGCAGATCCGCTTCCTGCAGAAGCAGGGCGTCGACCTGGCGTCGGCGGTGGCGTCGGGCGGGCTCCTCATCAACGTGGGCAACATCGTCGCCCAGGTGATGCTGCTCGGCGTTGCAGTGCTGCTCGCGCCGACGAAGATCCACGTCGAGCCGATCGACACGCAGAAGCTCGTCACCCTCGTGTTGGCCGTGCTCGTCGTGCTCGTCGTGGCGGTCGGTCTGATCCTCGGCATCCCGAAGTTGCGCAACTACGTGGTGCCACCCACCAAGGCCGCGGGGGCAACGGTGTGGGCCGCGGTGCGGTCACCGCGACGCGTGGCGCTCCTCCTCGGCGGGAACGCGATCAACGCCCTCATGTACGCCGGCGTCTACATGGCGTGCATCTACGCGTTCGGTGGGTCGATCAACTTCTGGACGCTGCTCTCGCTGAACATCATCATCTCCACGTTGGCGTCGCTCGTGCCGATCCCCGGCGGCAACACCGCGGTGTCGTCGGTGGGCATGTCGGGCGCGCTCGCGGCAGTCGGCGTCCCCACCAGCATCGCGGTGGCGGCGGTGCTCGCCGACCAGCTGGTGAGCAGTTTCCTCCCCGCCGTTCCCGGCTGGTGGGCCACCAACGACCTCCTGCACGACGACTACTTGTAGCTACGTCGACGCGCCGGCCGCCGCCGGCGGCGGCGTCGTGATGCCGGCGTGGCGCGGGTGGCGGCGGCGGAACCACCACGCCGCGATCCCACCCAGCGGGATCGGCAACCAGAAGGTCAGCAATCGGTAGACGAGCGTCGCGACCAGTGCGTCGCCGGTGGAGATCCCGGCCACCGCGAGCGTCGCCGCCAACCCGGCCTCGACGAAGCCGAGCCCACCGGGCGTGAACGGGATGAGTCCGAGCACCGACGCCACCACGAACGCGAGCAGCACCAGTGCGGGATCGGGGTCGGCAGAGAGGCCGCACAGCGCGAGCAGGAGCACGGCGTACTCGAACAGCCAGCGGGCCAGCGACGCGCCCAGTGCGAGCTGCCAGTGCGGCCCGATCTCGCGCCGGATGCGGTCGCGACCCTCGAGCAACCGCTCGGCGAGCACGTCGTCCACCGACCCACGACGAGACTTGCGGCGCAGCCACGTGACTGCGCGCGCGAGACCGCGCAGCGGCGCGTCGGCCACGAGCACCGCGGTGCCGATGCCGATCATGAGCAGGAACACGGGGATCCCGATCCAGAAGGCCTGGAGCAGGCCCGACGGCACCTGCGTTCCCGCGACGATGAACGGCAACGCGAACACGGGGAGCGCCACGATGGAAGCGGTGCTCAGCACCGACTGGACCGTGAGTGCCGTGGCGGCGTGGGCGACGTCGAAGCCGGCGTCGGCGAGCATGTTCGCCTGCAGCGCGGTGCCGGTCGCGCCCCCGCCCGGCGTGATGCGGTTGAACGCGTTCCCGGCCAGCTGGGTGCTCGCCACCGAGAACCAGTCGCGCGATCCGAGCGCGAGCGCCTGCACCAGCCACACGCACGCGAAGCTCGCGATCGCGCACAGCGTCGCCGGGAGCAGGAACACCGGCTGCACCTGTCCGAGCCGGTCGTACGCGGAGAAGACCTCGGCGATGCTCGGCGCGAAGAAGTAGATGCAGATCGCGCTGAGCGCGAGGAACGCGACGCGCCCGACCGTCCAGTGCGGATGCTCGTGCCGATGGACGTGGAGATGGAGGT
>DASXXX010000220.1:0-2030 GCA_036502765.1 Acidimicrobiia bacterium | reverse complement strand
CGACGAGCACTTCGACGACCGGATGACGGAGTTCGAGAGCGCGCTCGAGCCGTGGGGTGGTGCGGTCGCCGCCAGCGACGCGCACGACCACTTCGGTGCGCGCTTCTCCTACGACACCGACGCCATCAACCCGATCCAGGTCCTCGAGGAAGGTCTCGACATCTTCCACGATGCCGCGAGCACCGCGGGGCTGCCGGGATGGCAGGTCGTCCACTGCGAGATCCTCACCTACGCCGAGGATGACCGGCTCGCCGCCGAAGAGGCCGCCGAGGACTGATCGGCCGAGTACTGATCGGCGCGACGGATCCAACCCGACGGATCCGCGCTGACGACTCAGCCGCGGCCCGAGTTGCCGCCGCCACCGCCGTGGTCGTCGCCGGGTTCGATCTCGCCCTGGCCGCCGTGGTCGTCGCCCGGTTCGACTTCGCCCGCGCCGCGCAGGCCGCCGTGGTCGTCGGGCACCGTTCCGACGGTGGCGGAGGGCGCGGTGATGTCCGGGGTGGAGACCTCCGGGGTGGAGACCGCCGGGGTGGAGACCGCCGGCGTGCTCGGTGTGGGCGTCGACGGCGTGGTGACGTCCGGAGTGGTCACGCTCGTCGGACTCGAGGTGCTGGTGGCGTCGTCGCCGCGTGCGCTCGACGCCGGTCGCCCGGTCGAGTCGTCGCCCCCGGTGGTGGCCGACGCCACCGCGATCGACGCGGGCACGAGCGCGACCCCGGCCGCGATCGCGAGGGCGCGCCACACGCGGTGGGGTCGGCGGCCACCGGGTCCGGGAGCCGGCGTCGGCCGCGGGCTGGTGGGGAGCGGTTGGGTCGTGTCGTCCATGTGGGGGACACGCCCGAGCATCCGTGAAGGTTTGGTGACGCCGCCCGAATCCCGGACCGCCGGATGGACAGGACGCACCGCGCCGCAGTATTCGTTACCGATGGCGGACGACGTGCGGCGTGAGATCCTCGATTGGGAGCTCTTCGGGGCCGCCGGCCGCGAGCTGGCGAGCACGGTGGTCGAGGACGGGTACCGGCCCGACCTCCTCCTGGCCATCGCCCGCGGCGGGCTCTTGATCGCGGGCGTCATGTCGTACGCGCTGGGCATGAAGAACTGCTGCGTGATCAACGTCGAGTTCTACACCGGCGTCGACGAGCGCCTCGACGTGCCCGTCATCCTCCCGCCGCACCTCGACGTCGTCGACCTGAGCGGCGCGCACCTCCTCATCGTCGACGACGTCGCCGACACCGGCGAGACGCTCCACCTCGTCGCGGAGACGGTGCGACCGCAGGTGCAGGAGCTGCGCACGGCGGTGCTCTACGAGAAGTCGCGCTCGATCGTGAAGTGCGACTACGTGTGGCGGCGCACCGACGACTGGATCATGTTCCCGTGGTCGACGCTCCCGCCCGTGCCCGGCGCGGTCGCCGACGAGTCGCTCGCGCCCAGCTACGACGGGGCCTGACTCACCGCGCACTGCGAGCAGCCTGAGCACTTCCTGAGAGAGGCGGAGAACTCGCGCGCAACCATCGGTCGTTGAGCATCCGATGGACAGGAACGGGAGAGAACTCAGGAACACCCTCGGCCACAAGTTGGGGCACAAGCTCGTCGGCGTCGCGATGGCCACGGTCATGGCGTTCGGTGTCGTCGCCGGCATCAGCAGCAGCGCGGCGAGCGCGCAGGTGTCGTCGAAGTACGACGCATCGATCGACGGCACCCTCGCCGACATCCAGAGCTTCTGGACGCAGACGATGCCCGACGTGTACGGGCAGCAGTACGAGGCGATCCCCACCGATCGCGTCTATCCGTACTCGGAGAGCAACCCGCCGCCGAACTGCGACGACGGTGGCCAGACCAAGGCGCCGTACGACGAGGTCGCCGGCAACGCCTTCTACTGCAGCAACGGTGACTTCGTCGCCTACGACGAGCAGGGTCTCCTGCCCAAGCTGCGCGACAACTTCGGCGAGTTCGCGGTGGGCCTCGTGTTCGCCCACGAGCTCGGCCACGCGGTGCAGGCGCGCGTCGGCTACGAACCGTCGGCCACCGTC
>DASXXX010000219.1:0-11195 GCA_036502765.1 Acidimicrobiia bacterium | reverse complement strand
CCGCCAGTAGGAGGAGGCGAAGCGGATCGGCGCGAAGTGGCCCTTGAGGTGGACGCGGATCACCGCGTCGAACTCCTCCTCGGACATGTTGAAGCTCATCTTGTCGCGCAGGATGCCCGCGTTGCAGATGAGCACGTCGAGTCCACCGAAGGTGTCGATGGCCTGCTGCACCATCGACTCACCGCCGGCCCAGCTCGAGCAGTCGTCGTAGTTGGCGACGGCCTCGCCGCCCGCGGCCTTTATCTCGTCGACGACCTCCTGGGCCGGCGTGCTGTCGGCGCCCTCACCCGCGCCAGAGCCGCCGAGGTCGTTCACGACGACCTTCGCGCCCTCGCTCGCGAGGAGGATGGATTCGGAGCGCCCGATCCCGCGCCCCGCGCCCGTGACGAGTGCAACCTTGCCGTCGAAGAGTCCCATCGATGCTTTCCCCTGTGGTGTGCCGCCAGTGCGCGTCGGAGGCTAGCGAGCCTGCCGCGATGCCGACCATCCCGCGGATACCGTCACCATCGATGGCCGTCTTCCCCAAGTCCGGCGAGTCCGCCAGGTCCGCCGAGTCCGCCGAGTCCGCCGAGTCCGCCGAGCACCCGCGGGCCGAGACGCTCGAAGAGCTCCTCGACCTGGAGGAGCTCGACCGCGACCTGTACCGGGCCCACAACCCGCGCCGGCCCTTCACCGACCACCTCTACGGCGGCCAGGTCGCGGCGCAGGCGCTCCGTGCCGCAGGGCTCACCGTGCCCGACGGCCGCCACCCGCACTCGATGCACTGCTACTACCTGCGCGCCGGCGAGGCCGAGCACCCGACGATCATGAAGGTGAGCCGCGACCGCGACGGCCGGTCCTTCTCGGCTCGGCGGGTCGAGGCGTTGCAGCGGGGCAAGGCGATCTTCACCATGGCCGCGTCGTTCCACGCCGACGAGGTGAGCGGTGACTGGTCGGGCGTGCCGATGCGGACGGATGTTCCGTCGCCCGAGGACCTGGACGTGATGGGCGACGACCGCATCCGCAGCCACGAGATCCTCATGGACCTGCGCGCGGTCGATCCGCCACATGGCAGCATGGAGGAGCAACACGCGTCCCGATGGATGTGGGCGCGCACGACGGAACCGCTCCCCGATGACCGGGTGCTGCACGCGGCCGCGATCGCGTACCTCTCCGACATGAGCAGTGGGTTCGTCGACCTCGACGTCCCGGGGTTGCCGCGCGGCGGGAGCAGCCTCGATCACACCGTGTACTTCCACCGCCCTGCGCGCGCCGACGAGTGGATGTTCATGGCGCTCGAACCAGTGTCGGCCGCGGGCGCACGCGGCGTCTACCGCGGCTCGGTCCACGACCGTGACGGTCGTCTGCTCGCCACGCTCGTGCAGGAGAACCTGATGCGCCAGTGGCCCGAGGGCGCGTGAGCGCGCGCGACTAGCGAGCGCCGATGTAGCCGACGAGGTCGTCGCGCTCGCCCTCGAGCTCGGAGATGCGGCTCTTCACCAGGTCGCCGATGCTGACGATCCCGACGACCGCGCCGTGCTCGTCGACCACCGGCACGTGGCGGATGCGGCGTTCGGTCATGGTGCTCAACAGCTCGTCGACGGTGGTGTCGCGTCGACACGTGATCACGTCGGTGGTCATGATGCGTGACACGGGACGATCGAGGATCGACGCGCCCGACGCCCGCAGGTGTCGCACGACATCGCGTTCGGACACGATGCCGACCATGCGGTCGCCGGGCGACACCACCACCGCGCCGATGCGGTGCCGGGCGAGTGTGTCCAGCAGGTCACGCACGGTCGAATCGGGTGACACGGTCACCACCGTGTCGCCCTTCGAATGGAGCACGGTCACGATCAGCATCGCGTCCTCCTCGGCTCGCGTCGTGGATCACGACGCGCAACGAGCGCAGACCGATAGTGTCGCGCCGTGCGCAGGCTCCTGCCCACGGTGGCTCTCGTGCTCGCACTCGCGGGCGTGGCTGCCGGCTGCATCCCGGCGTCCCAACCGGCCCAGAACGGTCGACTCCCGGACAGTGCGCTCACGACGGTCACGCCGAGCTGCCGGATCGCCAACGACGTCGCCGACCCGCTGCGCGCGATGGGGTTCGTCTCGGGGCTGGCCGGGGCCGCGGTGTTCCCCGAGGAGAGCTCGTTCACCGCTCCCCTCCCCGGGCCGCCGCGGATCGAGTCGTGCTACCGCAGCTACGAGATGCAGGAGTGGTGGCGGAACTTCTACTGCTTCTTCTCGAGCTGCGACTTCGCCGCGGTGCCGGGCACGAGCGTCCACGGCTGGGGCCGCGCCGTCGACTTCCAGGATGGCGACGGCAAGCTCACGTTCAACTCGATCGGGTACCTGTGGCTCGAGGCGAACGCGTGGCGATGGGGATTCGTCCACCCCGACTGGGCCCAACCATGGGGCTCCTCACCCGAGCCGTGGCACTGGGAGCACTCCTAGTCGCCCTCGCGCGTGCTGCCGCTCACTCCGTCCCAGCTGAATCGGATCAGCTGTCGGGGATCATCTTGCGGGTGACGAAGCGCCAGGTGCCGTCGTCGCGCTTCAACGTGTCTTCGTACCGACCCGAGATCACGAGCTTCGATTCGGCCGCGCCACCCGCGGTGGCCCACATCTGGAGGTAGAGACGCGCAGTGGCGTCGTCGCCGTCGCCGTCGATCGACACGTTGCTCACGAAGTGGCGGGCGCCGGGCGCAATGGTGGGTACCATGCCGGCGAAGTCGTGGAGCTCGTCGTGACCCTTGAGCACGTTGAAGCCGCTGTCGAGCGATCCGCCCTCGACGAACATCGCGGCGAACGCCGGCCCGTCGCCCGCGTCGACCGCGTGGTTGTAGTCGGCGATCAACTTCTCGATGGCGAGGATGTCGTGGGTCGCCAGCGCCATGATGCGCTCCTCTGGTCGGGTGCCGTTCGGGCCACCACTCTGTCGGGTGCCTCGAGCATTCTGCCACCGGTGCCGATACGCTCCCGCGCCATGGCTGACACCACCGACACCGTCTCCGTGGAGCGGATCATCCCCGCCTCACCCGAGAAGATCTTCGACCTGCTGGCCGACCCCGCCCGCCACCGTGACATCGACGGCTCGGGCTCGCTGCGCGACGCCAAGTCGGGGTCGGAGCGCCTGGCCCTCGGATCCACGTTCGGGATGTCGATGAAGATGGGGATCCCCTATTCGATGTCCAACGAGGTCATCGACTTCGAGGAGAACCGGCGGATCGCGTGGCAGACCAAACCGCCGGTGTCGTGGGGGGCCAAGCTCGGGGGTGGCCGGATCTGGCGCTACGACCTCGAGCCGGTCGACGGCGGCACGCTGGTGCGCGAGACCTGGGACATCTCCCAGGAGGCGAGCCTGAGCAAGCCGCTCGTCGTGCGCGGCGGCAAGAAGACGGCCGAGAACATGGACAAGACCCTCGCCCGCATCGAGGAGATCGTCACCGCCTGAGCGTCGCTACTCCTGACCGGCGCTACTGGGGCGGCAGGGTGCGTGGGCGCACGACGCACGACTGGCTCGCAGTCGCGAGCAGCGTGCCGTCCTCGGCCCACAACTCGACCCGACCGTGACCGAAGCCGCGGGCGATGGCATGGACGCGCACGTCGATGAGCACCCACTCGGTCGGCACGAGCGTGCACACCCGCACCGTGTTGTCGAGACTGCTCCCGGTCACGAACTGACCCAGGGCCTGCGCCACCCCGAAGGGGACGTAGTCGCCGAGGATCGCCAGCGACGCCGCCGACACCTCGAGCCCGGCCGGGAAGCGCGCCCAGAGCGCGCTGTGGCCGTCGTCGGGTGCACCGTCGAGCGCGTCGAGGTCGCGACCGCGGGCCAGGCGCATCTCCAGCCGTTGCGCCAGCGAGTCGTCGACGCGCGAGATGCGCTGCCGCGGCGGGCAGTCGTCGGGCATCGGGACATCGGGGAAGCGCGCCCACTGACCGTCGTACCCGCCGTCGCGCTCACCGAGCGCGGCGTTGACGGTGAGGATCTCGCGGTCGCCGACGTGCGCGACCGCGCGCGCTTGCGTGGTCTGGTGACCGGCGCTCGCGACCGTCACGTCGATGTCGACGATCTCGGGCGGGTGCGCGAACGAGAGGTACTGCGCCACCGCCCACACCGCTGGGCGACCGGTGGTGCGTTCGAGCGCGGCGATGGCGGCGCCGAGGCCGCAGCCGCCGAACAGGAACTGGTCGTCGGTGCAGATGCCGGGCACGACGTCGAGGTACCAGCGCACCGGGTTGTGGGTGGCGCGCAGCCCCAGGAACTCGGTCGCGTCCATCGGGAGATCGTACGAGCACCCGTCGACGGCGACCGGTCTAGCCTCGGCTGATGGACACCGTGACGATCGTGAGCGACGAGACGACCGCGATCGCGGCCGACGTCGTCGACGGCCGCGTGCTGGTCGACGCCAACGCGCTGCCCGACGCGCTCGGCTGGACGTTGAAGCCCGAGGGCCTGTGCCGCGACGACACGTGCGTGCCCGTGCGCGACGGCGACGCACTGTTCGTCGGCGGGCGACTCGACCTCGTGGCGGTGGCCGACGCGCTCGGTCGCCTCACCGTCGTCGACGCCGACGCCGGCATCGTCGCGGTGGCCATCGACCAGGAGCAACGCCGCGCCGCACTCGACGGGCTCACCGCGCCCGACGTCACGCTGCGCGACCTCGACGGCGAGGAGCACTCGCTCTCCGACTGGGGCGGGCGCAAGCGGCTGCTCCACGCGTTCTCGTCGTGGTGCGGTTGTCGGTACGACCTCCCGGGGTGGCAGGCGCTCCAGGACGAGCTCGGCGACGAGAACTTCACCGTGATCGCGGTCGCGATCGACGAGTCACCCGACGACGTGCGGCCGTGGACCGACGAAGTCACCACGATGCCGGTGCTCATCGATCCGCAGCACGTGCTCACCGAGGTCTACGCGATCAGCAACGTCCCGGCGGTGGTGTGGATCGACGAGGACGGCGCCATCGTGCGCCCCAACAGCGTCGCGTTCTCGAACGACATGTTCAAGGAGTTCACCGGTGTGGAGTCGGGTCCGCACCTCGACGCGGTGCGCGAGTGGGTGCGCGACGGCACCACCACGATGAGCGAGGCCGAGGCCCGCGCCGCGGTGCCCGACCTCACCGACGACGAGGTGCTGGCACGGTTGCACTTCCGCGTGGGCGTCGAGGCTCGCCGTCGCGGCGACGACGCCACCGCGCGCCGTCACCTCGAGCGCGCCGGCGAGCTCGCGCCGATGGACTTCACCGTGCGGCGCGCCGCGATGCCCCTGCTCGGCGGCGACCCGTTCGGTCCCGAGTTCATGGAGCTGTTCGCCGAGTGGCAGGCGGCAGGGAGCCCGTTCCACGGGTTGCCCCCCATGGCCGCGGACTGACCCAGCGCCGCGTCGAGCAACGTTGGCCCTGTCCTCCAACGGCACTTCGGGGATGACGGCTGCGTGCGAAGAACTCGTTCTCCGGCCGCCCGGGATCGCGCGAGCGCAGGTATGAAGTTCGCTCACGGCTGCCAGCCGAAGCAGCCACGAAGGCTCAATGGCCCTTGGCCGTCGACGGCTTCACGGGCGTTTGTCTCGGTTAGACACCCGGCGGTAGGACGAGCGCCCGGATGTCGCGGATCAGGCCGGCTTCGGTTTCGAACCGCACGATGGCAGCCACCCGCCGGTGCACGAACGCGATGACGCCGGGTTGGCGCTCCACCGTCATGGGAATGAGCGCGCTTTCAGTGCTGGGACCGAACAGGCCGAGGAGTCGTTGCGCGATGACCGGTCGCCCCACCGAGGTCAGCAGCGGCCCGAAGCCGAAGATGGTCGCCTCGCCGACCACGTCCGGATCGAGCACTTCCATGAGCGCGCTGATGTCGCCACCCGCGCAGGCCTCGATGAATCGTTCCGAGACGGCGCGGTGCTGCTCGTTCTCGATGTCCGTCCGGCTGACCTCGTCGCGTCTCGCGTCCGAGCCCTCCCGGATGGCACTGCGCGCCCTGCTCGCGAGTTGACGGCACGCGGCCGTCGAGCGTCCGACGATCTCACCGATGGCGGCGTAGGGGAAGCCGAAGATGTCGTGCAAGACGAACGCGGTGCGTTCCGCGGGCGACAGCCGGTCGAGCACGACCGCGAGTGCGAGCTGCACCTGGTCGTCGAGCGTGACGCGATCGGCGGGGTCGGCGGCAAGCTCCGGCGGGAGCGAGATCACGCCGTCGGGGAGCGAGGCGAGCGTGGTCGACTCGTGACGGAAGCGCGCCGAGCGGATGCGATCGAGGCACACCCGACGCACGACCACCGCGAGCCAGCCCTGGACGTCTTCGAGCTCGTTGAGGTCGACGCGCGCGAGCCGGCCGAACGCCTCCTGCACGACGTCTTCCGCTTCGGTGGCGTCACCGAGCATTCGCCGGGCGAGCCCGAGCATCCGGGCGCGGTCCTCGCGCCAGACGGTGTCGAAGCGCGGGTCAGGGTCCGCGGAGGATGGCAGGGCGGCAGGTTCCCGATCCATGGCAGTTCAGCTCCTCGACCGACGGTAGCGCTTTGCATCTCGACGAGATCGCGGGCCGGAATGTGACATCGCGTCGCCGCGTCACGTTTCCGCCGTCTGCGTCGTCGCTATCGGCATGCATGACAACGACACGAACTCACCGGCGATCAGCGTGCGAGGCCTGAGCAAGACCTGGGCGGGCGGCGTCGAGGCAGTGAAGGGAATCGACTTCGACGTGGCCACCGGCGAGGTCTTCGGGTTGCTCGGGCCGAATGGCGCGGGCAAGTCGACGACGGTCGGCATGCTGACCACGACGGTCAGGCCGACGTCGGGCTCGGCGCGTCTCCACGGACGCGACGTCGCGATCGACGCGATCGCAGCCCGCGCCGACAGCGCGGTCGTGTTCCAGGACCCGGTCGTGGATCGGGCCCTCACCGGTCGCCGCAACTTCGACATCCACGCCCGGCTCTGGGGCGTCAGCGACGACGACGCGAGCCGGCGCATCGAGGAGCTCGCCGACAG
This sequence comes from Acidimicrobiia bacterium, assembly GCA_036502765.1. Taxonomy (GTDB): domain Bacteria; phylum Actinomycetota; class Acidimicrobiia; order IMCC26256; family DASPTH01; genus DASUAS01. The sequence goes on along the minus strand of DASXXX010000219.1, from coordinate 4,224 downwards.
CTTCGACCTGGCCGACCTGCTGGACCGTCCGGTCGCGACCTACAGCGGTGGCCAGCGTCGGCGGCTCGAGATCGCCCGCGCGCTCGTCTCCGAGCCACGTGTGCTGTTCCTCGACGAACCCACCGTCGGACTCGATCCGCGCATCCGGTACGAACTCATCGACGTCATCGCGGGCTTGCGCGCTCGCTTCGGCGCGACCGTGCTGCTCACCACGCACTACCTGGACGAGGCCGAACGCCTCTGCGATCGCGTCGCCATCATGCACGCAGGACGGATCGTCGCGCTCGATCGGCCGGCGACCCTGCTCGCCGCGCTCGGCGACCAGATGCTCGAGCTCCGCGTCGACACCGATCCGATCGCCGCGCTCGCTCGCCTGCGCAGCAGGGGGGTCGCCGGAGACGACTCGTTCGCCGTCGGCGCGACGCTGACGATCCCGGTGCGCGGCCGCTCGGTCGACGCCGTGCTCACCGCCGCTCGCGAGATCGGCCTCGCAGCGACCGCGACGAGCACCCGACCGCCAACGCTCGACGACGTCTACCTCCGCCTCACGGGCGACACCCTCGCCGCGTAGGTCTCGCCCCCTCCCCGAAGGAGAAGCCATGTCCGCCTCAACCGCCACCCTCGCTCCAGCCACCGTCCGCCGCGAACGCCCGATCGTGACCCGGACGCTGTCCGCGTTCACGACGCTCACACGCCGCCGACTCGCGCTCAGCGTCCGCACGCCGCGGGAACTGCTCGTCCCCCTGCTCACACCCATCCTGTTCGCGCTCGTGATCGCACCCGCGCTCGCATCCATCGGCCCCACGATTCCCGGCCTCGACTACATGAGCTTCGCCGCCATCGGCACCGTCGCCCTCCTGATCCCGCTGAACTGCATGTTCGCCGGCATCGGCGTCATTCTCGATCGTGAGACCGGCGCACGCCGCGACCTCCTGGCCGCCCCGGTGAGCCGCCCACTGATCGTCCTCGCCAACCTCGCCGTCGCCCTGATGATCACCGCGGTCCAGGTGGTCGTGCTGGTCCTCGCGGCCATGCTCCGCGGCGCCGATCTGAACACATCGGCAAGCGGCATCGCCTGGTTCCTCGGCGCTGCCGTGCTGCTCGGCATCACGATGTACGGCGTCGCCGAAACGCTCGCGAACCGCTTCCCGACCGTGGAGCAGTACGTCGGTGCGCTGCCGGCCATCGCGATCGTTCCATTCTTCTTCGCCGGTTCGCTGTTTCCGATCACCGCGCTTCCCTGGGCCCTGACCGGCTTCGCCCGACTGCTCCCGCTGACACACGCGCTCGCGCTCATGCGCTACGGACTCCTCGACCACAACGCGAGCGGGCTGCACGACATCTGGGGCATGAGCAACGCGACAACGATGGCCGCGCTCAGCCTCACGGTCGTCGCGGCATATGCAGCCACGTTCAGCGCCATGGCACTCCGCACGTTCCGCAAGTCGGTCGAGAGCTGATGCCGACACCGGACCGGTCGAGCGCACGTTACGCCGCGCGCTCTGCGGCGTCCCTGAACGCCGGCTCAGCGAGACCTGCCAGAACGCGGGTTCGGAGTCACGCCCCCAACGAGGCGAACGTTGCCTGAGGCGGCACTAGCCGGAAGGCTCGGGCGCCGCTGGTTCGGGTTCGGAGTCGGGCTCGGACCCCACCGGCTTCGTGGGGATGCTGCCGCTCAGGAACAGCGCGACCAGTGCGAGCAGCGCGAGCACGCCGAGGGTGACGCGCAACCCGTCGAGGCGGGCATCGGCGTTCTCGACGACGACCGCGTCCGCGGTCTCCGGAGGCACCCCGGCATCGTCGAGCGCCTTCTCCAGGTCGGCGTCGGAGATGAACGGCACCCCACTCGTGAGCTCGGTCTGCGCCTTCGACGTGAGGTCGTTGGGCACCGCCGGGTTGCTGGCGATCCCGGAGAGGAACGACGCGGTCAGCGCCGACATGAGGATGGCGCCCGAGAGCGCGGTCCCGAGCGAGATCCCGAGGTTGGAGAACGTGTTCTGCAGGCCGCCGACCTCACCGCTCTGCTCGTCGGGCAGCGCGGACACGGTCACCGCGCCCAGTTGCGACGCCAACGCGCCGATGCCGAGGCCGGCGAGGAGCATCGGCCAGAGCGTGATCTCGGCGCCGGCGCCGGCGTCGAGCGCGGCGACGAACACGACCAGGCCGAGGAACAGCATCGAGAACCCGAAGCGGGTGACGCGCCGGGGCGACGCCTGCGGGAAGAGCTTCGGGATGCCGACGGCGGCGATGACCAAGGTGATCGACAGCGGCATGATCCGCAGTCCGGTGTCGATGGCCGAGAGGCCCAGCGCGATCGACAGGAACAGCGGCACCGCGAAGAAGAGCCCGGCCTGCAGCAGGTACTGGAAGAAGAACGCCATGAGCCCGCTGCGCAGCAGCTTGACCCGCAGGATCGCGGGATCGAGCAGTGCCGCCTGGCCGGAGTCGCGCCGGTGCTTCTCCCACTCGAGGAATCCGAGCAGCACGACTCCCCCGCCGAGGAGCAACCAGATGACCGGTGAGAGCCCGAGCCACGTCGGCGCGTCGGGCTTGGGCTGCACGAAGCCCCAACTCCCGGCGCGCAGCACGCCGTAGACGATGAGACCGAGACCGAGGGCCGAGAGCGCGGTGCCCACGAGGTCGAGGCGGGCCCCCTCTTCCTTGGGTGTGTCGGCGGTACGGCGGTTGAGGAGGAGGACCACGCCGATGATCAGGACCTCGCCCACGAACACGTAGCGCCACGACCAGTAGGTGGTGAACAACCCGCCGATGAGCGGGCCCAGCGCGACCGCGATCGCACCACCCGCGGTGACGATGCCGTAGGCGCGCGGGCGCTCGGACTTCACGAAGTTCGACGCCACCAGCGCCACGATCGCGGGCATCACCAGCGCTGCGCCCACACCTTCCAGGAACGACCACCCGAAGAGGAGCACCGGAAGGTTCGGCGACAGCGCGGTGGTGAGCGAGCCGGTCGCGTAGATCACACACCCGATGGTGAACGCCCGCTTGCGGCCGAGGATCGCGCCCATCTTGCCGCCGGTGATCATCAGTGACGCCATCACCAGCGTGTACATGGTGATCGCGGTCTGGATCCCGGCGACCGTCGTGTCGAGGTCCTTCGCGACGGTCGCGATCGACACGTTCATCACCGACGAGTCGAGGATCATCACGAACTGCGCCGCGGCCAGCGTGACCAGCACGGCCTTGGCCGCCGCCCCCGCTGCGCCCGCTGCTCCCTCGGTCCCCGCCGCCGTCGGAGTGGCCACGTCGATCAGGCCAGCGCGGGGAGGACGTCTTCGACGTAGAGGCGCAACGACGACCACCCTTCGTCGATGGGCATGCCGCCGACGAGCGGGTGGAGCGCGCACGTCGCCGCCGGGCCGCCAGACTTGAGGCGGTCGACGAGCTCCGCCGGCGTCACCACCTCGTAGATGCCCTCGGCCCGGAGCTCGTCGATGCTGGTCGCGTGCGAGTGCACCGAGGACGTCTGCCCCGGCGGCTGCCACGACGCGTACGTGGACGACTCCTCGAAGAAGTGCTGGCCGAGGTCGCGCCAGACGCGCTCGGGATCCTCGGCCACGAACGTCATCGCGGTGTGCTCGGGCGGCATGGCGCAGAATCCCTGGGTGCCGTACTCCGCGCACTGCTCGTAGTAGTAGGCCTCGAGCTCGGGCAGGTTGGCCGGCGGCAGGTACGGCAGGCCGAACCGCGCCGCGCGCCGCACCGCGACCTTGCTCGACCCTCCGAGCATCAGCGTGGGATGGGGCTGCGTGAACGGGCGCGGCGTCACCTGCACCGTGGTGCCGCGGTACTCGAACGGCTCACCGGTCCACGCCTTGAGCATGGTGTCGATGGCTTCGTCCTGCAGCGCGCCGCGCGCTGACCAGTCCTTGCCGTGCGCGGCGTATTCGCTCTCGCGGTACCCGATGCCCGCGGTCACCACGAAGCGACCCCCGCTGGCGAGGTCGAGCACCGCGATGTCCTCCGCCAGCCGGAGCGGATCGTGCAACGGCGCGAGGAGCGCGTTGAGGGTGGCCATGATGCGCGTGGTGCGACCGAACACGAGGCCGGCCATCACGAGCGGCGACGGACTCCAGCCGTTCGCGGCGCCGTGGTGCTCTTCGAGCGAGATGGCCTGGAGCCCGTGCTCGTCGGCGTAGCCCGCCATGTCGACGAACGCCTGGTAGCGCGCCGCCATCTCGGTGGGCTCGAGACCGGGTTGGA
>DASXXX010000218.1:0-4506 GCA_036502765.1 Acidimicrobiia bacterium | reverse complement strand
CGTTCCCACCGTCGGCGACGAGAGCGAGGCCACGCACCGACCCGGCGCAGTCGACCGCGACGCCTTCGGTCACGTCCGGTGCAACCGCGAAGTCGAGGAGCGTTCGATCGAACACCGCGCTGGTCGCGGCATCCTCGACCTCGAGCCCCGCGCACCGCGCCAGGTCGACGGCGACGACCGGGCCGAGGTACGGCACGTCGGCCGCCCCCCGACCGAGCTCGCGGGCGATGATCGCCACCTCCACGCCCGAGGCGAGCGGCCCATCGCTCTCACCGGGGCCGCGCAGCTCGTACCAGCCCGAACGCCGGGCCGCATCGGCGAGACGATCACGCCGGGACCCGTCGTCGAGGTCGTCGACCGTCTTCGGCCCGAGATCGGCGACGAGCGACGCCGCGCTGCGCTGCAGCTCGAGTTGCTCGTCGGAGTACCGCGTGTCCATGACTACGTCCGTTCCTCTGCCTGGCGCGCCGCGGCTCGTGCTCGCAGCGTCTCCTTCTCGACCTTGCCGGCCGCGTTCACCGGGAGCGCGTCGACCAGCTCGACCGCGCGCGGCACCTTGTAGTTGGCCATCGTCTCGCGCGACCACGCGATGAGCTCGTCGGGATCGAGCGTCGCGTCCGGGGTCACGACCACGAACGCCATGCCCACCTCGCCCATACGGGTGTCGGGCATCCCCACCACCGCGGCCCGCGCCACCGCGGGGTGACCGAGCAGCAGGTTCTCGATCTCGGCCGGGTACGCGTTGAACCCTCCGACGATGAACATGTCCTTGACCCGGCCGACGATGCGCACGCACCCGCGCTCGTCGACGGTCGCGAGGTCGCCGGTGTGCAGCCAACCGTCGCCGTCGATGGTGTCGGCGGTGGCGTCAGGGTCGTCGAGGTAGCCGCGCATCACGCTGTAGCCGCGTACCAACAGCTCGCCCGCCTCACCCCGCGGCAGCTCCGCGCCGTCGTCGGCCGCGACCTGGATCTCGAGCCCGGGGCGCACGCGTCCGACCGTGGTGGCGATGGTCTCGAAGTCGTCGTCGGGCGCCGTCGCAGTGACGGTGCCGGCCTCGGTGAGGCCGTAACCGGTGACGATCAGCCGGAACGGCAGCTCATCGTGCATGCGCCGGATCAGCTCGACCGGGATGTCGGCGGCGCCGGTCACCGCCAGGCGCAACGACGACAGGTCGTGGCGGTCGCGATCGGCGTGATCGAGGATCGACTGGTACACGGTCGGCGGCCCCGGGAACACCGTGACCGACTCGTCGGCCACCGTGTGCAGGAGGTCGTCGACGTCGAACACGGCCTTGGGGATGATCGTCGCACCGCGCATCAGCGACGCGAGACAGCCCGCCTTGTACCCGAACATGTGGAAGAACGGGTTGACGATCAGGTACCGATCGCCTTCGACCAGACCGGCCATGTCGCACCAGTCGGAGAACTGCCGCAACGTCTGCGCGTGCGTCATGAGGACGCCCTTCGGCGCGCCGGTCGTGCCCGACGTGAAGAGCACGTCGCTCACGTCGTCACTGCCGACGGCGCCGACGCGCGCGTCGACGATCGCGTCGTCGACCGCGTCACCCGTCGCCTGGAACGCGGTGAGCGTCTGGTCGGCCGCCGTCGCGTCGTCGAACCCCACCACGGTCGCGACGTTCGGGAGCTCCGACCGCAGGCCGGCGATCGTCGCCGCGTAGTCGGTGTCGAGGAATTCGCCCACGGTGAAGACCACCCGGGCGCCGCTGCGATCGAGGATGTATCGCACTTCCTCGCCCTTGAACCGCGTGTTCACGGGGACCACTGCACCACCGGCACCGAGGATGCCGAGCGCGGCGACCAGCCACTCGTACCGGTTGGGCGACCAGATCGCGGCCCGTTCCCCCGGTGCGAGACCGGTCGCGAGCAACGCCGCCGTCACTCGACGGGCGTCGGCCACGAGCGCGGTGAAGCTGATGCGCCGACCGCGGTCGACCACGGCCACCGCGTCACCGAAGCGCGCTGCGGCGTCGAGCGTCATCGCCGGGATCGACGGCCAGAGGAGGTCGCCCCGCGTGGGGGTCACGCTGGCGTTGCTCACGTGATCTCGGGCGCCAGCGAGGCGAGGAACTCGCGGGTGCGGCGCGACGATGCCACGATCTCGTCCTTGCCGCTCCCGAGCGGGAGGATGCGCGCCGAGAAGTCGGTCGTGCCTGCGTCCATGTAGGACCGCAGTCGTCGTTCGATGTCGGCTTCGGTGCCGATCGCCGACATGTCGCCGACATCGTCCGACGAACCCGCTTCGAGCAGCCGCTGGTAGTTCGGCGAGTACTCGGCGTGTCCGAGCGCTTCATTCGCCCGCGCGATCGCGCCGTCCACCTCGCTCGGCGCGCACAAGCACACCGCCACTCCGGCGACGATCCGCGGTGCGGGCCGGCCCGCGCCGTCGGCAGCCTTGGTGATCTTGGGCACCACGTGGTCGGCGATGGCTCGCTCGTCGGCCATCCAGAGCACCGTGCCCGCGGCCCGTTCCCCGGCCAGTCGGAGCATCACCGGGCCGAGCGCGGCGAGGAACACCGGCACCGGCAGGTCGGTGACGTCGAGCGGGTTGTGGATGCGGAAGGTGTCGTTCTCCACGTCGACCGGATTCGGCCCATCGAACATGGCCTCGAACACGTCGAGATAGTCGGCCACCAACTTGGCCGGCTGGTCGTAGGGCAGGCCGAGCATCGAGTCGATGATCCAGTGGTGCGACGGCCCGACGCCGAGACGGAACCGCCCGTCGCACGCGGCCTGCACCGACAGCGCCTGCTGTCCGAGCGCGACGGGATGGCGCGACTGCAGCGGCACCACCGCGGTGCCGAGCTCGATGCGGCTCGTCTCTCGTCCCATGAGCGCGACCGCGGTCATGGCGTCGAAGTCGTTGGGAAGCTGCGGGATCCACGCGGTGGCGAAGCCCGCTTCGTCGGCGGCCTTGGCGTCGCCGACCATCTGGTCGACCTTGGCCGGGTGGCGGCGGGTCTCGGGACCCACCATGATGCCGATGCGCACGAAGGTGTCCTCTACTCGGTCGCCTGGCCGGCGACGTAGCGCGCCGGGTCGTGCGCGTTGCCGTGGTCGAAGCCACCGCTGCGCCGCATGAACGTGGTGGAGCGCGACGTGATGCGCCAGCCCTCGGCGGTGCGCACATATTCGTCCGAGTACCAGGCGAGGCGCATCTCGTGCGACGTCTGGTCGATGAACACGTAGTGCTGCACCCCGGTCGCGCGATCACCGTGGAAGTCGACGACCGGCGGGTTGCCGATGTACTGCCCGGGAGGCGCGCTCTTCAGCAGCATCGGGAAGTCGTCGAGGCCGTAGAGCGTGCCGAACGCGTTGTAGGTGCCGTCGTCGGTGAACACGTCGCGCCAGTGGTCGTTGTCCTTGCGCGCCGACAGCATCATGTAGCGGGCGCAGAGCTGTTGGATCTCGATCTGGTCGCTCAGCTGCTGGTGGTCCATGGATCTCCGCTCCTCGTCGAGTCGGTGTTGCTCGTGCTGTCCGGCTTGGTCACGGGGCGCACTCAGGTGACCCTTCCGCCGTTGACGCCGATGATCTGGCCGGTCACGTAACCCGCCTCGTCGGACACGAGGAAGGCGCAGGCGGCGGCGATGTCCTCGGGGATGCCGATGCGCTTCACCGGCAGGTGCCGACCGACGTCTTCGAGCGTCCCGCCCCCGAAGCGCCCCTCCGACGCGGCTCGCCGGCTCATCGGTGTGTCGATCGCACCCGGCGGGATGGTGTTCACCGTGATGCCCATCGGCCCGAGCTCGAGCGCCAGCGTCTTGGTGAGCGCGATCATCCCGCCCTTCGACGCCGAGTACGGCGCCATCTTCACCGCGCCGGTCTGCGCGCTCGACGACGAGATGTTGACGATGCGCCCCCACTTCGCGTCGATCATGTCGGGCAACACCGACTGCGTGACGTGGAACGTCCCGGTGAGGTTGATCGCGATGATGCGCTCCCAGAGCTCGGGGGTGACGTCCATGAAGTTGTCGAACGAGTCCTTTCCCGCCGCGTTCACGAGCACCAGCACGTGCCCCAGCTCGCTGCGCACGCGCTCGACCGCGGCGTCGACCGCGGCGCGATCGGACACGTCGACCGAATAGGCGATCGCCACTTCGCCCTCGTCGGTGATCTCCTTCACCGCGCGTTCGGCCTGCTCCATGTCGAGATCGAAGATCGCGACCTTGGCGCCGTCGTCGGCCAGGCGCTCGGCGATCGCCAGGCCGATGCCCGACGCGCCCCCGGTGACGATGGCGGTGGATCCGAAGAACGCCATCAGCAACTCCCCCTCTGGTCTTCGTGCGTGAGATTCATGCGGCACCCGATCCGCGGGCGCGGTTCGTGGTGCCGTCCCAGTAGCCCATCTCCTCGAGGATCCCCACCGCGAGCTCGCCGCTCTCGGTCGCGTGGTGCTCCATCAGCCGCTGGGCCTCGTGCGCGTCGCGCCGTTCCAGCGCGACCAGGATCCGCTCGTGGTGCCGGGCCGACGTCTCGGCCCACC
>DASXXX010000217.1:0-13032 GCA_036502765.1 Acidimicrobiia bacterium | reverse complement strand
CGACACCACGCCGTGGGACTACCAATCGGCCGACCGGCTCTCGGAGCTGCTCGACGCCGACGTGGTGGTGTTCCGCGACGCCGGGCACACCGTGCATCGCACACACGCGGCCGAGTTCGCCGACTTCACCCGTCGCGCGGTCGCGCTCGCGCGCTGACGTCCTACTTCGGCGGACCTACTTCGGCGGGAACCTGACCGCGCCGTCGATGCGGATGACCTCGCCGTTGAGCATGGTGTTGGTGCAGATGTGCTCCACCAACGAGCCGTACTCCTCGGGCTTACCCATGCGCTTCGGGAACGGGTTGAGCTCCTCGAGGGCCTTCACGCGATCCTCCGGCATCATCCGGTAGGCGGGCGTCGCGAAGGTTCCGGGTGCGATCGTCACCACGCGCACGCCGATGGCCGCGAGGTCGCGCGCCGCGGGCAGCGTCATGCCGACGATGCCCCCCTTCGCCGCGGAATACGCGGCCTGGCCGATCATGCCCTCGAACGCAGCGATCGACGCGGTCATGATCACCACGCCGCGCTCGTTGTCCTCGAGCGGTTCTTCCTTGCTCATCTGCGCGGCGGCGATGCGCATCACGTTGAACGTGCCGACGAGGAACGACTCGACCGTGATCGAGAAGCCCTCGTGCGAAGCCGGGGTGCCGTCGCGACCGACGATGCGACCACCACCACCGGCGCGGCCACCGCAGTTCACCGCCACGCGCAGCGGCCCGTGGCTCGACGCGACCCGCACGACCTCTTCGACTTCTTCGTCGTTCTCGACGTCGCACCGCACGAACTCGGTCTTGCGCCCGAGCTCCTCGACCATCCGCCGGCCGCCCTCTTCGTTGACGTCGGCGATGACGACGTTGGCGCCTGCGGCGTGCAGGCTGCGGGCGGCGGCTTCACCCAGTCCCGAGGCGCCGCCAGTGACGATTGCTCCGACTCCGTTGAGTTCCATGCGGTCTGCTTACCGGCCAAGTTCGGCTCCGTGCAATTTGCGGTCCTCCCGCCCAGGGGGAACGCTGGCTGCACTCCAGCGATCTGACTCCAGGGGGAAGCGATGACCGTGACGGAAGGCCTGCGCTACATCGACTCGGACGGGCACATCCTCGAGCACCCGACCGCGATGCCCGACTACGCGCCCGCTGAGTGGCGCGACCGCGTCTGGCACATCGAGACCGACCCCGACGGCGTGGAGTACCTCCACTACAACGGCATGATCCTGCCGTCGAACACGCTGTCGCTCGCCGGTACGGCGGGCTTCCCCGACGAGAAGGTCACGCAGGTCCGCAACGGCGAGATCCGCTACAGCGAGGTGCGTCCGGCTGCGCACAACGCCAAGGCGCGGCTCGTCGACATGGACACCGACGGCATCGACCTCGCGGTGCTGTACCCGACGTCGATGCTCGGCCTGCAGTCGGTCGCCGACGAGGAGTTCGCGCGGGTGCAGGCACGGGCGTACAACGACTGGGCGTCGGACCACACGCAAGAGGGCGAGGGCCGCCTGTTCGCGGCCGGCGCGGTGCCACCGATGAACGACGAGGACGGCGTGCAGGCGGTGGCTGCAGAGATCCGACGGGTGGCCGAGAAGCCGGGCATGGTCTCGGTGTTCCTGCGCCCGAACCCGTCGGTCGACTGGCGGCCGTTCAACGACAAGATCTACGACCCGGTGTGGCAGGCCGCGGCCGAGACCGGCCTCGTGCTCGCGTTCCACCCGTTCCTCATGCCCGACCTCCCCGGCGCGTGCCGCGGCCTGAAGTTGGGCCGCCCGTTCGTCGACGGGAGCTACGCGCCGTCGTCACAGGAACCCGAGACCGGATGGGACCTCTCGAACATCCTGTTCACGCAGGCGATCGCCAACCCGGTGGACGTCATGCACTCGATCGCGTACGTCACCGCCGGCGGCGTGTGCGAGCGCTTCCCGGACACGAAGTTCCTGTTCCTCGAAGCGAACGGCGGGTGGTTGGTGCCGTGGCTGGAACGGCTCGACCACCATTGCAAGAAGTTCGAGTGGGACGTGCCCTGGCTCGAGCAGCTCCCGTCCGAGTACTTCCGTCGGCAGTGCTGGATCAGCTTCGACCCTGACGAGTCGATGCTCGCGTTCACCGCCAACTCGCCGCTGTGTGGTGCCGACCGCATCGTGTGGGCGTCGGACTATCCGCACCCCGACGCCAAGTTCCCGGGTGTCACGGAGGAGCTGGCCGAGGCGCTCGAACCGCTCTCGCACGAGCAGCAGTCGGTCATCACGAGCGAGAGCGCGCTCGCGCTCTACGGCATTGGCTGACGCGCGCCCGGCCGGTGCTTCGGGGCTCGACCTCGACACCGTCGACAAGCTCCTCACCACCACGCGTGCGGTCCGGAAGCGTCTCGACCTGACGCGCCCGGTGGGGCTCGACGTAGTCATGGAGTGTCTCGAGCTCGCGCTCCAGGCGCCGACGGGCTCGAACCAGCAGACATGGCGCTGGATCGTCGTCACCGATCCCGACGTGCGCGCGCAGTTGGCCGACCTCTACCGCAACCTGCCCGCCGACCGCCCTGCGACGCGACCCGGTTCGGTGCCGCCGCCGGAAGACCAGCAGGCGCGCGTCAGCGATTCCGCCGGCTACCTCATGGAGCACATCCACGAGGTGCCGGTGCTGGTGGTGCCGTGCGCGGAGGACACCGGCGGCGTGGGGGGATGGCCGGCGTCGATCTTTCCGGCGGTCTGGAGCTTCATGCTTGCGCTGCGCAGCCGCGGCCTCGGCTCGGTGCTCACGACCGTCCACCTGTACCGACGTGCCGAAGCCGACGCGCTGCTCGGCGTGCCGGAGGGATTCGTGCAGGCGTGTCTGGTGCCGGTGGCGCACTACACCGGTGACGACTTCCGGCCCGCCGATCGGCGGCCGGTCGAGGAGGTCACGTTCGTGGACCACTGGGGTCATCACCCGACAGGAGACTGACCATGGCTCGGATCCGACCCGTCGACCTCGGGGTCGACCCCGCCGACCTCGATCCGGCGATGCGCGTGCAACTCGGCGTCGGGGGCATCATCGCCCACCGGCCCGACATCGCCGCCGGACTCGGCGCAGTCACCGACGCGATCAACCACCAGGGCACGCTGCCGCGGCGACTCGTCGAGCTGATCCGCCTCCGCATCGCGTTCCACAACCAGTGCCGGAGCTGCATGGCGATCCGCTACGACGAGGCGGTGCAGGACGGCGTGACCGAAGAGCTCGTGTGCTCGCTCGAGCGACCGGCCGAGGCCGACGACCTCACCGATGCGGAGCGCGCCGCGTTGCGCTTCGCCGATCTGTTCGCGACGAACCACCTCGCCATCGACGACGCGGTGTACGACGACCTCCGCCGCACCTTCACCGAGGGTGAACTGGTCGAGATCGGACTCAACTGTGCGATCGACCTCGGCGTCGGTCGACTGACCGCGACGTGGGACGTGACCGACGATCTCGCCGAGGAGTTCCGCCGCCCGTACGACGAGCAGGCCACACCGTGGCAGACTGCGGATCCATTGATCGTGCCGTAGGGCGGCAGCGGGGCGGAGGGCGACACAGATGCGACGGGTCGGGGTACTTCTCGTGGCGTTGGCGATGGCCGCGCCGATCGCGGCGGGCATCGTGTCGGCGCCGGCGGCGGGCGCGGCGACGGTGTGTCAGACCACCGCGTACGTCACGTCGTTCGGCGGGAACGACATCACGCCGATCGACGCGCCGACCCGTACCCCGCTGGCCAACATCCCCATGCTGGAGGCGTCGGCCCCGGTGGGGATCGCGATCACCAAGGACGGAGCGACCGCGTTCGTCGTGTTCTCGGGGCTCGCCGAGGTCGGAGTGCTCGACCTCAAGACCGGCGCCCTCGATCCCACGACCATCGCGGTCGGCAACTCGCCCCAAGACGCCGAGCTCACGCCCGACGGCACGCAGGTGTGGGTCGTCAACGAGGGTGCGAACACCGTGTCGACCATCGACGTGGCGACTCGCACCAAGAACCCGACCGACATCGCCGTGGGTCAGGATCCCACCAGCGTTGCGTTCACCCCCGACGGCAGCACTGCATTCGTCACCAACTTCGGCAGCAACTCGGTGTCGACGATCGATGTGTCGACGCGCATCAAGAACCCGACTGACATCGTGGTCGGGACCAACCCCAGCGGTGTCGCCATCACGCCCGACGGCACCACCGCGGTCGTCGCCAACCAGGACGGCCCGTTCCCGAACCCCGATCCCACGAAGAGCGGGAAGGTCTCGACCATCGACGTGGCGACGCGCACGAAGAACCCGACCGACATCACCGGGTTCGAGCACCCGGCCGGCGTGGTGATCACGCAGGACGGATCGACTGCGTTCGTGGCCAACTGGGGCGGGAACTACGTGTCGACGATCGATCTCACCACCCGCACGAAGAACCCGGACGACATCACCGTCGACCTGCACCCGAACACACTGGCGATGACCCCCGACGGCACGTTCGTCTACAGCGCCAACTTCGACGGCGGTGACGTGTCGACCATCGACGTCGCCACGCGGTCCGCGGGTGACCAGGATGTGAGCGTCGGGACTGCGCCTGCGGGCATCGCGTTCACGCCGTGTGCCGCGACGCCGGAGCCGCCGCCGGCTCCCCCCGTCGTCGTGACACCGGCGTTCACCGGCTGAGGCGACACCCAGCTCCGGTCAGAAGTCGAAGCGGGTCGCGCCACCGGGCTCGACCGTGCTCACCACGGTCGCGACCCGCGGCACGACGCGGTACACGTGCCACGGCGGTGGACCCGCCGACGGCGCGCTGTACTCGGCGGTGAGTGCAGTCCCGCTCTCGTCGACCCGTGCCGGCCAGCTGTCGGCGGCGAAGCGGGCCGCGACGTCGGCGACGACGTCGGGATCGGTCACGAGTTCGGCCTCGCCCTCCACGACGAGGTCGAACGTGTCCATGGCGATGCTGAGGGTGCAGCGCGGGTCCCGGGCCAGGTTGCGCCCCTTGCGGCTCTCGCGACCGGTCTCGAAGATGAAGGTGCCGTCGACCCAGAGCGACCCGATGCCGTTGAGGTGCGGGCTGCCGTCGGCGTCGATCGTCGCCAGCCGGGTCGTGTGCCGGTCGGGCCCAGCGCTGCCGGGCGCCTGCGTGTACCCGGCATCGAGTGCCGCCACGCAACCGGACCAGTCGAGGGGCTCGAGGTCGTACAGGTCGGCCAGGTTCTTCGTGTCCATACCAGTGAGACTGCTCGGCCGCACCGAAATTCATCGCGCCGAGCGATGATTTCGCGTGGCCGGCGCGGTCGAGACGGCATGACAGCAACCGTGGTGCGCTACCAGGCCAAGGCCGACCGGGCCGACGAGAACCAGAAGCTGATCGAGGCGGTGTTCGCCGACCTCGACGAGCGCGGCTCGCGTGGCTTCACCTACCAGGTGTTCCGCCTCGAGGACGGCGTGACCTTCGTGCATGCGGTGATCGAGCACGACGTCGACGACCCCGACTCCCTGCAGGACGTTCCCGCGTTCCAGGCGTTCGTGCAGGACATCGCCGACCGCTGCGACGTCCCGCCGCTGGCGATGGGCGCGACCGTCGTCGGCCGCCACCTCGGCGGCTGACGCGCGCTACTCGGTGAACACGGTCTCCAGGAAATCGAACACGGTCTCGTCCCGGAGGCTCTGCGCCGCGGGCTCACAATGCCAGTCGGCGCCGTCCTCGGCGGTGAAGCGAGCGAGCCGCTTCTCGCACGTCAGAGCGTCGAAGAACTGCTGCGACTGGCCGGGCCAGAACTGCTCGCCGTCGGGATCGAGCACGAGCGTGGGGCACTGGATCTGCGCGACGGTTGCGGCGTCGAGCGTCTGCTCGCGCGCCTTCACGTAGGCCTCGTAGTACGACGCCGTCCCGTAGGGCGCCATGCGCCACGCGAGCATCGCCTTCTGCCGCTCGTTCGGGTTGGCGTCCATGAGCGCGTCGAAGTCGTTCTGGTTGCCGTCGTCGATCAGCTGCACCAGTTCCTCGGGCAGGTGTTCCTCCCACGACGCCGCCACCCGCATCACACCTGGATCGGCCACGAGCGCGGCGAGGCGATGTTCGAACGCGGCCGCGCGCGGTGCCCAGTAGCCACCCTGGCTGATCCCCTGGAGCGCGATCTTCGTCGGCTCGACCTCGGGCCGTGTCAACAGCCAGTCGACGACGGGTGTCACAACCTTCTCCCAGTCGGCCCGGAAGGAGAGGCGCTGGCGGTGCAGTGATGCACCCTCGCCGGGGCCGTCGAATGTGATCGCGTTCCAGCCCCTGGCGATCGCGGCGCGGCCACCCAAGCTCCACTGGCTGATGACCGGACCGTCGGAGCCGTTGTTGAGGATCACGGTGGGACGTGGCGTGGCGTCGGCACCGGCCGTCGACGAGGGCGGGGTGAAGAAGTAGCCCTCGAGCGTCGTGCCCTCGTACGGGATCTGCACCTTCTCGACCGGTGACTCGAAGATCGCCACCGCTCGGTCCCAGCACTGCCGGTGCTTCTCCCACAGCGACGTGTAGCGCGACGGGTCCTTGGTGCCCGGCGACTGCGCCGACGCGTGGTCGTAGTAGGTCGACGCGCGCAGGAGCTTCGTGCGCGCGCTGACGGTGTGGCCACCGGCGAGCGACTCGTCCGCTTGGCTCGCGAGCCGGTCGGCGGTCTTGGTCCATTCGGCGACCCAGGCCTCGATGTCACCCTCGGGGATGCGCTCGATGGTGGCGAGCGTCTCGCCCACGTCGGTGATGTTCGCGTACGCGAACCCGAGTGAGATGAGCACCGCGAAGTTCATGCCTTCGTCTTCGTAGAACCGTTGCATGGCGATACTGTCGGCGTTCAGCGGGCCTTGGTGAAGAGGAACACGCCGCCAGGCGCGCCGCCACCGGTGCTGACGACGGCGGTCTCCGAATTCGCGACCTGGCGTTCGCCGGCGTGGCCGCGCAGCTGCGTGACCGCCTCATGGATGAAGCCGTAGCCATGCAACCGGCCCGACGAGAGCTGACCGCCGTGGGTGTTGAGCGGGAGCATGCCGTCGAGGGCGATGTTCGTGCCGCCGTCGAGGAAGTCCTTGGCTTCACCCCACCCGCAGAAGCCCAGCGCCTCGATCCACGACAGGCAGTTGAACGAGAAGCCGTCGTAGAGCTGCGCCATGTCGATGTCGGACGGCTTGAGGTCGGTCCGCGTCCAGAGGTGCGCGGCCGGTCCCTGCACCAGCGGCTCGTGGTCGAGCGTGCCCTGGTCCCAGCTCATGCGCTCGGTGATCGCGCTGCCGGCCGCCTCGAGGTGCACCGCGGGCTGGCGCATGTCGCCCGCGAGGTCCTTGCGGGACACGATGATCGCGACCGATCCGTCGCACGGCACGTCGCAGTCGTACAGGCCGAACGGCGTGGTGATGGTGCGCGCGCCCAGGTAGTCGTCCATCGTGAGCGGTTCCTTGTAGATCGCCCACGGGGTGCGCGCCGCGTTCTTCCGCGCGTTCAACGCGATCCAACCGAGCGTCTCCTTGGTGGTGCCGAAGCGGTCGAAGTGCGCCGACGCCTGCATCGCGATCCAGTTGCTCGCCGACGACGCGCCGTACGGCATGCGCCACTGCATGTCGCCACCCATGCGCGGCGACTTCTGCAACGCGAGCATCCCGCTGCTGGCGCGCTCGTTCATGGCCGCGCGCTCCTTCGCGGCGTACGTGGCCTCCCACACGGTGCGGAAGCAGAGCACGTGGTTGCAGAGCCCGCCGGCGACGGCGAGCATCGCCGCGAGGACCGAACCGCCCTGGCCGGGGAGCTCGATGCCGCTGTTGATCCACAACGGGCGGAGGCGCATCACCTCTTCGAGCGCGGTGATGCCTCCTTCCGACATGCCGACGCCGATGCCGGGACCGGGGTACGTCGAGAGGCCGTCGATGTCCGACGGCGCGAGTCCGGCGTCGGCGATCGCCTTGCGGGCCGCGTCGACGGTCAGCGTGATGGGGTCGACCATGAGCCGGCGGCCGACCTGCGACATGCCGATGCCGGTGATCGCGACCTCGTCCTCGAACTTCTTCGCGTTCTTCGGCATCGGACGCGCGACGCGCGATGTCTCGTCGACAGTGGGGAAGGGGCCCTTCTCGGTCTCGCCGGTGGGCTCGAAGAGCGGGATCCAGACGTCCTCGTCGTGTTCGAACCGCACCTGCACCTTCATGCCGACGAACACGTCGCCCGGCTGGCAGCCAACGATGTTGGTGGTGAGACGGACGCGGTCGTCCTCCTCGATGGCGACGATCGCGATCACGTACGGGGGCGGGAAGCTCGGGAGCCAGGTGTGCTCGTTGATGGTGAATCCCGCCACCACGGCCCGACCCGACACCTCGGCCGGCACCCAGTCGTTCGACTGGCAGTACGGGCACACCGACGCCGGCGGATGACGGAGCTCGCCGCACTCGCCGCACCGCTGGAAGCGCAGCTTTCCGTCCTCACCCGACGTCCAGAAGAAGGTGTTGTTGTCGGTGAGCTCGGGCAGCAGGCGCCCGGACGATTCAGCCACGGTCACTCCTCGGTGCAGGGGAGACCGGACGCTACCTGGGTCGCTGTGAACCCACTACTTTTCGGGACGCTCGATACCGTCGCGAGGGGGAGACGCATGCCTGCACAGTTGAAGCCCACCGGTGGTCTCGAGGGCACCGGGGTGCTCGTCACCGGTGGTGGCACGGGCATCGGCGCCGCGTGTGCGCGCGTTGCCGCGGCCGACGGCGCAACCGTCACCATCTGCGGACGTACCGAGGCCACGTTGCAGGCGTCGGTCGAGAAGATCAGCGGTGCGGCCGCGAACGGCGGGAGCATCCGCTACGTCGTCGGCGACGTCACCAGCGAGAGCGACGTCGAACGCATCGTGGCCGCCGCGGTCGAGCCCACCGGCACGCTCGACGGCGTCGTCGCCAACGCGGGTGGGGGCGGCGCGCTGAAGCCGCTCGCGATGCAGGACGTCGACGAGTTCGAGCGGGTCATCCGCCTCAACGCCACCGGCACGTTCCTCTGCGCGAAGCACACGTTGCCGCACCTGATCGAGTCGAAGGGCTCGTTCGTGGGGATGTCGTCGTTCGCGGGTGCGTACACGCACCGCTACTTCACCGGCTACACCGCGGGGAAGGGCGCGCTCGAGCAGGTCGTGCGCAACGCGGCCGACGAGTACGGCGCGCTCGGCGTGCGCTTCAACGCGATTCGCCCCGGCTTCATCAGCACGGAGATCATGGAGGGCATCTCGCGCGACGGCTCCACCTACGAGAGCTACCTCGTGAACACGCCCCTCGGGCGGGTGGGGGAGCCCGACGAGATCGCGCACGTGGTGCGGTTCCTCCTCGGGCCCGAGTCGCAGTGGATGACCGGCCAGATCCTCAACGTCGACGGCGGCAACTCGCTGCGCAGCGGTCCCGACTACGGCGAACTGGTCGTGATGATGCACGGGCCCGACGCGATCCCGGGGGCGTCGACGACCTGAGTGCGCTCCACTGCGTTCGGAACCCGGTCGCGTCTGGGAGACTCAGAGGATGGACGAACTCGACCGCGCGCTCGCCGCGGCCCAGGAACGCTACGAGGAAGCCCTCCGCTCCGAGGTGGAGGGGAAGCTCCGCGACCAGGAGGCCGCGGCGTGGTTCGGTCAGTGGGCGACCCAGGTCGGCATGCCCACCCTCGCCCGTCTCGCCGATCGCCTGCTCGCGGCCGGACACAAGGCGATCATCTCGCCGACCTGGGGGCCGACGACCGAGGTCATCACCGACATCACGTTCACGTTCACCCAACAGAACGGTCCTGGGAACTGCAAGATCGAATTCCGTCGCGGCAACGACAAGTCGGTCGCCGTGTTCTTCGCCGTCAACGGCACCCAGGGCACGGGCGGTCGGGTGGATCCCCCCGATCCCGCGACCGTCGAACGGTCCGCCCAGACCTACATCATCCAGGCGCTCGACGGCCCGAGCTGGTGACCGAACCGAGAGCGGTGATCGAGGAGCTGTTCCGACGGCAACCGCATCGAATTGGTCCAGTGGCCCATTGGCCCACTGGCCGGCTGGCCACCCGGACGGCATGACCGCCGCCGACCTGTCCGACTGACCGGGTGCGCGCCTCAGCGCACCTCGAGCGTCATCGCGACCTCGCCGTCGGCGCGCACCGCGCGCATGGCGGCGACGTCGTCTGTCGGTGAACCGGCGAGCCAGAAGCGACGGTTGGCGAAGTGCGGTGCGCGAGCGCGGTACGAGATCTCACGCGCGTCCTGGCCGCGGCGCGTGCGCGCGAGCTCGGCGAGGAGCATCGCGGTGAGCGGCCCGTGCACCACGAGGTCGGGGTAGCCCTCCACCTCGGTTGCGTACGGGTGGTCGTAGTGGATGCGGTGCGCATTGGCGGTCACCGCGGAGAAGCGGAAGAGGAGCTTCGGGTCGGCGACGCGTTCCTCGACCCACTCGTCGTCGGGTGCGGCGTCGGAGTCGTCACCGATGGGCGCGAGCGGGCCCGCGGTGCGGAACACGAGGTCCTGCTCCTCCTCGAGGTGCGGCGCGCCCTCCTGTTCGATCGTGTGCCCGACGGTGACCAACCAGAAGCGACCGGCGCCGCCCTCCTTCATGTCGGCCTTCACGATGCGCGAGACGCGTTCGGCGTCCACCCCGATGCGCAGCGGCCGGACCACGTGCACGCGGCCACCGACCCACATGCGCTGGGGGAACTCGTCCATCTCGGCGCGCCGGCGCGGGTGGCCGTCGACCCCGAGGCCGGCGGTCGGCACGTCGGGGTGGAACAGGGCCCAGTGCCAGAGTGCGGGGAGCAGGCCGTGCTCGAGGATCACAGGCTCGACGTCGAGGCACGCGGCGAGGCGTCGCGCCGGTTCCAGCGGCACGGGGTCGTGCGCGATCGGCGCGAAGCCGGCGTCGGCAAGGGTCGGTACGGCGCTCATCCGACGGCGACGTCGCTCGCGACCACGCCGTCGTCGTGGAGCTTGCCGATCTCGGTGGGGGAGAGGTCGAGCACGTCGGCGAGCACCTCGTCGGTGTGCATGCCGAGGAGCGGTGCAGTCGCCGGCGGCACGGGCGGCTCGGTCGGGAACTTCAACGGCGACGCCGGTGTGCGCAACAACCCGATGCCAGGATGCTCCACGTCGCCGAAGACGGGGCTCGTCGGCGCGACGCGCCAGTCGTCGTCGAGCAGCTGCGTGAAGGTCTGGTACGGACCCCAGCAGACGCCGTGCGCGTCGAGCGCCTTGCGCACCTCGTCGAGGGTGCGGGTCTCGAACCACGGCTTGAGCAGCGCGGCGATGCCGTCGCGCGCCCGGTAGCGGTCGGCTTCCTTGGTGAAGTCGGCGTCGAAGGCCCGCTCCATCGCCGGCAGGTGCTCCTCGATGCCGGTGGCCTTCACCAGCGTGCGCCACTGGTTGAGGCTGATGGCCACCACCATCACGCGCCGGCCGTCGCTGGTCGCGAAGTCGCGACCGAACGCGCCGTACATGTCGTTGCCGAGCGGGGGCCGGTTCTCGTGCGACACCTCGGCCTGCGCGAGGAACCCGAGGTTGGCGACCATCGTGAACGCGACATCGGCCAACGAGATCTTCACCAACTGGCCCTCGCCGGTCATCGTGCGCTTGCGCTCGGCGGCGAGGATGCCGATCACCGCGTTGAGGCCGGCGGCGATGTCCCACGCCGGGAGCGCGTTGTTCACCGGGAACAGCGAACCGACCGGTCCGGTGGCGTTGGCGATGCCCGACGCCGCGTTCACCGTGTAGTCGACCGCGGTGCTCTCGTCGGGGTTGCCGACGATGTTGACGTACACGAGGTCAGGTCGCCGCGCCCGCAGGCGGGCGTCGGCCAGCCACCCCGATTCGGGGAAGTTGGAGAGGAACAGCCCGGCGTTGTCGCCCGGTGCGGTGACGAGCTCGGTGGCGAGCTCACGACCCTCGGGGCGTGAGAGGTCGATGGCGATCGACCGCTTCCCCTTGTTGAGGCCGGCCCAGTAGAGGCTGACGCCGTCGTCGGTGACCGGCCACCGCTTGTAGTCGAGGCCGCCGCCGATCGTGTCGAAGCGGATGACGTCGGCGCCGAGTTGGGCGAGGGTCAGACCACCGAGTGGCGCGGCCACGAACGCCGATCCTTCGACCACGCGCAGGCCCGAGAGCAGCTCCATGACCGACACAGTACGGTGCATTTTCATGGACAAGGTCGTGTTCTTCTTCCGGCGCAAGGACGGGCTCTCGCGTGAGGAATTCCAGGACCACTACCTCCACCACCACGCACCGCTCGGCCTGCGCGTCACCCGCACGATGGACCGCTACACGGTGAACCTGGTCGACAACGAGAGCGATGTCGACGCGGTGACCGAGATCTGGACCGCGTCGATGACCGACTTCTTCGATCCCTCGAAGTCCTTCGCGACCGAGGATGACGCGAAGACTTTGATGGCCGACCACAACTCGTTCATCGGTCCGTATGACGCGTACGCGGTGGAAGAAGCGGTGGTGCACGGCGCGCTGCCCGATGCGCCCCTCGGCGAGATCGCGCCCGGGGCCAAGGTGTTCGTGCGCTACGCCGATGCCGGCGCCGTGCCCGCGCCGCCCGCCGACGCGACGTTCGTCGTCGATCAGCGGGTGGTGCAGAACATCATGCCGGGTTCACCCGACCTCGCGGTGGTGCGCACGATCTGGGTCGAGGATCCCGGCGAGGCCACCGACCTCTGGGCCGAGGAGATCGTCGCCCGCGAGGTCCGCATGAAGCCAGCGTTCTGAGCGCGGCGTTCTGAGGGCGGCGTTTCTAGGGGAGAGCGCGTCAGGCGGACTTGGTCTTGAGCGTGAGCTCGGGGTCGGCGGCGACGAGCTTGGCGAGGAGGTCGCGCAGCTGGCGTTGCTCGACCGCGCTCAACGACGCGAACGCCGATGGCGGTTGCGACAGGAGCTCGAGCGCGCGCTCGCGCTTCGCCCGACCTTCCGGTGTGAGCACGATCGTCTTCACCCGGCGGTCGGTGAGGTGGGGACGACGCTCGGCCAGACCGCGTTCCTGCAGGCCGTCGGCCAGGGTGGTGACGTACGACGCGTCGCACCCCCAGGTCTCGGCGAGGTCGCTCATG
>DASXXX010000216.1:0-2174 GCA_036502765.1 Acidimicrobiia bacterium | reverse complement strand
CGGCGGTTCGACCACGTGGTCGTCGACCGAGATGATGCGGGGCGTGTCCATACCGGCAACTCCTTCGTCGGACCCCAGTATCGCGGCTCCGGCCGCCCTGGGCGCAGCCGCCGACGTTAGTTGACCAGGGCAAGCAGTCCGGCAGGCCGGGACCGCCGGAAGGCCTTGTAGCGTCTCGGGCATGCGGGCGTACGTGCTCTCCTGCGAGGAGCGGGCCGACGTGTGCGCCGAGACCGTCGCCGACCTCGGGCAGACCGACTGGGGTTCGGCCCCCGTCGTCGTGATCGACGAGAGCACCGCCAGTCGCACACTGCAGCGGATCAACGACACCGGCCTGGCACTGCTCGCCCGCGCGGTCGACGAGTCGGAGGGCGGCGACGACGTGCTCCTCGTGTGCGAGGACGACGTGGCGTTCAACCGCTCGCTGCGCCACAACCTCGAGCATTGGGCGCCGGTCGTCGACCGGCACGCCGGCGGCCACCTCTTCGGGTCGCTGTACAACCCCAACGTCGTCGCACTCCCCACCGACGACTCCATCGCGACCGTGGCCGATCCGCGCCGGTTCTACGGC
This sequence comes from Acidimicrobiia bacterium, assembly GCA_036502765.1. GTDB lineage: Bacteria > Actinomycetota > Acidimicrobiia > IMCC26256 > DASPTH01 > DASUAS01. The sequence continues at coordinate 1,603 of DASXXX010000216.1, read as the reverse complement.
GGCCAGGGGATGGTGATGTCGGTCACGACGGCGCGGTCACTCGTCGATCAGTGGGACGACGGCGACGGCCCACTCGACCTCCGGATCTCGCGGCTGGCGGCGCGCTGGTCACCGCTCTGGTACCACCATCCGTCGCTGGTGCAGCACCGCGCGGTCGAGAGCACCTGGGGCGGAGCACCCCACTCGGCCATCGACTTCTCGGTCGACTGGCGGGCTCGGTAGCGTTCCTCGGATGGAGACCGCAGCCATCCAACAGTTCCAGACCCACGGCCAGGACATCCCCTGGCTGCTCGAGCACTGGGCGGAGCGCAAGCCCGACCACGACGCGCTGGTGTGGGCCCCGCGTGAGGGCGGGGGTCGGCGCTGGAGCTACGCCGAGCTGCTCACCGATGTGCGCAAGCTCGCGGCCGGCCTCGCGGCACGGGGCATCGCCAAGGGCGACAAGGTGCTGATCCACTCGGAGAACTGTCCCGAGATGGTGCTGTCGTTCCTGGCCTGCGCGACGCTCGGTGCGGTCGCGGTGACCACCAACACGAAGTCGGTCGGCGCCGAGGTCACGTACTTCGCCGAGCACGTCGGCGCGGTCGCCGCCATCACGCAGCCGCAGTACGCGGCGATGGTCGCAGCCGCCGCGCCCGCGTTGAAGTGGATCGCGGTCACGGGCGACAACAGTGGTGAGCCCGCGAGTGCCGAGGATGCCGCGCACGGCTTCGACTCGTTCGACTCACTCGTCGGCGACGCGTCCGACTTCACGCCGCGCGCGCCTGAGCCCATGCTGCCGTTCGGGATCATGTTCACGTCGGGCACGACGAGCCGTCCGAAGGCGGTCGTGCACACGCACGCCAACGCGATCTGGGCCAGCCGCACCGGCCCGCGCAACATCGACATCACGACCGACGACACGTACCTGATCTACCTGCCGTTCTTCCACGTGAACGCGCAGAGCTGGAGCATGTTCTCCGCGTTCGGCGTCGGCGCCACCGTCGTGCTCATGCCGAAGTGGTCGCAGAGCCGCTTCTGGCCGATGGTCGTCGAGCACGGCGTCACGCACATCTCGGTGATGCCGTTCGTGATGGGTGCGCTCGGCAGCCCCGACAAGCCGACCGACCACACGTTGCGGGTCGGCGTCTTCGGGCTGATCATGCCCGACCTCGACAAGATGTTCGGGATCGACGTCTACGCCGCGTACGGCATGACCGAGACGGTCACGCACTGCATCACGGCCAAGTCGTCGGAGCAGCTGCCGATGCGCTCGATGGGGCACGTCACGCCCGGCTACGAGATCGCGGTCGTCAACCAGGACACCGGCGAGCTCTGCGCCGAGGGCGAGATGGGCGAGCTCTGGATGCGCGGCACGCGCGGCATCCAACTGTTCCTCGAGTACTACGACAACGACGAGGCCAACGCCAAAGCGTTCGAGGACGGCTGGTTCAAGACCGGTGACATGGTGAAGATGGGCGCGGGCGGCAACGTCTTCTACCAGGAGCGCGACAAGGACCTGCTCAAGGTCGGCGGCGAGAACGTGTCGGCCAAGGAGGTCGAGGACCTCATCGTGTCGCACCCGGGAGTGCAGTCCGTCGCCGTCGTGGGCAAGCAGCACGAG
>DASXXX010000215.1:0-6302 GCA_036502765.1 Acidimicrobiia bacterium | reverse complement strand
CGGTGAAGCCGCGGCGACTGGGCGTGGTGCCCGCGTGCTGCAGGCCGAGGATGGCGAGTTCGCCGGCGATGTAGCCGGTGTACTGGCTGAAGTCGGGTACACCCGTGTAGCCGGCGTACTTCTTCAAGTCGGCTTGGAACTGCTTGGTGGCCTTGTCGGCGATCTCCACCGGCTTGAAGGTCTGGAAGAAGACAGTGTTCGGCCCGAGCGTCGCGGCGGCCGGTGAGTCGAGTAGCTCCTGCCCGTAGCCGGTGGCGAGCATGTTCGCCTTCATGGTCACACCGTTCTGCGCGAGGGCCTGGACGATCGAGATGTCCGTCGACGCCACCATCGGCAGGAACGCGGCGTCTGCACCGGCGTTCTTGATGCCGAGCGCCAGCGGATTGACGTCGGAGGTGCCGAAGTCGACACTCGTGTTCGTGTACGCAGCCTTCAATCCCTGCGCCGGCACCGCGTAGTCCTGGAAGGTCTTGACCGCCGCGGTCGACGACGCTGACACGCCGTACCCGAGTCCGGCACTCTTGGTCGCGCCGAGCTGCTTCATTACCTTGGCGATGGTGTCATAGCCGAGTCCGTTGAACGACGCGAAGTTCCCGCCGATGCTGAACATGCTCTCGTTGCCTTTGTCTCCGTAGTAGTTGCCGTCGCAGCCACATCCGATCATCGGCACCCCCTGCTCGAGCAGGTAGCGGTAGGCAAGAAACGCGAACGCCGAGTTGTCGACCACCATGAAGACGTGGCGGTTCTGCACGAGGTCCTGCGCGGCAGTCAGGTTGGCGCCCGATGACGCGTCGTCGATGATCTCGGTCTCGATCTTGCGACCGTTGACTCCACCCTGCGCGTTCTGCCGGTCGATACGGGCCTGGAACGCCGTGCCTGCGTTCTTCCCCGTCGATGCGGCGATACCCGTATGCGAGAAGACGTAACCGAGCTTCACCGCCTTGGCCGTGACGCCCGGATCAATCGCCGAGGTCGCCGCGGTAGCTGCGGCCCCCATGAGACCCGCACTCGCCAGGCCGATCAGTGCCGCCACCGACGCGGCGCGCCTACGTGTCTTGCGAACTCTCAACTCTGACCCCCCAGTTGGGCCCGAATGCTCGGGCGATCTCCGGCCTGTGCCGACCTACGAAAATCCGTGCCCCGGCAAGGTGAGCGGCAGGTCGAGCGAGCTCACGAGACCAGGTGAGGCGTGGCACACCGCGGGAATGGCATTGACCACTCGCATCGCGGTGGCGAGCGAGAAACTCGGGCCGAAGGTCTCGGGAGTGCCGACGGCGAGGTCGCATCGCAGGTCAGGCTCGCCCTCCACCATCAGGCGGTACGTGCCGTCGAGCTCGGCCGACGGCCATTCGGGCGCGAGGTCCGTGGCCATGCGGTTGACGTGCTCGATGACGATCGCGTCGTGCCCATCGACCACGCCGATGGTGGCGAGACGAACTGCGCCTACGGTCCCGGCCTCGATCACACCGCACGCGACCTCGAGTCGACGGGGTGCGACGGCCCGGTCGTAACACTCATGGATGTCTTCGAGCTCGACGCCCATCGCGTCGGCCACCATGCGCACGGGTGAACCCCAGGTCGCGGCCAGCGCGCCTGGAGTGGCCAGAAGCGGCGTGTGATCGAGCGGCTGTCCGAATCCGAACACCTCTCGGATCATGTGTTCCGGGGCGTAGCCGGCGTACGAGAAGACCTTCTGCGTCCGGACTGAACGAACGTTCTTCGACAGCGTCAGCAGGGTCAAGAGGAACTGGTCGCCGGCGAATCCGGGCTCGAGACCGGAGGCGTAGAGCGTGGCACGGCCCGCTTCGGCGGCGGCGACCAAGCTGTCGCGGCCAGCGGCAAGGTAGTGCGGTGGGTAAACGAGCGCACCAGTGCTCACGGTGACCACGTTGATCCCGGCTTCGAGAAACCGGACATAGTCCGTGTCGGCGTGCGGGTTGGTCGCGGCGTAACAGACACAGTCCGGTCCGAGGGCGAGCAACGCGTCGGCGTTGGTGCTCGCCGCCACGCCGATGGGGCTGCCGCCGCGGAGGAGCCCGGCATCGCGGCCGTCCTTGTCCGGCGAGTGCACCCAGACCCCGACGAGTTCGAGATCCGCGCGTTCCGCGATCGCACCAATGGCTGCGGCGGCGACCTCGCCCGATCCCCACACCATGACCCGAAGCGTCACGCGGGACGACCCTGCTGCGGCACCGCGAGTCGGGGCGCGCGCTCGTCGAAGATGTAGCGGATCGGCAGTTGGTCGACCGTGTTCACCATGACGCGCGGCTGCCAGGCGGGTTCGGCCGTGAGCTCGAGGTCGTGGCAATGCGTGGCGATGGCGACCGCGAACTCCTGCAACTCCGCGCGCGCGAGGGCCTGACCGAGACAGAAGTGCGGGCCCATGCTGAACGTGAAGGGCCACATGTTCGGATCGCGCGTGATGTCGAAGCGATCTGGGTCCTCCCAGCGCGACGGATCGCGATTCGGGCCACCGACGATGATGCTGAGCGGTTCCTCGGCGTCGAACTGCACGCCTGCGAGTTCTGTCGGCACCGCCGCGTGCTGTCCGATGGCGTAGAAGGCAGGCCGATGCCGCAAGATCTCTTCCGCGGCGCCCCGCTTCAGCTCCTCGGGACGTTCCCGGAGGAGCTCCGCTTGGTCGGGATTGCGGGCCAGCTCCAGGACCGTGCTCGTCATCATGCTCGACGTCGTCTCGACTGCGCCGCCGAAGATGTTGGTGAACAGCACCACGAGCTCGTCGTAGGTCATGCGGTCACCGTCCTCCTCGACCTCGATGAGGTGCGAGAGGAGGTCGTCACGCGGCTCGCGGCGACGGTTCTCCACCAGCATGGCGCCGAAGTCGAGCACGGCGGCGAAGCGTTCGTTCGTCTGGTCGCGGATCTCCTGGGTCACCTCCGGCCCGAACGCGTTGCCATTGCCTCCGGCGAGCACCGGCCAGATGATCTCGGCCTCTTCGTCGTCGACCCCGAGGAAGAAGACCATGGACAGGAACGGCACGTGGCGAAACGCGACGCGAGCGTCGAGCTCGCCGGTTCCCGCATGCTGCTCGAGCACCTCGATCGCGTGACGGCGGAGCACGGGCCGGACGCGTCCCACCGACTTCGGGGTGAGCGCCCGATTCACCAGACTCCGCAGGCGCTGGTGCTCGGCGCCGTTGAGCGTGCTGATCGACAAGCGGCGCCATTCGTACATCGCGTCGCCGGGCTTGAACCCCCGTTCCTCGATGAATTCGAGCCCGTCGTTGACAAACTCGGGGCGCTTCTTCACCTCTTCCGCGTCGTCCCAACGCAGCACGACCTTCTGGCCGGTTGGAGTCACCGCGGTGCGATGACGATCGCGCAGCGCGTTCAGGATCGGGTAGGGGTCGGCCCAGTACTCGTCGCGGTCGAGCGGCACCACCGGAACTTGGCTCATACCGAGGACTATACACATTGAGGTCTCTATAATCTAGAGTGCTCTATGATCTGAGGTCATGGGCGCGCCACCCACCTCCTCAGACTGGACGCCGACGGCGAAGCGGTCCGAGACCCGGACGCACATCCTCGCCACTGCGGTGTCGACCATCGACGACGTCGGACTCGTGAACGCAAGCGCGTCGACGATCGCCCGGCGCTCCGGCCTGTCCTGGGGCGTCATCCAATACCACTTCGGTGACCGGCTGGGCCTCCTCCTGGCGGTGTTCGATCACACCATCGGCGAGTACTGCGCACGGTTGGCGGAGCTGCCCGTGCCGGTCGGGACGATCGAGGATCGAACCACCCAGCTCATCGCCATGCTTTGGCAAATCATGACAACCGACATCTACCGGACCACGCTCGAGATTCAGCTGCACCTGAACCGTCAGTCCGCGGCCACCGACACCTACCGATCAGGCCTCGCGCGCGCCGCTCGTGCCACTCGACAAGCGTGGCGCGACGCGTTCCCCGATATCGATCGCTCCACCGTGGACCGCGTGCAGACCGCGGCCATGTCGGCGATTCGCGGTCTCGCCGTGACCCATGCGCTCGGCGCAACCGAACGATCCTCGGTGGACCCACGACGCACGATCATCGAGATGACGACCCGTGCGCTCAGCACCTGATCGGCCGCCACCGCGTCGAACGTGTAGGCGTGCGCACCCTGTGAATCAGCCGAGGGTGTCTAGGGTTCCCTGATGCCACCGCTCCTGTTCGTCGTCATCGCCATCGTGGGCGTCACCGGCATGTTGCTCTGGGTGGGCGCGCTGGTCGACGCCGCCCAGTACGCCGACACTGCCTTCGATCACATCGGGCGCGACAAGCGACCCACCTTCATGCTGATCATCTTCACGTGGGGCTTCGGCGGTGCGTGGTACTGGCTGCGGGTGAAGCCGCAGCTGCGTGCGCCGTAGCGCGCGTCAGCTCTCGACGATCTCGCTGGTCTGCATGACCGGCTGGATGTCGGTGTAGTTGGCGACATCGGCCATGATCGCCCCGGTGCCCTCGTTGCCCATGGCGACGCCGATGGCGTCGGTGGACGGGAAGAAGAAGTGCACCGCGGCCTCGTAGGGGCCGTCGAGGCCCTTGTCGATCTCGACGCGCTCCACGCCCCACGTCGACACCGCGAGCGGCACGTGTGAGTTGCAGTAGTAGTCGTGGTCGAACTTCGCACCGTCGGTCTTCGGGTACAGGACGCTGAGTCGGATCATGGGCGCAGTCTCGCGCGCGTCACGACTCTCGCGCCCCGTGGGCGACCAACTCGCGCAGGAGGACCTTGCCGACCTCGTTGCGCGGGAGCGCGTCGAGCGTCTCGAAGCGGGCCGGGACCTTGTAGGGCGCCAGGTGCTCGCGACACAGCGTCTCCAATGCGTCGACGTCGAGGGTCGCACCCTCGCGCGGTACGACGAAGGCCCACGGCACCTCACCGAGGCGGTCGTCGGGGATGCCGGCGACCGCACACTCGGCCACGTCGGGCGAGAGCCGGATGACCTCGGCAACCTCTTCCGGGAAGACCTTCAGGCCGCCGCGGTTGATCATGTCCGACACGCGGCCTTCGATCCAGAGGAAGCCCTCGTCATCGAGGCGGCCGAGGTCGCCGGTGTGGAACCAGCCGTCGACGAGCCGCCCGTCCATGTCGTCGCCGTCGGCGGCGCGCGCCTCGATCATCGGCGTGCGCACGAGTATCTCACCTGCCTCGTCTCCGATGCGCAGGTGCACGTTCTCGTGGGCGCGGCCCACCGCGCCGAGGTGGGTGTCGCCGAACTCCTTCGCGTCCTGAGCGCTCCAGCCGACGATCTCGCCGCCGATCTCGGTCTGCCCCCACCCGTTGAGCACGAACACGCCGAAGCGGTCGCGGAAGCGGCGCGCCTGCAACGGCGAGAGCGGCGCGGTGATGCTGCGCACGTACTTCAGCGGCGCGAGCGAGGTGATCGATTCGTCGTCGGCGAGCATCGTCATCGCCGCGGGCGGGAGCACGGTCGACCGCAACTGGAAGCGCTCGACGAACTCGGCGAACGCCTGCGCGTCGAAGCGGTCCATGATGATGACGGCCGCGCCGGCGCGGAATGCGAAGATCACGTTGTAGATGCCCGCCCACAGCGACAGCGACGTCGGGATCAGGTTCGGCATCGGAACGCGCTTCGGTACGTCGATCGACGACGTCGCGCCCGCGGACCCTCCGCGCAGAGTGCCGAGCACGCCGTCGATGAGGCCGAGCACGTTGTCGTGCACCAGCGGCACCGGCTTCGGTCGCCCGGTGGTGCCGGACGTGAACGAGATCGCGGCAACGCCCGTGGGCGAGATCGGCGCGTCGGCGTCGAGCAGTCCCGGTGCGTCCCAGGTGCCGTCGCCCGTGGCGAGGACGACCGGGACGTCGAGGACGCGCGCGGCGTCGTCGGGCCGGGTGAGGATCGCGGCGGGACGATCTTCGGCGATCACGTGCGCGAGCTCGTCGGCGGAGAGGCGCGGGTTGAGCGGTACGTAGACGCCGCCCGCGAACCAGATGCCGAAGAGCGCGGCGACGATGTCGGGCCCGTTCGGCAGCATCACGCCGACCGCCTGTCCGGGCTGCAACCCGCCCTCGCGCAGGATCACGGTGAGCGCCTCGGCGCGGGCGCGCAGCTCGGTCCGGGTGACCTCTTCAGAGGTGGTGTAGACCGCGACCGTCGTGTCGTCGTCGTCGCGCGGGTCGAGGACGTCGGCCAGATTCATCGGAGTGGCATCACGTCACGGAGCCCAGCGGGGTTCGCGCTTCTCCGCGAACGCGAGCGGGCCCTCGGTCTGGTCGGGGTGACCCCACATCGACACCAGCTGCTGCGCGCCGGCGCGGCACCCGTCGGTGAG
>DASXXX010000214.1:0-3918 GCA_036502765.1 Acidimicrobiia bacterium | reverse complement strand
GCATTACGGCCGTCACATCCCGGCGTTGTTGCGCACGGTGCTCGAGCTCGGGGATCCCGAACGGTTCGACGGTGCGGTGTGTGTGGAGGAGGGGTGCGATCGTCGTCACGATCTCGAGTGGGACCACGACGATCCCGTCGCGAACGACGGTGTCACCAGTTACGAGAACCTCGAGGCCCGATGCAAACCCGACCACTGGGCCAAGACCGAACGCGACCGCAAAGCCGGCAAACTCGGCGGCGGACGCGCACCGCCGCGATCCTCAGCGGTGCGGTGATGCGGGGATCAAGCTCGCGGCCCGTTCCTGGCGGTCGCGCGCGACCACGGCGGCGGGAGGGGGAGGAGGTGCCACATCGCCACGCACGAGGAACTCGGCGAGCTTGGCGGTGAGGATGGCGAAGGTGGTGATGCCGACGACCATCGTGAAGCCGCCGACGATGCGACCTTCGGCGGTCACGGGAGAGAGGTCGCCGTATCCCACGGTGGTGATCGTCGTGAGCGACCACCAGAGCGCGTCGAAGAACGAGTCGATGCGGCCGTGCCGTCCGACGTCCTCGGCGATCGTGAACAACACCGCGGAGGTGATCCACGTGAAGCCGGCGAGACCGAGTGCGAACGCGGCCGCGTGACGACGAAGGACCTGGCGACCCTCGCGGGCGGCGATGCTGCCGACGGCGAACACCCGCATGCCCATGACGACGATGCGCAGGGCGCGGCCGGCGCGGAACACACGCACGAAGCCGAAGGGAGCCAGGGCCGGGACCAGTGCCAGCGCTTGGGTGAGCACGATGAGGGCCGAGGTCCATTCGTGGCGCGCGTACGACGCTCGGTCGCGCGCGAGGGCGAGCTCGACGAAGTAGTCGACGGCGAAGGCGACGAGCACGACGAGGTTGATCACGCCGAGGAACGTCCGGTCGATGTCGACGAGGTCGTCGCTGGCGAGCTCGAGCGCGAGGATCGGCAGCGAGCCGATCGCAAGCACGAGAAGGGGGATGTCGGTCCAGTGGCGCCACCGCGCGAGCGCAGGGGTCATGTACTCGTTGTCGTGGGCGGTGGCTTCCATGGCGGAAGCGTCGCGCGATTCGGCGGTGCGAGCTCGCGCGCGCGCTCAGTCGACGACCGTGTAGATGCCGGTGGGGGAGGTGAGGTGCGCGACGGTCGCGGCGGCGGCGTGGTCCACGCTGACCTTCGGGCCGTCGTCGGGGACGTCGTCCGCGGTGAGAGCCCAGGTGCCGGGGCCGTGGAACTGGCCGTAGCGGAGCACGACGCCACCGAGGTCCAGGACCGCGTGTTCGAGATGCTCGACGGAGGCAGGGTTCGAGGCGCGCCAGGCGATGCTCTGCGCGACGAAGCGCGATGCGTGTGCGGCGCGGGCGGCGGCGAGGAGGTTGTCGGTGCCCTCGATGCGGATGCGGGCATTGGCGGCGAAGACGTCGGGGCCGAGGTCGTCGGGATTGTCGGGGAGGTCGGTGAGTTGGTGCATGACGAGCTCGGGCGTGGCGGCGACTGCGACCTCGATGAGGTGCTCGCGGTCGTAGACGTCGCAGACGACCGGCGTGGCGCCGAGCTCGGCGAGCAGGTCGGACTTGGCGGGGGAGCGGGTCGTTCCCACCACCTGGTGGCCGGCGTCCACGAGCAGGGGGACGAGCCGCACGCCGAGCACGCCGGTCCCTCCGGCGACGAAGATCTTCACGTCACCGCCTCAGTGCGAGTCCAGCGCATCGAAGGCGTCGAGCAGGTCCTGCGATCGCTGGTCGGCGATCTCGCGCACGGGTGCGTGGGTCATGATCACGAAGTCGCCGCGACGTATGCCGTCCAGCGCGAGCTGGCCGACCGCCTCGGGGTCCATGCCGCCCTCCAGGCTCAGCCAGGGGTTGTCCTCTGCGGGTCCGCCGAAGCGGTCCGGCCGATGACGCGGCGAGGTGGCGAGGTTGGTCTCGACCATCCCCGGGCACAGCACGCTGACGCCCACGAACTCGGGGAGCTCGCGGCGCAACACGTCGGAGAGGCCGAGGACCGCGTGCTTCGACGCGGTGTAGAAGGCCGCGTGAGTGTGGGGGACGCCGACGCTGTTCTCCGAGCCGGTGTTGAGGATGTGCGCGGGCGTGCCCTGCTCGACGAAGCGCTTCCCGAACGCGGCGCAGCCGTGCCACACACCGAAGAGGTTGACCTCGAGCACCCAGCGGGCTTCGCGCTCGTCGGTGTCGAGCACCGACGCGAACTTCGGGAACACCCCCGCGTTGTTGGCGATCACGTCGACGTGCCCGAATCGGTCCCACGCGAACGCGGCGAGCTCCTCGACCGCGGCCCGATCGGTCACGTCGCAGGCAACGCCTACAGCCTCGACACCGATCGACTGCAGCTCCGCAGCGACGGCCTCGGCGCGCTCCGGATCGATGTCGGCGACCACCACCGTGTTCCCGGCGCGCGCGAGGGCCAGCGCGATGCCTCGCCCGATCCCGCTGCCGCCCCCCGTCACCACCGCGACCGCACTCTCGAGCTCCATCGAGCGGACGCTACTGCGCGACCGCGCGGAGCGTCAGCCGGTCTGCACGTTGACGATGTCGACCGCCGTCTCCTGGGGCGGGGCTTCGAACCCGCCGTCGATGCCGGCCTGCATCGTCGGGATCAGCGTGGAGTCGCGGAACTGCTCCCAGCTCTCCTGGGAGTCGTGGACCGCGAGGATCGTCCAGCCGCCCTCGGAGGCGCCGCCCGCGTGGAAGACCTGACCCGCCGGCAACGATCCGTCGGCCGGGTGGACGGCGGCGATCGAGGCTCGGTACTGCGCCTCGGTCCCTCCGGGGAAGAAGTGGACGACTCCGTACGACATTTCGTGCTCCTTCGCGGCGTTCGGACCCTCCTGGGACCGTAGGTGGCGAGACCAGAATCCGCAAGCTTCACTGAGCGATCAGAGCCACTGACCGCCGAGCTCGGAGAGGTCGAGGGAACCCCCGGCGGGGTTGAACACGCCGTTGAGGAAATGTGGCGTCCACATGCTGGTGACGCCGCGCGCGTTGTCGCCGAAGCCGCCGGCCTGCGAGATCTTCATCGCGGTCGAATGCGCATCGCCGCGCAGCGCGTCCTGGGCCGCCTCCGGGGTCGTCCACGCACTGAACGTGTAGTTGCGTCGTCCGATGGTGGCGAAGCACGAGCCCAGGTAGTCGTCGTTGCCGAGTTGCTCCATGACGATCCCGGTGGTCTTCTCGATGAGCAGCGGCGAGTGCTCGGCGTCGATCTCGATCCAGGTCACGGTGAACGCTCCGGGTACCGCCTCGCGCCCGGTCTCGACCCGGTTGGAGTAACCGAAGTTCACGACGCCCTCGATGTCCTCGGGCGTGATGTGCGCCTGCAACCCGAGTTGGCCGAGCATCGTGGCGGTGTCGAAGTAGCCGACCACCGAGCTGACCTTGTCGGCGGCCGCGTCATAGGTGAAGAAGTCGGCGCCGGGCAGGTCGAGGATCCCACCTGTGGCCGGGCCGCCGGGAAGCGGCCCGGTGTTGGTGCCCTGCATCCGCCACTGCGCGGTCGCGTGGTCGCCGGTGGTCGCACGGCTGACCACCTCGAAGTGCACGTCGGGGAAGCCGGCGTACACACCCGCGACGCTCGCGGTCAGCGCGTCACCCGAGAGCGGGCCACCGGTGGTCGGGTCCTCGTACGTGCCGCTGTCGGTGAGCGCCTCCGCCACCCGCTCGGGCCGGTGGCTGTTCCACGCGTCAAAGTACCGCTCGAGTGCCGTGTCGATGCTCATGTCGGTCCCTTCGCTCCTCGGACGCCCCTGGATCAACTGGTAGTCTGCACCCCGACCGTGAAGGGAGTCCTGTGAGGCTCCTACGGAAGGACAGCAGCATGGACGCGAGCGCATGAGCGTGCTCGACGCCGGCGACCTCCGCCGCGCGCAGACCCGCATCGCCCACGAGA
>DASXXX010000213.1:0-7632 GCA_036502765.1 Acidimicrobiia bacterium | reverse complement strand
CCTGACCGCCGACGACGTGACGGTCACGGACAACGCGCTGCGTGCCGTCGTCACCGACCACACGCGGGAAGCGGGTGTCCGCAGTCTCGAGCGCGAGCTCGGGAAGCTGTTGCGGAAGACCGCGGCGCGCATCGCCAGCGGGAGCGCGACCCCGCCGGTCACCATCGACGTGGACGACGTGCAGCCCGCGCTGGGCCGCGCCAAGTTCCACGCCGAGTCGGCCGAACGCACAGGCGTGCCCGGTGTGGCGACCGGTCTGGCGGTGACGGGCGTCGGTGGTGACGTGCTCTTCATCGAGGCGACGACGATGGACGGCGAGGGTCTGACCCTGACCGGCCAGCTCGGCGACGTGATGAAGGAGTCGGCGCAGATCGCGCTGTCGTACGTGCAGGCCCACGCGGCCGAGCTGGGGATCGACCCGGCAGCGGTGCAGCGACGGGTGCACCTGCACGTGCCCGCAGGCGGCATCCCCAAGGACGGCCCCTCGGCCGGCATCACGATGACCACCGCGCTGGTGAGCATGCTCACCGGACGCGCGGTCAAGGCCGGCGTCGGCATGACCGGTGAGGTCACGCTGCAGGGTCGGGTGCTGCCCATCGGTGGCGTCAAGCAGAAGGTGCTCGCGGCGCAGCGGGCGGGACTCGACACCGTGATCCTGCCCCAGCGCAACGGACCCGACCTGGACGACGTCCCCGAGGCGGTGCGGGAGGTCATGACCTTCCACCTCGTGGACGACGTGCGTGACGTGCTCGAGCTCGCGCTCGACGACGCACCCGTCGCCGAGGCGGTCGCCGCCTGAGCGCACCCATCCCCCCCAGCGTTCTGGCGTCGCGACTCCGTGTACGACACGGCGTTGCGGCGCCAGAACTCGTGGGGGTGACGCGCTGGTAGGTTCCGCCGATGTGGAAGGCGGGACCTTGGAGACTCGTCGCGGCGGTTGCGCTCATGGCGTTGGGGAGCGGATCAGCGCTCGTGGGCACCGCGATCACGCGAGCGACGGCCACGCCCGCGACCACTCCTGCGACGATCCAGCCCGATCGGGACGTGTCGTGGGTGAGCGCCGGGGTCACGATCCACGGTAGCTACCGCGCGCCGGCGCCCGGAGCGACCGGTGCACCCGCCGCGCTCATCCTGGTCGGCACCGGCAACATAGACCGCAACGGCAACACGCCCCTCTACCCCGGTGTCGAGTTCGACGACTACGAGTTCCTCGCCGACCTGCTCAGCGCGCAGGGGATCGCGTCCCTGCGCTACGACAAGATCGGTACTGGCGCAACCGGACTCGGACCGTACGCGTCCGACCCGTCGGCGCTGCTGGACAAGGACTACGACGAGCTGCGCGTGCAGCCTGCACGTGACGGGTTGAAGTTCCTCGCGCAACAGCCCGGTGTCGACTCGAACCGGCTGATCCTGATCGGGCACAGCGAAGGGGGAGGCGTCGCCGCGCAGTTGGCCACGCACCTGGGCGATGCCCCTCCGTTGGCGGGACTGGCGCTGGTCGAGCCCTCCTACGGGCGCATCCTCAGCCTCTACGCGCTGCAGTTCGGCGCGCAGATGCGAGCCGCGGTGGATGGTGGCGGCATGACCTCGGGCGACGCTGCCACCCTCACCAGCTGGATGCAGGACGGCATCGACGAGATCCGCGCCGGCGACCCGCCGTACCCGGCGCCGGGTCCGGTTCCTCTCCCGGGCGCGACCGATTTCACCGCCGACATGCAGTCGTCGATCGCGCTCAACATCTACGGCTCCGATCCCGCGCAGGTGGTGCTCGCGCACGGGATGCGTTCTGCGTACGGCAAGAGCGGTGACGCGATCGACCCACCCGCCCTCGCCGGGCAGGTACGGATCCCGACGCTCGTGACGTGCGGGACGAAGGACTTCAACACGCCGTGCGTCGCGGGCGGATCGCCCGGCTCCGGGGTGAGCGCGCTGGCGGCGTCGTTCGTCCCGGGTGTCGCGCAGTTCGTCACCGTGCCCGACATGGTGCACGGGTTCCGCGACGTCGGCGACGACGACCCGACGGAACTTCCGGACACCGTGAACTACCCGTTCTCGCAGGTCTTCGCCACCGCGTTCAGCACCTTCGTGGCGCGGTTCGTGCCGGCGGCGCCCATTCCCCTCGTCGTCGCACCGCAGTTCACGGGATAGCGACCGCCGATGCGGACCGGCCGGCCCTGGAATCTCGTCGCAGTCGTGGCGTTGCTCGCCCTCGTCGGCGGCAGCGCGCTCGTCACCACCTCGCTGTCGAGTGCCTCGGGTCAGGCCACCGGTGTGGCCCCGGCGGTCCAGCCCGACCACGACGTGTCCTGGGTGACGTCCGGGATCACGATCCACGCCAGCTACCGCGCACCCGCGAACGGCGCGACCGGCGTACCCGCGGCGCTGATCATCGGCGGCACCGGCGACGTCGACCGCGACGGCAACAGCCCGCTGCTCCCCGGCGTGGACATGGACGTGTACCGGTGGCTGGCCGATCGCCTGAGCGCCCTGGGTGTCGCGTCGCTGCGCTACGACAAGGTGGGCACCGGCGCCACCGGCCTCGGCCCGTACGCCTCCGACCCGTTGCCGCTCCTCGGAATGAGCTACGACCAGCTTCGGATCCAGCCGGCGCGAGACGGGCTCCGGTTCCTGGCGCAGCAGCAGGGCGTCGACCCCGCTCGTCTGATCCTGATCGGGCACAGCGAAGGCGGCGCGGTCGCGATGCAACTCGTCACCCATCTCGAGGGCGCCCCCATGCCGGCGGGGCTCGCGCTGTTGGAACCGTCGTACTCGCGCATCCTCGACGTGGTGGGGCGCCAGTTGGCCGATCAGATGCAGAGCGCGGTGCAGGAGGCCGCGATGACCGCCGATGACGCCAGCACCCTGACCGACTGGATGCAGGACGGCACCGCCGAGATCCGTGCCGGCGCCGCGCCGTACCCGGCGCCCGGACCGGTGCCGCTGCCCGGTGCCACCGATTTCACCGCGACCATGCAGACGACCATCGAGGACAACATCTACGGCTCCGATCCCGCGCAGATGGTGCTCACGCACTCCTTCCGCACTCGCTACGGCAAGGAGTTCGACGAGATCGACGGTCCCGACCTGGTACCGAGCATCGCGATCCCCGCGCTGGTCACGTGCGGGACCAAGGACTTCAACACGCCGTGCGTCCCGGGCGGCCCGGTCGGTTCAGGGGTGAGTGCGCTCGCAGCGTCGTTCAGGCCCGGTGTCGCGCAGTTCGTCACCGCGCCGAACATGGTCCACATCCTCCGTGACGTCGGTGTCGACGATCCGACGTCGCTCGCCGACCAGGCGAAGTACCCGTTCTCCGAAGTCTTCGCGAACGCGTTCGATGCCTTCGTCGCTTCGTTCGTGCCCACGGCCGCGACGCCGCTGACGGTCACACCGAACTTCACCGGTTGACGGCGCGGTAACGTCCTCGGCCGTGAGCGACCGACCGAACGTGCTCTTCATCATGACCGATGAGGAGCGCTACCCGCCGCCCTACGAGCAGGACGCGCTCGCCGAGTTCCGGCGCACCCAGCTCCCCGCGCGCGAGCGCCTCCGCGCGCAGAGCCGTGAGCTGCACCGCCACTACGCGGGGGCGACTGCGTGCACGCCCAGCCGCACGACGCTCTTCACCGGGCAGTACTCGTCGCTGCACGGCGTGTTCAACACCGCCGGTCTCGCCAAGCAGTCGACCGATCCCGCGATGCACTTCCTCGACCCCGACACCGTGCCTACGATGGGCGACTGGTTCCGCGCCGCGGGCTACCGCACGCACTACCGGGGCAAGTGGCACGTCTCCCACCCCGACCTCGTGATCCCGGGTACCCACGTCAGCCTGCAGGTCAACGACGCCGACGGGGTGATCGATCCGACCGCGGTCGACGCCTACCGCCGCGCCAACCGTCTCGACCCCTACGGCTTCTCGGGGTGGATCGGCCGCGAGCCACACGGCGCCGACAAGGCCGACACCGGCTTCACGCGCGACGGCATGTTCGCGCAGGAGGTCGTCGACCTGTTCGGCGAGATCGCGGCGGCCGGCGACGACGTGCCGTGGCTCGCGGTGGCGTCGTTCGTCAACCCCCACGACATCGCGTTCAGCGGCGTGGCCTGGGACCTGCTCGGGTTCCCACCCATCGTCGACGCGATCCCCGACATCCCCGAAGCGCCCTCGCAGTCCGACTCGTTCGCAGGTCGTCCCGACTGCCAGCGCCAGTTCAAGGAGGTGTGGCCGAAGGCGCTCTACCCGCAGGACACCGACGGCACCTACCGGCGGCTCTACCACTTCCTCCAGACGCTGGTCGATGCCGCGATCATGCGCATCCTCGACGAGCTCGAGGCTCGTGGGCTCGCCGACAACACCGTCGTCGTGTTCACCTCCGACCACGGCGACATGCTCGGCGCGCACGGCGGTCTCCTGCAGAAGTGGCACAACGCGTACGACGAAGCCGTGCGCGTGCCGATGCTGGTGTCGGGCCCCGGCATCGACACCGATGCGCCCGACGTGCAGGTCCCGACCAGTCACCTCGACCTGCTGCCCACGCTGCTCGGGCTCGCGGGCGTCGACGTCGATGCGATCGCGGCCGACGTGGCCTGCCACCACATCGAGACGCAACCGCTCGTGGGGCGTGACCTCTCCGGCCTCCTCGCCGGTTCCAATTCCGAGGACGCGGTGGACGCGCCCGTCTACTTCATGACCGAAGACCAGGTCACGCAGGGCCTGCGCTCGACCAACATGTTCACCGGCGAAGTGTTCGAGCCGGTGGGGGAGCCGGCGAAGGTCGAGTCGGTGATCACCCGTCTGCCGACCGGCGACGGCGGCGCGTCCGAGCTGTGGAAGTGCAACCACTACTACGACCGGCTCGACGGCACCTCCGAGGTCGAGTCGCAGTGGGAGCTGCACAACCTCTCCGTCGACCCCGAGGAGCGCACCAACCGCGTCGACGACGCCGAGGCCTCGTCTGCGTTCGCGCAGCTGCGCTCCGAGCTCGAGCTGACTCGCGAGCGCGTGCGGCGAACACCGCGGCACGTGAACGCCTGATTCGCGAGTGCGCGGATGGCCCACCTCGGTGAGGTCGCCGGCGTCTTCCTGAAGGTCGGCACGCTCGGCTTCGGTGGGCCGGCGGCGCACGTGGCGATGATGCGCGACGAGGTCGTGGTGCGTCGCCAGTGGGTGGGGGAGCAGGAGTTCCTCGACGCCCTCGGCGCGACCAGCGTGATCCCGGGTCCGGGCTCCACGCAGATGGCGATCTACCTCGCGCGCCGGCGCGCCGGCTGGCCCGGACTCGTCGTGGGCGGCGCGTGCTTCATCCTCCCCGCGATGTGCATCGTGCTCGCGCTGGCGTGGGCGTACGTGGAGTACGGCACGACCGAGATCGGGCGCGGGTTGTTCTACGGCATCACGCCGGTGATCATCGGCATCGTCGCCGACGCGGTCCTCGGACTCGGACGGGTGGCGATCACGCGTCTGCACCTCGCACTGCTCGCCGCGCTCGTGGTCGTCGGCTTCGCGCTGGACGTCAACGTGCTGGTGCTCCTGCTCGGCGCCGGCGCACTCGAGCTGCTCGCTCGCACCGCGCACCGCTGGTTGCCACAGGGACCGAGCGCGCTGGTCCCGGTCGTCGCCGGGGTCGCGCTGTGGGACGTGTTCAAGGAGTTCCTCAAGCTGGGGGCGGTCATCTTCGGCAGCGGCTACGTGCTGGTCGCGTTCCTGCAGGGCGACCTCGTCGAACGGCTCCACTGGTTGACGCCCCAGCAGCTCGTCGACGCGGTCTCGGTCGGGCAGATCACGCCGGGACCCGTGTTCACCACCGCCACCTTCGTCGGTTACCTCGTCGCGGGGTTCTGGGGCGGTGTGGTGGCCACGATCGGGATCTTTCTGCCTTCGTTCGTGCTCGTGGCCGCGTTCGGCTGGCTCATCCCGTTGCTACGACGCACGCACTGGACCGCGGCGGTGATGGACGGGATCAACGCCGCGGTCATCGGCTTGATGGTCGCGGTGACCGCCGAGCTCGGCAGCACCGCCGTCGTCGACCTCCTCACCGGGATGCTCGCGGTCGGCGCCTTCCTCGTCATGGCGCTGCGCAAGCCCAACTTCGCGTGGCTCATCCTCGTGGGCGCGGTGGCCGGTCTGGTGCACGCGTGGGTGTGACGGAGCCGTCACCGGACCCCGATCTCACGCCGGTGCCCGCGCCGCCAATCGCCCCGGTCGCGCGGGCGGCTGCCCCGCAGCTCACCGGCTCGCTCGAGCTCCTGGTCACACCGACGGTTCGATCGCGTCACCGACGCGCAGTTCGCCGTCGTCGAGGATCTCCGCCCGCAGACCGCCGCGGTGCACGAGCGCAGCGCGCACGCCGACGAGGCCGGTGAGCTGTTCGAGGTACGCGCACGGCTCGGCCAGGCGTACACCGCGCATGCGAACCATCCCGATCCGGAACGTCCGGCCGACGAGGTGGTTGAGCGCGATGCCGTCGGTCACGAGGTTGCGTCGGGTCTGGTCTTCGCGCACTTCGACGCCGCGGTCCTCGCTGCGTACCGCGTCGACGGCCTCGCGTTCGATGAGGGTCACGTCGCGCGTGTCGCGCCTCCCGGAGTAGGTGCCGGTCCCGGTGGCGTAGCGATCGTCGCGCAGGCCGACGCCGGCGAGCGCGTCGATGCGGTCGCGCGCCTCCATCGGCGCACCGGCCGCCGTCGCCACGTAGATGGCGACCAGCCGGGCGTCGGTCACCTGAACTCGATCGCCTCGCCCGGCGCGAGGGGGAAGTGGCATGCGACGTACTGGTCGGGCCCCACGTTGCGGATCTGGGGCTCCTCCTCGGCGCACTGCTCCTGGGCCCGGGGACATCGCGTCCGGAACCGGCACCCGCTCGGCGGGTTGAGGTTCGACGGGATCTCGCCGCTCAGCACCTGGGCGACATCGGGCGGCGAGCCGGGGTCGGGCACCGGGATGGCGGCGAGCAACGCCGCGGTGTACGGGTGCGCGGGTTGCGCGTAGAGCACGTCGGGCGCGCCGACTTCGCACAGCTTGCCGAGGTACATCACCGCGACGCGGTCGCTCACGTTCTTCACGACCGCGAGGTCGTGCGCGATGAAGAGCATCGTGAGGTTGTAGCGATGCTTCATCTCCTCGAGGAGGTTGAGGATCTGCGCCTGCACCGACACGTCGAGCGAGGAGACCGGCTCGTCGCAGATGATGAGCTTCGGATCGGTGATCACCGCGCGCGCGATCGAGATCCGCTGGCACTGGCCACCGGAGAACTCGTGCGGACGGCGATCACGCGCGGTGTCGGGATCGAGCCCGACCGCACCGAGCATCTCGTCGACCTTGGCGCGGCGCGACGCGGCGTCACCGATGTTCCAGATCTCGAGTCCCTCGGCGACGATGTCGCCGACCTTGCGCCGCGGGTTCAGCGACGAGATCGGGTCCTGGAAGATCATCTGCAACTGCGGACGGGTCTCGCGCAACGCGTTGCCCTTGAGCGCGGTGAGCTCGACGCCGTCGAAGCGCACGGTGCCCGACGTGGGCCGGGGGAGCTGCATCACCGCGCGACCGGTCGTCGACTTCCCGCATCCGGACTCACCCACGAGGCCGAGGGTCTCTCCGGCGACGAGGTCGAGGCTGATGCCCGACACCGCCTTCACCTT
>DASXXX010000212.1:0-1881 GCA_036502765.1 Acidimicrobiia bacterium | reverse complement strand
GCCGCGCCCAGATGATCCATGGCGGTGAAGTCGCCGGTGCACTGCGAGCCGCGGCGCATCCCCTCGGCCATCAGCGCGGCCGAGCCCTCGCGGGCCAGCGTCGCCGTCTTGCCCGTCACGACGTCGTTGCTGAAGAACCCGGCTTCGTGCACCGCGAGGTTGCCGAGGAACTGCACCCAGTGCCGATCGTCGTCGCTGATGCACAGCTGCATCGCGCCCAACGCGATCTCCTCGGGCCCCGTGGGTCCGTAGCCGGCGATCACGTGGCACATGTCGTGCGCCACGAACACCGCGGGCATCGCCGCGTCTTCACCGGGGAGCGCGATCCCGTTGCGCCGGTAGAACTCCACGTACTCGTAGCCGAGGGTCCCCGCGGGGAGCTCGTGCAGCGCGCGCAACCGGTCGACGAGCCCGGGGTCGGCCACGCTCTCCATCCCCACGTGCTCGGCGAGGAGCGCGGGCTCGGCCAGGTCGTCCTCGATGTCGTTGATGTAGCGCTGGAAGTCGGCCTGCGCCTGTTGCGCACCCGCGCGCACGAAGTCTCGCAGGAGCACCATGCCCTTGCCGTCTTCGTGCAGCGCGCGTCCGTAGCTGTCGATCCGTTCGATCTGCGCCTCGGTCAGCGGGTGGCGGCACGCCTCGAGCAGCACCATCAGCTCGCGCGTCTTGCCCCGCACGTCGGCGTCGTCGAGCGCGGCCGCGGCGTCGGCGGGTGCGAACGGCGTCAGGGTCGCACTCGTGAGATCGGAGCGGTTCCAGTAACCGGCGAGGAGCGCGTCGATGACGGCCAGCTGCTCCGGCGTGCCACCGTCACCCACGTCGATCGCACCGAGCAGGGTCCGGACGACGGGTTCGACCTGGGCGTCTCCGACAAATCGCGGCATCCCGACACAGAAGCACACTCCGCGCGATAGAACGGTGATGTGACCGACGCGCAGTTCTCGGTGGACGACGACGGCCCCGCGCCGGTCGTCACCGTCACCGGCCAGCTCGATCTCGCGGTGAAGGAGGAGTTACGCGCGGTGCTGGCGCCGCTCACCGGTGTCGTCACCGTCGACCTCACCGAGGTCACCTTCGTCGACTCCAGCACGATCGGCGTGTTCGTCGGCGTGCACAAGCGTCTCGTCGGCGACGGGGGCGCGCTGCGGCTGCGCAACCCGCAGGCGATGCCTCGCCTCGCGCTCGAGACCGTCGGTCTCCAGGAGTGGATCGTCGGCTGACGCGCCCGATCGCGGTCAGCAGATCGCGGTCAGCAGACGGCGCCGTGGTGCACTTCGGCGGTCGCAGTGGAAACCGCGAGCTCGAACCACACCGTCTTGCCGTCGGGCCGCGGCTCGATCCCCCATGCGTTGGCGAGCCGATCGACGAGCAGGACGCCCCGCCCGTGTTCGTCGGCCGCGTCGGGATGGCGAACGACGGGGACCTCGGGGCTCGGATCCTCGATCTCCACCCGCACCGTCGACGTACCCCGGCACACCCGCAGCGTCATCGGTGTGCCCACGTGGGTCACGACGTTGGCCACCAATTCGGTCGCCAGCAGCTCCGTGACGGCACCGAAACCGTCGAGCTTCCACGTCTCCAGCGTTGCGCGGAGGAAGGCCCGGGCCAGTTGGGGCGAGGTCACGCTGCTGGGGAGTTGGGTCTCGACGGATTCCATCACTGCTTCCCGTCGTTGGGGTGGGGGTCCCGATCCCAGGAGTGAAGCCTGCCCCAGCCCGGCGGCTCCGAAACGGTCGCCCTGTGCACGGGCTGAGGAACCCGACCCGTCGAGCGGGCACACCGGGCTGCATCCTGGCGTTCACCACTCAGTCGGAGCGCCGCTCTCGACCGCCGGGAACAGGTTCCTCTCAGGATCGGTTCGGCAGAGTCATCACCACGGGC
>DASXXX010000211.1:0-3946 GCA_036502765.1 Acidimicrobiia bacterium | reverse complement strand
TGCGTGGTGAGCGCCTTGCCGCCGATGCTCCACTCGCCGCTGGCCACCTCTTCGATGGTGACCCACGTGACGGGACGCATGGCCTCGCCCTCGATGTCGACCATCGTCTCGGTGAGGCGGGTCAGCATCTCCTGCTTCTGGTTGTCGTCGAACACACCCTTGATCAGCTTGACGTTCACGAACGGCATGGGATTCTCCTTCTTTCTGGTTGGTGTCTCAGACCGTGACGGTCACTTGCAGGAAGGTGGCCGGGATGACGGTCGCGTCGTCGGTCCCGGTCGTGTTCTGGGCGGTGAACAGCTCCTCGAGCTCGCGCTGGAGCTCGAGGGCCCGCCCGTTGTTCTGCGCCGCGGCGAACGCGTTCATGGTCGGCCCGTAGTACGAGCGGAACACCTCGACGAGCTCGCTCGGCGACCTCGGGAAGTCGAACGTGAAGGTGGCGCGTTCGCACGAGATCCGGTCGGCGAAGACGCCGGCGGCGGTGAACCGCTCGACCACTTGCTCCTCGACGCCCCACGTCACCGGGCTCACGAACCCCTCGGGCGGCGGTGGGGCGTAGGCCCCACTGATCTTCAGGATCTGCGCGACCAGCGTCGGGTCGCCCGGGATCCAGTTGCCCATCACGATCCGTCCGCCTGGCTTCGTCACCCGCACCATCTCGGCCGCGGTCGCGAACGGGTCGGGGGCGAACATCGCCCCGAAGATGGTGACGACGAGGTCGAAGGAGTCGTCGGCGACCCCGTCGAGGTGGCTGGCGTCGCCCTGCTCGAAGCGGATGTTGGTGAGGCCCGCCGCCTCGGCGCGCCGGGTCCCGGCTTCCACCAGGTTGCGGGCGATGTCGATGACCACGACGTCGGCGCCGAGGCGGGCGGCGGGCAGCGCGGTCGTGCCGTCGCCGCCGCCGAGGTCGAGGACGTGCATCCCGTTGGTGATGCCGAGCTCCTTCACCAGCGCCTCGCCGCTGTCGCGCATCGTGGCCGCGATGCGGGTGAAGTCGCCCTTCTCCCACAGCTCCTGGTTGGCGTTCATGTCGTGGCCCCTCCTCGTCGGTATCTCCGGACCTGCACACCGTGGACCCCAGGCCTTGTGCCTTCCGGGGAGGTGGATTGGCAAGTGCTGGACCAGCGCCTTGCAAGGGGGTCGGGCAGACTGCTGGAGTGGACTTTCGCGTCCTCGGGTCGGTGGGAATCGTCGATGGCACCGCGCTCCTGCCCCTGGGGGGAGGGATGCCGCGGCGTCTCCTCGCGGTCTTGCTCGCCTACCGGAACTCGGTGGTCTCGACCGATCGGCTGGTCGAGGTGCTCTGGGAGGCGCCCCCCGACTCCGCCGCCGCCACCCTCCAGAGCTACGTCTCGCGCCTGCGCCGGTTCGTGGAGCTCGACGACGGCGGCGCCACGCTGGTGAACCGGGCCCCGGGTTACGTGCTCGAGGTCGCCGACACCGCCGTCGACGCCGGACGCTTCGAAGCGGGTGTCGCCGAAGCCCGTGACCTGCTCGCGGCCGACCCGCTCACGGCGCTCGAACGGCTCGACGCCGCCCTCGGCGAGTGGCGCGGCGACGCCTTCGCCGAATTCGCCGAGACCGAGTGGATCCGGCCCGAGGCGGTGCGCTTGGAGGAGCTGCGCCTGGTCGCCACCGAGTCGCGCATCGACGCCCAGCTCCGCGTCGGCCGTCACCACGAAGTGGTCGGCGAGGTCGACGCCCTGCGCCTCGACCATCCGCTGCGCGAGCAGTTCGCCCGTCAGGCGATGGTCGCCTACTACCGCTCGGGCCGCCAGGCCGAAGCCATTCGCGTCGCGCAGCAGTTCCGGGCGACGTTGCGCGACGACCTCGGCCTCGAACCCTCCGCCGAGCTGCGCGCCCTCGAAGCCGCGATCCTCGAAGAGTCCGACTCGTTGGCTTGGGTGCCGCCCGATCTGCCGCCCGCGAGCGCGAGCACCGCGCCGGGTCGTGACCCGCTGCCGATCGAGACCACCGCGCTCGTCGGCCGCGAGCGCGACCTCGAGATGGCCGGCCGCTTGCTGGCGACCGGCCGCATCCTCACGTTGTTCGGTCCGGGCGGAGTGGGCAAGACCCGGCTCGCGCACCGGCTCGCGGGCACGCTCGCCGCGCAGTTCGCCGACGGTGTGCGCCTGGTGGAGCTGGCGCCGGTGCGCGACCAGGGTGCCGTGAGCGCGGCGTTCGCGGCCGCGCTCGACGTGCAACAGCGCCCGCAGCGCACGCTCGAGGAATCGATCGTCGAGCTGCTCGGGTCGCAGTCGGTGCTGCTGGTGCTCGACAACTGCGAGCACGTGCTCGACACCACCAGTGAGTTGGTGGAGCAGGTGTTGCAGTGGTGTCCCGACGTGCAGGTGCTCGCGACCAGCCGCGAGCCGCTGGGCATCCCCGCCGAGGTGGTGTGGTCGGTGCCGCCCCTTCCGGTCCCTGCGCGCGTCGATGTGTCCCTCGAGGAACTCGCGATCGTGCCCGCGGTGCAGCTCTTCGTGGAACGGGCGCGATCGGCGCAGCCCGACTTCACGCTCGACCGCGAGAACCACGAGGCCGTCGCCGAGTTGTGCATCCGGCTCGACGGCGTGCCGCTCGCGCTCGAGCTGGCGGCGGCGCGCATGCGGTCGATGAGTCCGGCGCAGCTGGCGGAACGGTTGCCGGAACGCTTCCGCATCCTCGCGGGATCACGGCGCGCCACCGACCCGCGCCACCGCACGCTGCGCGACCTGGTCGAGTGGTCCTACGACCTGCTCACGCGGGTGGAGCAGCTGCTGTTCGATCGGCTGTCGGTGTTCGCCGGCGCCTTCCCGTTGGAGCGCGCCGAGCGGGTGGGCTCGGGGAACGGCATCGACGAGCGCGACATCGCGGGCCTGCTCGGGGTGCTGGTCGACAAGTCGATGCTGGCCACGCAGGGCGGACGCTTCCGGCTGCTCGAGACGCTGCGTGAGTTCGGTCGCGAGCAGCTCGCGGCGAGATCCGACGCGGACGCCATCCGCGACGCGCACGTCTCGGTGCACGCCGAGCTGTCACGCGCCGCTTCGCGCGGGCTCGGAGGCCCGAAAGAGGCCGAATGGATGCGCGAGATCGACGCCAGCTTCGACGACGTGCGCGACGCCCACCATGCCGCGGTGGCCGCGGGCGACGTCGACTCCGCGTTGCGCATCGTCATCGGCGTGCGCGAGTACGCGTGGCGGCGCATCCGCTACGAGCACCTGTCGTGGGCCGACACCACGGTCGGGATGCCGGGCGCGAGCGAGCACGCGCTGTACCCCGTGCTGCTCGGCGTGGTCGCGTATGGGCACTTCGTGCGCGGTGAGCTCGAGACCGCGATCGAGGTCGGCAAGCGCGCGATCGCGGAGGCCGTCCGCCTCGATTCGCTGACCGCGGGCCTGGCCGAGCGCGCGCTGGGCAACGCCTTCTTCTTCCGGCTGCAGCAGGACGACGCAATCGGGTTGATGCAGCAGATGGTCGACGCGGCGCGGGCGACCGGCGCGCCCGGGATCCTCGCCCACGCCTACTACATGTGCTCGGTGGCGCAGACGACGATCGGCAATCCGGACCGCGCCCGTGAGTTCGCCGCGCTGAGCTCCGACGCCGCGATCGAGAGCGGGAGTCCGACCGCGCTCGCGCAGGCCGACTACGCGCGCGCGATCTCGGTGGCCGCAGATGATCCGGCGCGGGCGCGCGCCCTGTTCGATCGCAGCGCCGAGCGCGGCGAATCCGTCGGCAACCGGTGGATCCGCGCGTTCTCGCTCACCGAGAGCCTCTGGATCCGAGCGCAGCAAGGCGATCCGGTCGGCGCCCTCGCGGGCTACCGCGACGTCATCGACACGTGGTTCCGGGGCAGCGATTCGGCGAACCTTCTGCTCTCGTTGCGCTACGTCGCGGCCATCCTCGCGTCGCTCGAGCGGGACGAGCCGGCCGCGGTCCTCTACGGCGCGCTCCAGGCCGCGGGCGC
>DASXXX010000210.1:0-4589 GCA_036502765.1 Acidimicrobiia bacterium | reverse complement strand
GAGCTGGTGGAGCCGCTCGTCGTGCATCGTGCGGCCGTTGACCAGGGTGGCGTCGGCCTTGACCGTGCCCTGCAGCACCTTGAACAGGTTCACGTGCCCGACGTAGGGGTCGACGATGGTCTTGAACACGAACGCCACCGGCGGGCCGTCGCCCGCGGCCGGCGTCGGCGCCGGTCCCTCCTCGGTGATGAACTGCGCGAGCCGGTCGACCCCCACGAGCTTGGTGGCGCTGCCGCACAGCACCGGGAACACCGAGCCCGACGCCACGCCGTCGGCCAGCGCGTGTGCGAGCTCCGACACCGGGATCGTCTCGTCGGCGAGGTAGCGCTCCATGAGGTCGTCGTCACCCACGACGATGCCCTCGATGAGCGCGTCGTGGATGGAGTGCTCCTCCATCTCCATCTCAGGAGGGATCGGGCCCTCGGTGGCGGTGCCGTCGACGTAGTGCACGGCGTGGTCGTCGAGCAGCTCGACCACGCCGTGGAACTCGGTCTCTTCGCCGATCGGGAGCTGCAGCGGCGCGACGCCGGCGCCGAACTTGTCCTTCAGCTGGTCGAGGGTGCGTGAGAACGACGCCCGCTCGCGGTCGAGCTTGTTGACGAACACCGCGCGCGGCAGGCCCAGCTCCTCGGCCATGCGCCACACCAGTTCGGTCTGCACCTCGACGCCCTCGACCGCCGAGACCACGAACACGGCGAGGTCGGCGGCGCGCAGTGCGGCCGCGACATCGCTCACGAAGTCGGCGTAGCCCGGGGTGTCGATCACGTTGACCTTGTGGCCGTCGTGTTCGAAGGGCGCCATCGCCAGCGACACCGAGATGTGCCGCTTGGCTTCCTCGGGATCGAAGTCGGTGGTGGTGGTGCCGTCCTCCACCCGCCCCAGGCGGCTGAGGGCACCGGCATCGTGGAGGAGCGCCTCGGCCAGGGAGGTCTTGCCCGATCCCCCGTGACCGACCAGGGCCACGTTGCGGATCTTCTCCGTCGGGTACGTCTTGGCCGCCACGGCACCCCCCAGTGCAGGGAACGGTTCGGTCAAGGGAGTCTACGCACGTCCCCATCGACGCTGCCCGGGCCCGAAGCCCCTCGCGACGGGTGTTAGCCTGCTTCTCGACCGCTCCACCTGTACTGCACATCGACCGAGGACCCGCTGCACATGCTCGACGGACGCTGGCGAGCGACAGTCGAGCGAGGGCTCGAGCCTGTCGGCCAGGGCCTCCACCGGGCCGGGATCACCGCCGACGGTCTGACGATCATTGGGCTCGTCTTCGCCATCGGCACCGCCTTCCTGATCGCCGACGGTCACCTCGTGCTCGGCGTGTTCGGCGTGATCCTCACCGGGCTGCCCGACATCCTCGACGGTTCCGTGGCGCGCCAGAGCGGCCGCGCCGGTCCCCGCGGTGCGTTCTTCGACTCCGTGTGCGACCGCGTCGCCGACGCCGCCATGTTCATCGGTGTGGCGTGGTACCTGTCCGAGACCGCCACACCCGGCGACGCGGTGCTCGCCATGGCCGTGCTCGCGATGTCGATGCTCATCACCTACGAGCGCGCCCGGGCCGAGTCGCTCGGGTTCCAGGCGCGCGGCGGGCTCATGGAACGGGCCGAGCGTCTCGTGCTCCTCGGCGTCGGCCTCGCGTTCGACATCCTCGTACCGGTGCTCTGGATCATGTTGGTGCTCACCGCGATCACCGCGGTGCAACGCTTCGTGAAGGTGTGGCGCCAGGCCACGCCCCAGCGGCCGCGCCGCACGCGTCACCATCGCGGGTCGGGGACCGAAGAGCCACGCGCCGGCAGCCTGGCGCAGTGGTGGGCGGCGCACCGTCCGCAGACCGAGCGCTCCGCCGGTTCGCGCTCCGCGTCGCGTCGTCGCTGACCGCCGCAACGAGCGCGGTGTCGATCCTTCCTGCGCGCACGTCGTACTTCGCGTACCGCGCCGGCGAAGCGGTGGCGCGTGCGGTCCCACCCGCCATCGGCGCGCCCGCGGCGCGGGGGATCGCGCAGCTCGCGCCCGCGGTGATGTCCGGCCGCCGCACCCAGGTGGAACGCAACCTGCGACGCATCCACGGTCCCGACTACGGCGGCGCCGCGCTGCGCCACGACGTCGCTGCCACGTTCGATTCGTACGGTCGCTACTTCTACGAGCTGTTCCGGCTCTCGACGCTCACGCCCGAGTGGGTCAACGCGCACTTCCACTGCACCGGCATCGAGCACGTGTGGGAGGGCGTCAACGCGGGCACGGGCGCGGTGCTCGCGCTCCCGCACCTCGGCAACTGGGACTTCGCCGGCGCGTGGCTCGCGCTCCAGGGCTTCACGGTGACGGTCGTCGCCGAGCCGGTGGAGCCGCCCGAACTGTTCGACTGGTTCGTCGAGACGCGTGCCCGCCTCGGCATGCGCGTGATCCCGCTGTCTCCGTCGGCCGGCACCGACGTGCTCAAGGCGGTGCGCGCCAACGAGGTCGTGTGCCTGCTCGCCGACCGCGACCTGAGCGGCGACGGCATCGGCGTCGAGTTCTTCGGCGAACGCACCACGCTGCCCGGCGGCCCCGCGATGACCGCACTGCGGGGCGGCGCGCCGTTGCTGCCGGTGGGTTGCTACTTCATGGACCACGGCGACAGCCGGGCCGACATCCGCGGCCCCCTCGACACTTCCCGCTCCCGTGCCGACGACACTTCCCGCTCCCGTGCCGACGGCACGGCCCGCTCCCGTGCCGAGGGGGCGCGCACCGGGCGGCTCCGTGACGACCTCACCCGTGTCACCCAGGACCTCGCCCATGCCTACGAGGACCTGATCCGGGTCGATCCCACGCACTGGCACCTGCTGCAGCCCAACTGGCCCAGCGACACCGCAGGGGACAGAGCGGAGATGGGATGATCGGGGTGTCTCGATGAGGATGTGTCGATGAGGGTCATGTTGTCGTGCCCCTACTCGCTGACGTTGTTCGGCGGGGTGCAGGGTCAGGTGCTCGGGCTCGCCCGCGCCCTGCGCGAGAGCGGCGTCGATGCCCGCATCGTCGCCCCGTGCGACGGCCCGCCGCCGGAGCCGGGCATCACCACCGTCGGGCCGAGCGCGCGCGTCCCGAGCAACGGCTCGGTCGCGCCCATCGCCAGCGGACGCGCGGTGGCGCGTCGCACCATCGAAGCGCTGCGCACGTTCCGGCCCGACGTGCTGCACCTGCACGAACCGCTGTCACCCGGTCCGAACCACGCCGCGCTCGTCGGCACCACCATTCCCGCGGTCGGCACCTTCCACTCGTCGCGCACCGGTCGCAACGGTTGGTACGAGACCTTCCGTCCCGGGCTGAAGCCGATGATGCGCCGGCTCGCGGTCGCGACCGCGGTGTCAGAGGACGCCAAGCGCCAGGTCAGCCTCACGTTCGAGACCGACTGCGAGATCCTGCCCAACGGGGTCGACGTGCCCGCGCTGGCGTCGGGGCGCATCACACCGTCGACCGCGCCGGCGATCGTCTTCGTCGGACGCCACGAACGCCGGAAGGGGCTCGAGGTCCTGCTCGATGCATTCGCGGGCCTCGAACGAGACGCCGACCTGTGGGTGATCGGTGACGGGCCCGAGCAGGCGTCGTTGCGCGCTCGCGGTGTCGAGCGGGTGCACTGGCTCGGACGGGTCCCGGAAGAGGAGAAGCAGGCCCGCCTGCGCGGCGCCACCATCGCGTGCTTCCCCGCCCTCGAAGGCGAATCGTTCGGCGTGGTGCTGCTCGAGGCGATGGCCGCAGGGACCGCGCTCGTGGCGTCGGACATCGACGGCTACCGCACCGTGTCGCGGGCCGACCGCGAAGCCCTCCTGGTCCCGGCCGGCGACGTCGACGGGTTCCGCCGTGCCCTCCGCGCCCTCCTCGACGACCCCGCCCGGCGGGGGCGTCTCGTGGCCGCGGGTGCCCGGCGGGCCGACGAGTTCTCGATGGCGCACCTCGCCGAGCGGTTCCTCCCGCTCTACGAGCGGGCGATCCTCGCACCCCGCCCGGCGACCGTTTGAAGCTGGCGTCCAGGCGGGCGTCTGAGGCTCGCCGCCATCCCGGCGGGTGTCGCCAGTAACATCGACGGCATGATCGCAGTCATCGTGATCGTCGTCATCGTGGTCCTGATCGGGCTGTTCTTCTGGCTCGGGTACAACGGCCTCGTCAAGCGGCGCAACCAGGTCGACAACGCCTGGTCGCAGATCGACGTCCAGCTCAAGCGTCGTCACGACCTCATCCCCAACCTGGTCGAGACGGTCAAGGGCTACGCCGCCCACGAGCGCGGCACCTTCGAGGCGGTCACGCAGGCCCGCGCCAACGCGATCAACGCGCAGACCCCGGCCGACCAGGCCCAGGCCGAGAACGTCCTGAGCGGCGCGCTGAAGAGCCTGTTCGCGGTGGCGGAGGCGTATCCCGACCTCAAGGCCAACCAGAACTTCCTGAGCCTCCAGGAAGAGCTGACCAGCTCGGAAGACCGCGTCGCGTACGCGCGGCAGTACTACAACGACAGCGTGTTGAGCTACAACACGCAGATCCAGAAGTTCCCCACCGTGGTGCTCGCGGGCATGTTCAACTTCGAGAAGCGCGAGTTCTTCGACGCTGCTCCCGAAGAGACCGAGACC